>NZ_QUHH01000002.1:0-476346 GCF_003479515.1 Parabacteroides sp. AF14-59 | reverse complement strand
GTTGCCTCGACACCTCTGGACGAATGGATCAAATACCTGAAAGACGGTACGATCCGTCCTGACACGACAACGCCGGGCCTTCGTGAAGCACGTGAAAAGCTGAAATACTATTCGATGTCTTTGCAGGAACGTCATGCGTATGACGAACACCTGAATGTGATCATGATCCAGAACGACGTGCTTGATACCGCCAAATGGGAAGGCCGGATCGAGGGGCTTGCCGAAGGAGAAGCCAAAGGAAAAGCGGAAGCCTTACACCAGACAGCTGCCAATATGAAATGTATGGGTATGAAAATTACCGACATTGCAAAATGTACGGGATTGCCGGTTGAGGAGATAGGGAAGCTATAGAATGTGAAATATTTTTCAGTTGACAGTTGACAAGTGATAGTTATTTCGGCTTTCGGTAGATTTATTTATCTGGCACGAAGTTTAACTGTCATTTGTCAACTGTCAACTTTTGAAATGAATATTATTTGTAATTGATCCAGGTCAGTTTATGCCATATACCTTCCAGTGGCCCTTGTTTATGTCCCTTCAACCACCATTTACAGAAACTAACCTGCAACAGGAACAAAACGAAACCGATCAGCAGACTGACTGTGTATCCGCAATAAGGAGCCAGGTATAATCCGAACGGGAAATAGATGATAGCTCCCAGAATAGACTGAGAGATATAGTTTGTCAGACTCATTTTTCCGTAAAAACGCAAGCCTGAAGTCAGTTTCTTGAATGATTCTTTCTGATAAAGCAGGACGAAAGAGGAAACCAATACGGCTGTGAAAGCAAATTTCTGCCACATATCCAGGATGACACCGACTGTTTGTTTTATCATAACGGCGTCGCTGTTATCATACAGCGTCACTTTTAGCTGGTAAAGCGGGCAGAACAGGATCGCAGAGACGATAAGCGCCTTTACCCAGAAACGGGTGTTGTTGTCGGAAGTAACGAACAGTTGCTTTCTGCCGATCAGTAATCCCAGCATAAATAACCCGGCTGTTTGCAGGAAGCGTCCGGCACCGATCGCCCAGAACAAACTGGCTTTCTGTCCCAACGTAACATTGCCCCAGATGAATTTCCAGAAATTACCTTCTTTGGTATATTCGGCAACTTCCTTATACATATCGCCGACCCCCAGATTCGGTAAGGTATATTCAGGATTGAACAGGCTGGCGATGTAATGGAACCATTCGACAGGTTGCAGCAACAGGATGATCGCAGTGGCCAGCACAGCTTTGTCGCTCCATTTGCGGACGAGGAAGAGGAATAGTCCGACTACGCAGAATAGTAATAACACATCTCCTGCCGGGAAAAAGGCTGCGTTCAGCGTTGCGAAAATGGTCAGCAAAAGCAGGCGCCAGAGGAAACGGTATCCGAAGTCTTTCCCTTTTATCTGTTGGTTGGTATATTGAATGTAAAATGTAAAGCCGAATAGCAACGAAAAAATAGCATACGCTTTCCCCGCAAAAAGGGAGAAGGTAACACTGAACACGCCTTCGTCCAGGATATTCAGCCATTCCGGTTGACTGGCAGGGTCGGGATATACCGGGAAGATAAAGTGTTCCAGATTATGAACAAGAATAATTGCTAATACAGCAAAACCGCGCAGGGCGTCTACCACCTCGATGCGAGGGATTTTAGAAAGAGTTTGCATATCGATTGTTTTTCATTGATTGATAGATTCACGGCAAATATAGGTATAAATTGGAAAAATGTTGTCGAAATGTACGGTCTTTGTTCCATAATGTTTACTATCTTTAGATAATCTTTGTTGTTGAATTTACCATAGGATAATTTTTATCCGGTTCCAACCTGCTAATTTTGCACTGCAAAATAGAAATATCAAGTTATGAAGCAATTTATTTTTCTGTTTCTGGCGATAATGCTGGAGGTGGTAGGAACAAGTGGGTTGAAAGCATCTGCTCAATTTACAAAGCTAGTGCCGTCGGTGATCACGGTAATTGCTTATGTTTGTGCTTTTTATTTTCTGGGATTGACGCTGAAGACGCTTCCTGTGGGAATTGCTTACGCGATTTGGTCGGGAGTAGGGGTGGTTCTGATTTCCCTTATCGGACTCCTCTTTTTCAAACAGTCTCTGGATTTACCCGCTGTACTGGGATTGGCTTTAATCATTGCCGGTGTTGTCGTTATTAATATTTTCTCGAAGTCGGTCTCTCATTGATCTTTATCATATATTTAATAGAAATGTAGTATTGTTTAGTTGATATTCGTGTCGCATGTTGTTATCTTTGTATTGATATCATTATTATTTACATTCAAATAACTAATTAAGATGAAAACGATTGTTTGCAGAGTTCAGGTAAAAGAAGGTCAGGATGTGGCATTTATTGAAGTCGCTAAAACATTAGTCGATGCAACACATCGGGAGGCCGGTAATATCAGTTATCATCTTTACCAGTCTCCTTTTGATCCGAAGTTCTTTATTTTCTATGAAAGGTATATAGATGAAGATGCGTTTAATCTTCATGCTAATTCTGACCACTTTAAAACATTTGCAAATTCTATACCCGGCATGTTGGCTGCAGAGTTGAATATAGAACAGTTCGGATGATTTTATTCCTGTTTTTTTCAGGGGCGGTACGTTGGGAGCTTGACTACGCTTCAGTCCGGTAGCGGCATATATCGTCGACGGAAACTACCGTCATCTCATGTTGCCGGGCGAAGTGCATGATTTCCGGTAAACGGGCCATCGTTCCGTCCTCGTTGGTCAATTCACATAAAACGGCTGTATCGCCCAATCCGGCTAGTTTGACCAGGTCGACGCTTCCTTCCGTATGTCCTCTTCTTTCCAGTACTCCGTTCTCTTTGGCCTGCAGGGGAAAAACGTGTCCCGGGTGTGACAGGTCTTCCGGTTTTGCATCAGGTGCAATGGCTGTTTTGATCGTTTGTATCCTGTCGGCTGCCGATACGCCGGTGGTAACTCCCTCTCTGGCTTCTATCGAGATGGTGAATGCGGTCTGATTCTTACTTGTGTTCTCTCCTACCATCTGACGTAATCCGAGTGAGTCGCATTTTTCAGGGGTGAGGCAGAGGCAGACGATACCGCTACATTCGCGTATCATTAATGCCATATCTTTTACCGTCATTTTTTCTGCGGAGTAAATAATGTCGCCTTCATTTTCCCTGTTCTCGTCATCGACAAGTAGAATCCCCTTGCCTGCCTGTAAGTAACTGATTGCTTTTTCTACACGTGCTTTGTAATCGATGCCGAAATCTTTGATCGTTTTCATTTTCAAACCCTGTTTTTAAGTAGTTGTTTATAATTAAGGTATTACAACAGGGCGGAAGGTATTACATATAACATTCTCCTACATATATAAATATATAGGCAGATATTATATTATACATTATAATGTCTTCTTCTCTCATCCAGACTTTAACTGTCGGTTCCGGAATTACACCAGATCAGTCCCCTGTGATACAGAGGAGTCGCGGACTGTCACCGCCGGTAGGGAATTACGCCCTGCCCCGAAGAATACTCACCACAAAAGTAACAAGAATTAGGAAATGTGAGAATATGAAACGGTTAAAAATGTTTGAATTTTTTCTTATCGTTTCAATTGGGAAGCAAATCGGGAATTTATAATGCAGATATTGCTGGTGTATATGTGTGGCTTTGAATATTGTTGCTTGTGTAATTTGGGTAAGACTCCTTGGAAACATGTAGTTCTGAAAGAACTCTGTTTATATGTGACAAATATATTAAAATATTTATTTAAACATAGTTTTATTATATAAAAATATGGCATTGTAATTCAAATTTAACGAATTCAACACATGTGTGCGCAAAAACTCCTATCAATAAATTGGTAATTAGCTATTCTATCTTACTATTTATTAGTCCGGTGGAGTAGGATTCATTGCTTGAAAATAAATACATCCATAACGCGACAGAGTTCTTTCAGAACTAGATAAAATAATGTCAAGCAAATGAGAATAAAAAGTTCGTCAAAATTCATCGTCTGAGTGTGAATATACGATCTCACCTATAATGTTGTCGCTCTTTTTATAAAAGATGTATTCTTTAAATTATAACTTTATGCTGAAAAAAACTAAGTTAGTAAGTCTAATTTTGCTGTCGGGAGCCTTAGCTGTTCCTGTTGGTGCTTTTGCAGATATTGCACCTGAAAAGCAAAATGTTAGCGTTCCCCAGCAAAGTGGGAAAGTAAGTGGAGTTGTGGAAGATGCCTTGGGGCCTATTACCGGTGCTTCTGTTATTGTGAAAGGAACTACGAATGGAAATGTTACCGATATGGATGGTAACTTTACATTGGAAAATGTGAAAAAGGGTGATATTATCCAGGTTTCTTATATTGGGTTTGTTACTCAGGAATTCGCCTATACGGGGCAAACAGCTTTGAAAATAGTGCTGAAAGAAGATTCCAAAGCTTTGGAAGAAGTTGTAGTAGTAGGTTATGCAACTGTGAAAAAAGCCAATTTGACGGGAGCCGTATCCGCTATTGACAGTAAGGTATTGGAAGACCGTCCTATTGTCAATCTGGGACAAGGTTTGCAGGGGGCTATCCCTAACTTGAATGTGACCACCAGTGGCCGTCCGGGCTCAGGTTCTTCCTTTAATATTCGTGGTACGACAGCTTTAAGTGGTAGTAGCCCGTTGGTGCTGGTCGATGGTGTGGAAATGGATCCGAACCTGATCAATCCTCAGGATGTTAAATCGGTCTCTGTATTGAAAGATGCCGCTTCAGCTGCTATCTACGGTACACGTGCTGCCTATGGTGTAGTACTTATCACGACTAAAGGAGGACGGAAAGATCAGCCTACGCAGGTTTCTTTTGATGCATCCGTTTCTTTTAACGGTCCGACTACCCGTCCTACTTATATGAATTCTATGGAATGGGTAAACTGGATGAATACGGCAGAATATAATACCTCCGGCCGGGCACTTTATTCGCAGTTTGATGAAGAATTTATGGAGCATGTCCAGGCATATTATAATGATCCTGTCAATAATTCTCCTGTTTATGTCTCTTCAAATCCTAATTTAAGTAAGAACGGTACTAATTATACGTATTGCGGTAACACTAACTGGATGAAAGAGCTGTACAAAAAAACTTATCCGATACAAAATTACGGTGTGAATATCAGTGGAGGTACAAAGAAAGCTACTTATTATACTTCTCTGGGCTATCTGAATCAGGGTTCTTTGTTGAAATACGGAAATGAGGAATTCAAAAAGTTTAATATCATGAACAATATTAATTATGATGTTAACGACTGGCTGCATTTGTCGATGAAGACGACTTATAACCGTACGAACCTGTCGGGTTTGAATCAGGATAGGACCCATGGCGATAACTTTATGGGAGGCGATACACGCCCGATCATGCCGGTTAAACATCCGGACGGGAACTGGGCCGGACAGGGTAATTTTACCAATTTCCCGGCTGTTCTTTCGAATGGTGGCCGTAAGACAGACAAGAATGACTTCTGGAATACGGTTACAATGAAATTGACACCGCTGGAAGGCATGACGGTTAATATGGATTATACATTCAATTATTATGCCGAACACAATAAGTTCCATATGAAGTCATTCAATGAGTATGGTGCGGACGGGCAGTTCCTTCAGATATTTACCTGGACAAATCCAAACTCGGTATCTGAATCGCAGAATAATGATACCTATAATGCATTCAACTTTTTCGGAGATTATGAAAAGACATTCGGAGAGCATTATTTTAAAGTGATGCTTGGTTATAACCAGGAAAGTAAACATACCCGTAGCTTTAGTGCCAGCCGTGAAAGTCTGATAGCGAATGACGTACCTTCCATGGATGCCGCTACCGGAGAAAAATATGTAAGCAATGGCGAGGGTTCCTGGGCTACCCGTAGCGGTTTCTTCCGTGTGAATTATGCATTAGCCGATCGATATTTGCTGGAACTAAACGGACGTTATGACCTTTCTTCCAAATTCCCTAAAAATGACCGTGCTGCTTTTAACCCTTCTTTTTCTGTAGGATGGAAATTATCGGAAGAAGCATGGTTTAAAAACTTGACAAATAGTTTCTTTGATGAATTGAAGTTAAGAGGTTCTTACGGTAGTTTGGGTAATCAGGCTTTGGATAACGGATGGTATGCTTATTTGTCCAATTATGGAACCGGGCAGATCGGCTGGATCATGGGTAGCAATCAGCCACAGGCAGTGGCACCAGGCGGACTGGTAAGCCAGTCTATTACCTGGGAAACTGTTACTCAATGGAACGTCGGTCTTGATTTTAATTTGCTAAACAGCCGTCTGAAAGGTGCATTCGACTATTATCAGAGACGTACGTCGGATATTCTCTCTGCAGGTAAAATCTTACCGGGTGTTTTAGGGGCCAACGAACCTTTGGAAAATGCGGCAGAGTCATTGACGAAAGGTTGGGAGTTTGAAATAAGCTGGAATGACCAGTTGCCTAATGGCTTACATTATAACATCGGTTTTAACCTGTCTGATTATCAGAGTGAAGTGACAAAGTTTGACAATATAGAAAGAAGTCTGAGTAATTCTTATGTAGGTCAAAAGCAAGGAGAGATCTGGGGATATGAAACAGTAGGATTATTCCAGAGTCCGGAAGAAATAGCCGGTGCACCGACCCAGGATAAGGTCTCCGGTGGCATTCAATTGATACCGGGTGATATCCGTTTTGCAGACCTGGATGGCAATAATGTTATTGATTGGGGGGATAACACCGTTGATAATCCGGGCGATAAGAAGATAATCGGAAACTCGACTCCACGTTTTCATTATGGCATTAACCTGGGAGCAGACTGGAAAGGCGTTGACTTCTCGGTATTCTTCCAGGGGGTGGCTAAGCGCGATATAATGATGCCCGGACTGCCTTTCCGCAATGGCTATTACAGTGAATGGAATGTACCTTCCGGTATTAATACCGATTATTGGTCAAAAGACAATACGGGTGCTTTATTCCCTGTTCCACGCTTTAACGGAGGTTCGGCTATTGGACAGAACCAGACTCGTTATCTGTTGAATGCTGCTTATTGTCGTTTAAAATCTTTGAGTATCGGTTATACGTTGCCGAAGGAATTTACATCTAAATTATCAATTCAAAAATTGCGTGTTTATTTTACTGGAGAGAATCTCTTTACAATATCAGATACTCCTGAAGGATTTGATCCGGAACTGGATGACCCATATAAGTATCCGATGCAACGCGCCTGCTCTTTCGGTTTAAATCTAACTTTCTAAAAATAAAGGATTATGAAACAAAAAATATTATATATAGGAGTGGTTGCCGTGCTCTCATTAACGGCATGTAATGACTCATTTCTGGAACGTTCTCCGCAGAATATCAATGATAAAACGTTCTGGAATACACCGAGTGACCTTGAAGCTTATGTGAACAATTTTTATAGTTGGCTGCCTGGCGGCGTGACTTCTATAGCCGATGGAGAAAGCGATGACCAGGTGCCTAATGGCATAAGCCAGTATTTCTGGGGACAGTATACTACACCTACTCCTGAAGCTTCTTCTTGGTGTAACTGGAGTAAGAGTGCATGGAGCCCGATCCGCCTGACTAATTATTTTATGACACATTATCAAACAGTTGTCGGTTCGGAGGCGGATATAAATAAATATGTTGGGGAAAATCGTTTTTTCAGGGCCCAGCAGTACGCCGGGTTGATGAGAACTTTTGGTGATCTTCCCTGGATCGACAAAGAATTGGGAACCGATTCTCCGGAATTATACGGGCCGAAATTGAAACGTTATGAAATAATGGATAAAATCATAGAAGACTTTGATTTTGCCATTCAGTGGTTACCCGAAAAACCGGCAACCGGGCGTATCGGTAAAGATGTTGCCCGTCATTTGAAAGCCAGGACTTGTTTGCATGAGGCTACTTATTACAGATATCATACTGAGTTGGGATGGCAGGATAAGGTTGAACGTCTTTTAAAGATGGCGGCTGACGAAACCGATGCTATTATTAATAGTGGCCGGTATGAAATTTATAATACGGGAAAACCGGAAAAAGATTATTATGAAATGTTTGTAATCGAAGATAAGTCTAACCTCGGGGAAGCTATTCTTCCGGTAACTTATTTGGATGGGAAAAGAAAACATGGTATGAGCCGTACTTTATGGGAAGCTAATACCGGTTATTCCAAGAATTTCGTTGAAGGCTATTTGTGCAAGGATGGAAAGCCTATCTCTTTGAGCTCTTATTATAAAGGAGATGAAAATATGCGTAACGAGACGACTGACCGGGATCCCCGATTGAAACAGACTATTCTTACCTGGGATTTTCCTACTCGTGTGACTGTATCGACAAATGACAGTACGTTCATAGAAGACGAATCCAAGTTTATCGACCAGTATTGCTATACCGGTTATAAGTCTATCAAATATTTTATTCCGACCGATAAAGCGTTTGAAGCAAATAATAATACGTATGACGGAATCGCTTATCGCTATGCTGAAACTTTGTTGATAAATGCTGAGGCTAAAGCTGAATTGGGTACAATCTCGCAAGCGGATCTTGATAAAACAATCAATGTGCTGCGTGACCGTGTAGGTATGCCTCATATGACACTAAATGTCGGCTTTACTGATCCGAACTGGATAAAGTGGGGATACGAGCTATCACCTTTATTGCAGGAAATACGCCGTGAACGGCGTGTCGAACTTGCAGGTGAAGGATTTCGTTGGGATGATCTGATGCGTTGGAAAGCCGGAAAGGTGTGTGATAATGTAAAAACGTATGTTGGTAAACGCCAGCCGGAAAAAGATGGTAAATATGCGATTGTATATCCTAATTATACGAATGAGGATTATTCTTATGACGCGGGAAAAAGCCGTACATGGGATGATCGCTTATATTTGCGTCCGATTCCTACAGCAGAACTTCAACGAAATCCGAATTTACTTCCTCAGAATCCTGGTTGGGATAAGTAATAGCAAAAGGGGCTGTTTTTGATACAGCCTTTTTTTGTCTTGTAAAGACACAGAACCGTCCCTGTTTTGCTTATTCCGGCTCCGGAGCAAGGGCGTGTACGAGTGTTATATCTCTAATTACCAGTTACTGGTAGAAGGTGAAATTGTTGAAGTATTCAACATAATTGATGGTGACAGCAAGTGCCTGTGAAGGTACTTGCTGTTTTTTTATTACTTTTGTGCAGATCTGTAAAATTACTTATTATGAGTCATAACTGTAACAAATGCCCTTTGAGGGCAAGGCATGATAAAAAGCCACAATCTCTGCTGGGGCGTTTCTGGCGTTGGCATATCGATTTTTGTCCGGGATGGAAGGCTTATTTCACTTCCTTAAACATAGAAGAGCAACAAACTTTACGTGATAAGTATAATTTCACGAAATACCGTTGAATAAGATTACAAACGAATTAGATAATAAGAGACAACTAAAAAAGAAATGCCACTCAATAGAATAACAAACATTCGTTTGCGAAGCCAGCAATTGGTAAAACCTGAGTTTAAGGATCCAAAGGAATTGGTTGCCTGGATGGGAGCTGTTCAGGCACAAGACTATAGAATGGTCAGATGGGCACTTGGCGTCCGGTTGAAATCCGGCTCGTTGAAGACTGTTGAGGATGCCTTTCAGAAAGGAGAGATCCTTCGTACCCATGTGATGCGTCCGACGTGGCATATGGTTACTTCCGACGATATTCGTTGGATGTTGAAGTTGTCTTCGCAGCGGATCATAACAGCATGTAATACGTTTGCCAAAGGGAACGGAATAAATATATCGGAAGAGCTTTATTCCAAAGCGAATGATCATTTTATAAAGGTGTTGGCAGGGAATAATCATCTGACTAAACAGGAGTTGGGTGAAGAGATGGTAAATTCCGATATTATCTCTGATGCTGAAGGGATAGGATATCTGCTGACACGGGCAGAACAGGAAGCTATTGTCTGTAGCGGAGCGGACAAAGGAGGGAAAGCTACTTATGCTTTGCTGGCCGAACGTGCTCCTATGGCTAAAGAATTACCACGGGAAGAGTCGATTGCTTTATTGGCAAGAAGATACTTCTGTAGCCATTCTCCAGCCAGCCTGAATGATTTCATCTGGTGGTCGGGGTTGTCGGCGACGGAGGCACGCCAGGCGATCGGACTTATCGATTCGGAATTGATCAAGGATAGATTCGCTTCACAGGAGCTATTTATCCATCAGCTTTGGGGTAAGCGATTCAAAAGCAATGATGTACTGCATTTTCTACCTTCTTTTGACGAGTATCTGATTAGTTATAAAGACCGGACAGCTGCGATGGATAAAGAGCATCATCCGAAAGCCTTTAATAACTACGGAACTTTTTACCCTGTGATCTTACATAATGGAAAGATTGTCGGAAACTGGAAAAAAATGATAAAGAAAGGTGAAATCAAATGTGAAACTTCTTTCTTTGTCGACTGTCCGGATCTGGATAAAGAGTTACTGGAAAAGGCAGAATGCAGGTATAGGGATTTCTATAAAAGATAATTTTAGTGGAACCTGGCGATTCGTTTATATTTTTACTTTTCGTTAAGGCTGCAAAATCAATTTCTAATCAGGTCAGATATGAAACTTACGGTATTAGTTGATAATAATACATATATAGACCAGTATTACTTAGGGGAACCGGCGGTTTGCTATTATATAGAAGATGGCGAAACCCGCTTATTGCTCGATACAGGTTATTCGGATATTTTCATCCGTAATGCGGAAGCGTTGGGTATAGATCTGACACAGGTCTCTGTTATTACTTTTTCCCATGGACATAACGATCATACCCGCGGATTGCAATACTGGTCAGGAGAGATAGGGACTAAAGTGCACATCGTAGCGCATCCTGATACTTTTAAGGAACGGAAATGTGGAGAACTCTCAATAGGTTCTCCTTTATCTGAAACCGGTTTAAGAGAGAATTTCGGACTAACCCTGTCGAGAGAACCGTTAAAGATAAGCGATCGTATCACTTTCTTGGGTGAGATCCCGCCATTGAATGATTTTGAACCTCGTAAATCTTTTGGCACTTTGGTAGACGGACCGGCTTGTTCGGAAGACTTTGTCGCGGATGATACAGCCTTGGTATATAACAATGGGAACGGTTTATTTATTATTACCGGTTGCTCTCATAGCGGTATTTGTAATATCATAGAATATGCAAAGTCCGTTTGTAATGAAAAGCGTATAATCGGTGTGATCGGCGGCTTTCATCTTTTTGAGGTGTCTGAACAGTTGCGACAGACGATTGCTTATTTCCAAATGAATCATATCGAAGAGCTATATCCTTGCCATTGTGTGTCTTTTGCTGCAAAAGCCGAGATTCATCGACATATTCCTATCCATGAAGTTGGAGTCGGGTTAGTTCTTGATGTTAAGTATCAACCGAAGATTCGGACTGTGGGTGGTGTTATCCAAAAGGTAACATTGGAAGACCTGCCGGATATCATAGATTTGCAAAAGAAGGCTTTTACGCAAGTGGCATTATGGATGAATAATTTTGATTTACCGCCTTTGCACCAGACAATCGATGAACTGAGGAATGAATATGAAAAAAGTATTATCCTGAAATATCTGTCAGATGAAGGAGTGATAGTCGGTTCGGTTCGTGCCCATATGGATGAAGATCATATTTGTCATGTCGGAAAACTGATTGTGCATCCTGATTATCAGAATCAGGGAATTGGGTACGCTTTGATGTGTGAGATCGAAAAATATGTCCCTCATTGTGATAAATATCTGTTGTTTACAGGCGAAGAGACACCGAATACAAAATACCTGTATGAGAAAGTAGGGTATGTTGTTGTCGACAAACAGGAGATGGGTGGACTGGCTATGTTTGTTATGGAAAAGAAGAATACAGGGTTAATGCGGTGATTTTTGGAAATTCTACCCAGATAATAAAACTTTGTCTGTTTATATCCCTCCCTCAGTAATCAATATTCCGGCTTCAGTGAAAACTTTCCGTTAGAGGTATTGGGTCCTTCATATTTTTGCGAAAAATTAAAAAACGCAATATGAAGGTGAACTCTCATTCTGTTTTATTTATAAGTCTGCTTATCCTGGTCTCTGCCTGTAAAGGGAAAGAGACCGGGGATAATCGTGATATGGTCGTTAATACGGCGGAAGTGGTCGCTGTTTCCGATACGGAGAATCAGGAATTTCCGTTTATTGCGCAGCCTCGCCGAACTTCAGAACTGTCTTTTCGGGTAGGTGGTCCGATCGACCGTTTTGATGTGTATGCCGGTAATCGTTATAAACAGGGTAGTATCATCGCAGAAATAGATCCGCGTGATTTCCGGATACGACGTGAACGTGCAGAGGCTATTTTTGTTCAGACCAAAGCCGAATTTGAGCGGATACAGGTGCTGTATGAAAAAAATAATATTTCCGCCAGTGCATATGAGAAAGCTAAAGCTGATTATACCTCAGCGAAAACCACTTTTGATATGGCAGTGAATGAATTGGAGGATACTCGTCTGATCGCCCCTTTCAACGGGTATGTAGGAGAGGTTTATATTGAGAAATTTCAGGATGTAAAAGCGACGCAACCTGTATTGTCTTTTATCGATATAGACCAGTTGAAGATCGAGATCTACATCCCTCAGTCGATTGCTGCCGTTGTCCGGTCGCAGGATATTGTCCGACTTCGTTTTGATACTAACCCCGATACATTATATAATGCCCGTGTAGTAGAGGTTTCCAAGGGTACTACCCGTAACAACCTTTCTTATCTGCTAACGGCTCTGTTGCCTAATGAGGACGGTGGATTGCTGGCTGGCATGTCCGGTAAAGCGTTACTGGATATCGCACCTGCCAAAACAATGGTAGCCCTTTCCATTCCACAGACAGCTTTATGCCACCGTCCCTCTGAGGGAGACTATGTATGGGTGATTGAGCCGGGTACACAAGTGGTTAGCCAACGTCCGGTCCGGATTAATAAGTTATTGCCTGGCGGACGTGTGGAAGTGGGGGAAGGTTTACAATTACATGAGAAGATTGCTGTCAGCGGACTTCGTTTCCTGTCTGACGGAATGAAAGTAGAAATCTCAGAATCCGCAAGAAAATGAAACTGGTAAAATTCTTTTTGCAGAGAAAGGCGGTAACTGTATTATTGCTGATACTGGTATTGGCCGGAGGATTGTTCTCTTATGTGAAGATGGGGAAATTGGAGGATGCCCCGTTCACGATCAAACAGGCATTGGTTCTGACTCCATATCCGGGAGCTTCCCCTTCGGAAGTTCAGTCACAGGTGACGGATGTGCTGGAAGAGGCGATCCAGTCACTCGGTGAATTATATTATCTGAAGACGGAAAATCGTGCAGGACTTTCTAAAATAACGGTCTATGTAAAGAAAGAGATACGTGCGGATGAAATGCAGCAGCTTTGGGACAAGCTACGCCGTAAGGTGGGCGATGTACAGGGTAAATTGCCTGCCGGGGCTGGACCGTCTGTGGTAAATGATGATTTCGGTGATGTGTTGGGTGTCTTCTATGGACTGACCGGTAATGGATATTCTTACCGGGAGCTGGAAGATCAGGCGAAGCTGATCAAGAATGAGCTACTGAAAGTGAAAGATGTGGCAAAAGTGGAAATCTATGGTGTCCGTACGCCGACGATCGATATATGGGTCAGTCCTTCCGTGATGGCACGCAGCGGTATTACATCTGCTGATATAGCCCGTACTTTCCGGGAACAAAGTAAAATGGTGGATGCCGGTGGTATCAATGCCGGTGTGAACCGTATCCGGGTGGAATCGACGGGTAACTTTTACGCATTGGAGGATATACGTAACCTGACTATTGTATCTCGTACCGGCGAACATTTCCGGCTGGGTGATATCGCACGGGTAGAAGAGAGCTATCAGAGTCCTGCCTCCAATCTGATGCGGATAGATGGGAATCCGGCAGTCGGCATTGCCATTTCGACTGTACCGACGGGTAATGTAGTGGATATGGCAGAGGTGGTCAAAGAACGGGTAGACTGGTTCTCTGGAAATATGCCTTCAGGCTATGAACTTGTCTCTATTTATGATCAGGGATATGAGTCGGCGGTAGCCAATGACGGATTTATCCTCAATCTGATCATCTCGGTTGTGACGGTTATTGCTATCCTCCTGTTCTTTATCGGTTTTAAGAATGGTTTCCTGGTCGGCAGCGGACTGGTGTTCTCTATTTTTGCCACATTGATCGTGATGATGGCGAATGGCATTGCTTTACAACGTATGTCGTTGGCTGCAATCATTATAGCGATGGGAATGCTGGTCGATAATGCGATCGTTGTCTCTGATTCGGTTCTGGTCAATATGGAGAAAGGGATGCGTAAAAGGGTGGCTATCATGCGGGCTTGTTCCGCTACCGCTATGCCGTTATTGGCTGCCACGGTGATTGCCATTCTGACTTTCCTACCGATTTATTATTCCCCTCATATTACAGGGGAATTGCTTTCCTCTCTGGTAGTTGTGATCGGGGTTTCCCTGATGTTCAGTTGGATATTTGCACTGACCCAAACACCTTTCTTTATTCAGGAGTTTGTACGCCGACCCCGGCCGGAAGAATTAAAAGGAGAGTTATTTTCCGGAAAATATTATAATCTGTTCCGTGCATCCCTGCATTGGGTGATCAGGTACAGGTATATAACGGTGGTTTCTCTGGTCGGTCTGCTGTTACTTTCAGCCTGGAGTTTTAAATTTATTCCGAAGGTCTTTGTTCCGGCACTCGACAAGCAATATTTTACGTTGGATATGTGGTTGCCTGAAGGGACAGGTATTGAAGAAACGGATCGGATTGCCGGGGATATGGCGGATTATATACGTTGTTATGAGGAGACGGAAATGGTCTCTTCTTATGTCGGACGTACGCCTCCCCGTTATTATTTGTCGAATGTATCTTTCGGTCCGCAATCGAACTATGCTCAGTTGCTGGTAAAATGCCGGACATCTGAAGATTCCCGTATATTGAATGCTTTATTGCAGGATTCTATTCGGATTCAGTACCCCGAACCATTGATCAAGGTTAATAAATTTGAATTGAGTCCGCTAACGGAAGCGGTTATCGAAGCTCGTTTTCTCGGACCTGATCCGGCCGTGCTGGATTCGCTGGTCGGGGAGGCGATTGCGGTTATGCGGCATAATCCGAAAGTAGCGGATGCCCGTAATGAATGGGGAAACATGGCATTGATGCTCCGTCCGGTGTATGATCCTGTAAAGGCCGGTGCGTTGGGGATAACAAAAGCGTCGATGATGGAGTCTGTCCGCTCGATCAATGATGGTATGCCGATCGGTATATACCGGGATAATGAGAAGAAAGTACCTGTTTTGCTGAAGTCGGAAGGTGTGGATATTACGGATAGTCGTTCTTTGGGAGATTTTTCGATCTGGAACGGTGAACGTTCGGCTCCTCTTTCACAGGTGACGGAACAGATTGAGACCACCTGGGAATTTCCACAGATACGAACTTATAACCGGCAGTTGTCTATGGCGGCTATGTGTGGGGTGAAATCCGGTTATACTATGGCAGAGGTACATAATGAGATACGAAAAGAGATTGAAAAGCTCGAATTACCGGAAGGATATACCTTCTTTTGGGATTCTCAATACAAGGATCAGCGGGAAGGTATGCAGGCTATCGCTAAATATTTTCCGTTGGCATTCCTGATGTTAATCGTGATTCTAGTTGCATTGTTCAATAATTTCCGGCAACCGGTTATCATCCTTTGCGTACTTCCGTTATCATTAATCGGTGTGGCAATCGGTATGTTATTGACCGGGTTCGATTTCGGTTTCTTTCCGATTGCCGGTTGGCTGGGACTTTTAGGTATGATCATCAAGAATGTTATTGTATTGTTAGATGAGGTAAATGCACAGAGGCGTAATGGTACAGCGGCTTATACGGCGGTCGTGGAGGCTACGGTTTCCCGTACGCGTCCGGTTCTGATGGCAGCGACTACGACTATTCTGGGAATGGTTCCCTTGTTATTTGATGTTGCTTTCGGAGGGATGGCTGCTACTATTATTTTCGGTCTGACTTTTGCGACTCTTCTGACCTTGTTCGTTACGCCAACCTTATATGTTATGTTTTACCGGGTAAAAAAATAGTAGTTATGCATAAGTTTCTTATAATAATATCTTTTTCGTTGTGTGTCTTTTCCGTTTCGTCTCAGCAAAGTAGCTTGCTGGAGAAGTACAGGTCGATGGCTGTATCCTACAACCATGACCTGAAGGCGGCGGATAAAAATATTTCCGCTAGTATCGAACTGGAAAGATCTGCCCGTGCGGATTTGAAACCGAAGCTTTCCGGGAGTGCTGATTTTCAATATACGGGAAATCCGTTACAATTGACACTCAATCTTCCGTCGATGGATAAGCCGATGACATTTGAAGGGCGCGATCTGAAATATGGTGCTTCCCTGACACTTTTGCAACCGGTATATACTGGTGGACGTATCCTGGAAACGATCCGGTTGGCAAAGCATCAGCAGTCGCTGGCAACTCATCAGGAAGAATTGTTTCGTTCGGCAGTGTGTTACCAGACCGATATACAGTATTGGAATACGGTTGCCCGTGCAGAGATTGTCGAAGTAGCAACCGAATACCGTAATTCTATAGCCTCGTTGGCTCAGACTATCCGTGAACGGGTGGAAGTGGGATTGGTCGATCCGCAGGATCAGTTGATGGCTGAGGTCAAACTGAATGAGGCGGACTATCAATTACTGCAGGCAAAGAGTAATTTCGAGACGGGACGTATGGCTTTGAATTCGTTGATCGGTATGGAGCTACATACGGCAACGGAAATAGATACCGTAATTCCTCCGGTAGTGATCCCTGGTGAGATCCGGCAGTCGGATGCAACAGACCGTCCTGAACTAAAGATCGCATATGACCAGATCAGGATTGCAGAAACATCCTTGAAGTTGTCAGATTCTAAATATAAACCGCAGTTGTATATCGGGGTAGATGGGAGTTATTCTTCTCCCGGTTATGATTTCCGGGGAGATTTGGATCCGAATTATGTGGTATATGCCAAATTATCCGTACCTCTTTTTGAATGGGGGAAACGTAAGGATGAGAAACGTGCCTTTTCTTACCGGATCGGTATGGCGAAAGATAATCTGAATCAGGTATCGGATCATGTGACTCTGGAAGTACAGACAGCGCGTGTCTCTTTGTCACAAGCACTGGAACGGGTCGGACTGACCGGAAGTTCACTCGAAAAAGCACGTGAAAATGAACAGAAAGCACTGGAACGATATACGGAAGGGAAGGTATCGGTTGTAGAGGTGATTGAAGCTCAGACGTACCGGCAAACATCCCAACTGAATTATGTGCAGGCGAAAGTTTCTGCGCAGGGATATTATTCGGAATTGATAAAAGCGTTGAATAAATATTGATAGTGTGCGAAATATTGTAGTTTTGCTGTCATGAAATGGGAAACCTTGTTATATGGTCTGTTATTCTCGGGGTTAGGAGCATTCTCTTATCTCTTTTTGGTCAATTATACTGAATTGTCCGATCAAGTAGCCGATGTCATGTATTCGCAGGGAGCTTTTGTTTATTTTATTGCGGTATTTAATGTATTGGGATATTCGATGCTGCGGTTAAGTTCCTGGATTAACGCACAATATACCTTAAATATCCGGCGGCGGTGGAAATTATTGTTGATGTATATAGGCGGAATGTCTCTTTTTCTGTTGCTGAATTATGGACTATTGGTCGTTGCGAAACTTTTGGCTGGGATTCAGGAACCATTCATCTTTCCCAATGGAGGCTGGCGTATTCTGATCGTGGTCTGGCTGGTTGAGCTGGTTATCCTCGGTTTATTGTTGGCAAACCGTTCAATGCTGCATACGATGAAGTTACAGCAGGAAGCAGCAGAGTTGCAAAAAGAAAATAATACGGCACGCTATGCGGCATTGCAGAATCAGTTGAACCCTCATTTTCTGTTCAATAGCTTGAATACATTAATTGCCGAAATCGAATACAGTCCGGATAATGCGATCTATTTCACCAAACATCTGTCCAGCGTGTATCGTTATGTGTTACAATGTCAGGATAAGACATTGGTCACATTGTCCGAGGAGCTGGAGTTTATGCGTTCTTATCTTTTTTTACATGAAGTGCGGTTGGGGAATTGCATCAGTTGCGAGTATGTTATTTCCGACGAATATAACGATGCGATGTTACCTCCGCTTACATTGCAACTGTTGGTTGAGAATGTGATTAAGCACAACTCTATAACCATGAACAAACCGATGAAGATTCGTATCGAAATAGAGAATGGCAAGCTGGTTATAACGAATCCGGTACATCCCCGGAAAAACGAAGCTCCTTCCGGTGTGGGACTTCAAAACCTCTCGAACCGCTGTAAACTGATGTTAGGTGAAGAAATAGAAGTAAAAAAGCAGGATAATTTGTTTATTGTAAAAGTTCCTTTGTATGAATAAATTGCAGGTTGCGATAATAGAAGACGAAGTGCCGGCAGCCCGTCTGTTGCATTCGATGGTGTCACGGTTACGTCCTGAATGGGAGATTACCGTTCTGCCGGGAAGTGTGGATGAGGCTGTCGCCTGGTTTGGAGAACATGCTCATCCGGCAATTATTTTCCTGGATATACAACTGGCAGACGGGAATGCTTTCGATTTCCTGTCGCTCGTTCATCCGACTTCTGTCATTGTTTTTACTACGGCCTATGATCGGTATGCCATTCGCGCGTTTGCCGTCAACAGTATCGATTATATTCTGAAACCGGTCGATGAAACCCGCTTGCTGGATGCGATCGTAAAATACGAAACTATGCAGAGAACCGTGAACGGACTGCCGGATGATTATATGGACACGCTGCTAGATACCCTGCAACATAAAGAAAAACGTTTTCGTACCCGTTTTCTGATTTCGGGTGTCGACCGTTTCTGGTCTTTACAGGTGAACGATATCGCTTATTTTTATTCGGAGAATAAGGTAACGTTTGCCGTTACCCGCAGCGGGCAGGAACATATCATCGACCTCTCGCTTAATAAACTGACGGATCAACTGGACCCGGACCGTTTCTTCCGGGCAAACCGGCAAATAATCGTCTGTATCGATGCGATCGATCATGCCGAACCTTATTTCAACGGAAAACTGGTTGTGGCGGTCCGTCCCCCTTATAAGAGCAAGGTTACGATCAGCGAAGAGAAATTATCGGCTTTTAAGTTGTGGCTGAATTTTTGATATTTGACACATGGGGGGACCTTTTTATAATATAATTGTCTCTAAATCTTCCGGAACAAACACATTTCCTGAGAAATTCAGTTTGGCTTCGGCTGTATATTTCAGTTTGCGTGTAGCAAGTGTTTTATCTTCTGTATGGTAGAGCAGCAGGTTCCTGACATTCAGTTGCTGGGCGAGTTTTCCTGCATCCAAAGCTGTACTGTGGTGTTTCTCATAAGGCCTGAATGTCTCTTTGTCTTCGTATAAACAAAAGGCTTCGCTAAGCATCCAGTCTGTATTTTCTACAAACGAGCGGTTTATTTCATTATACGGTTCATCTCCCAGACAGACAAGGCTTTTACCGTCAGGCAAGATGGTGCGGAAACCGTATTGCTTCTCTTTGGTGGAACCAATATCAAAACATTGAAAATCCATACTGATCGCAGAGAATGTATCGCCATGACGTACTTCACATAATTCGATATCCTTATGAAGACGTGCCTGGATTTTTTTCGGTAATGTTAACTGGCAGATCGTTTTCAAAACCTCTATGACTTTATCATGCCCGTATACTTTTAATGTTCCTTCATATTTCCCTTTGTTCATCTCCTGGGCGACTATACGGATCATCCAGATTATACCCAGAATATGATCGGTATGAGCGTGAGTGACGAATATATCATGTATGTTGGAATAAGGAATATCGGCTTTCTCTAACTGGGAAAGAATGCCGTTACCTCCTCCTGCATCTACCAGCAGAATGTCATTGTTTTGTTTCAGGGCAAAGCAGGTATTATAACATCGGGTAACGGTTGCATTGCCTGTTCCCAGTACGATCAATTCTGTATTTTGCATAAATTTATCTTTCAGTTAGTGGGTGCAAAGATAAAAAAAAGAAAAAATCCGTGCAGTCTTTTCTATGTTGACGTATCATAACTATATTAGTGCTGTAATACATGGATAAACGGGAACTGGTTGATTTGTGCAAAGAGGGTGATGAGCAGGCGCTGGACTTACTCTATAAAACTTATTCGGGGAAAATGATGGGTATATGTCTCCATTATGTGTCCGACAGACAAATCGCACAGGACCTACTTCATGACGGCTTCATTGTTATCTTCACGTCTATCGATTCGTTGCGTGATCCGGAGAGGCTGGAGAGTTGGATGGGAGTTGTTATGAAAAATATTTCTCTCCGTTATCTTAACCAGAATAATGCAGCAAACATTATTCCCTTGTCAGAGATGTCCGAAGAAGATGAACCGGCGGAAAGTTCTTTTGACGCCGATTTCGTATCGTATGACCAGATAATGGAGTTGGTGGAGAGCTTGCCTGAAGGTTATTCGAAAGTGTTTAAACTGGCGGTATTGGAAGGGTTGCCCCATAAAGAGATCGGTGATTTGCTGAATATCGCTCCCCACTCATCGTCTTCACAATTATATCGCGCGAAATCTTTGTTGAAAAAGATGCTCGGTGAGTATCGTTTACTTCTGGTTTTGCTGTTGCTACTCCTTGTACCGCTGTTCTACAAATATGTGTATCGGTGGCCACGACAGCAAAAACTGCCACCTAAGGACCTGGTACAACAGGCGGAAACAAACAAAAAGGAAGGAGATAAACAGATCGATTCTCCGGAACCGGTCGTTCTCTCTGGTAAGGTTGAGCGTCCGCAACTTTCGGAGATGCTTATTGCCCCGACGTCGGGGCATGCGGAAAAGATGTCATCCCTGCTGTTTCCGGAAGAGATTACTGTGGATGTACAACCTGCTGTAAAGCCTTTATTTATCAACGAATTGCCTCGTAAGATTGTTTTCAGTCCGTATCCGTCAAAAGAGCTTGTCTCTATGCGGCAGAGTAGGAAGTCGAATAAATGGAAGTTTATGCTGGCCGGATCGTTGGGACCACAACTGGCTCAGAATCTCTACAAACTGATTGCTACTCCTCATTCCGGCAGTGAAGGAAATCCGGATCTTCCTCAGCAAGTAAGCACATGGGAAGATTATTACACCTATCTGCATACCCGTTATCAGGAAGGAGCTTTAGGCGATTCACTAACGCTGATGCAGATCGCTGAGGGGAATCGGGGTAAAATTGTAGAACATCAGCACCATGATGCTCCTATAACCATTGGACTTTCTGTAAACAAAAAGCTGAACGAGCGCTGGAGCTTTGAAACAGGATTACAATATACTTTCCTGAAATCTGATTTTATCACTGGCGAAGACTACCGTATCCAGGAAACGCAAAAGCTCCATTACATCGGTCTTCCCCTTCGTGTTTCTTATCGTTGGGGGCATTTCAGGAAGTTCTCGTTCTACTCGACAGCCGGTGTCCAGGTCGACATTCCGTTGAAAGGAACGCTCCGTACTTCACATGTAACGGATAGTGTCCCCATCGACATAAGCCGCCAGTCATTGGCTGTGCCTCTGCAATGGTCGGTCAATGCCAGTGCAGGTGTACAATATCATTTTACACCTCATATCAGTTTCTATGTAGAACCGACTCTCAATTACTATATTCCCGACGGAAGCGGGCTACGTACTATCCGAAGGGAGCATCCGGTGACATTCACCGTTCCTGTCGGCTTGCGTTTCAGCTGGTAGAAAGAACGATATCTTAGTAAAAAACGTTTTAGGCATGCAGTCTTTCCCCTGAATCATTATCATATTAATAGATAATAAAACAGATAAGATGCAGGAACGACATATCAACCGTGAGCGTTATTTTGAAGAACAGGCACGGACTTCTAAAAAATATTATATTCCGTATATAGAAGAAATAATAGGAGATCTTCCGGATAAAGTGCTGGAAGTAGGTTGTGGAGAAGGAGGTAATTTGCTTCCTTTTGCCGAACAGGGTTGTGAAATTGTCGGAGTGGATATTGCTACTTTGCGAATCGAGCAGGCCCGGACTTTCTTCTCCCGAAAGAATCAAAAGGGACTATTTATAGCCTCTGATATTTTTCAGTTAAGAGACTTGAGAAAACATTTTCCTCTTATTCTGATACACGACGTGATTGAACATATCGGGGATAAATCTCAATTCCTGTCCGATATGAAAAGTTATTTGGTCTCTGATGGGATACTCTTTGTCGCTTTTCCCGCCTGGCAGATGCCGTTCGGCGGACATCAGCAGATTGCAGAGGGGAGAATTATTTCACATTTGCCTTTTATACATTTACTTCCATCGATTTTTTATCGATGGCTGATGATACTATGTGGTGAAAAAGAAGATACAATAAAAGAACTATTGAGTATCAAGGAGACAAAATGTACCATTGAAATGTTTCGTGACGTTGTGCGACAGGCCGGGTACCGGATTATCGATCAACAATTGTATTTTATAAATCCACATTACGAGACTAAGTTCGGGTTATCACCGAGGAAGTTAGGTAAACTTATTTCTTCTGTCCCGTATCTAAGGAATTTTTTTAGTACGAGTTGCTTTTATATATTAAGAAAAGCTGGTTTGTAGATGATCCGGGAACGTCATGCTAAATACGGTTTTCTCTCCCGGTTCCGAGTTCACAGTAAGTTCTCCGCCGTGAAGCTGCATGATGCGTCGGGATAACGGAAGTCCTATGCCGCTTCCCTCTTTCTTGGTAGAATAGAACGGAGTGAATATATCATCCAGTCGGTCCTGCGGAATACCATCTCCGTTATCGGTTACTTGTATGAATGAACAGGCTGCTCCTTTTTCTGCTTCAACCTTGATCTCCGGCTGCGGATTATTTGCCGTTGCCTGCAGGGCATTGCGGATCAGGTTGATCAATGCCAATGTTATCAAATTGGGATCGAGTGGAATCTCTACATTCTCCGATGAAATATAGCGGACATTCTCACTGCCCGGTTCCGAGTTCAATAATCGGTTGAGTTTATCGAACAGAGTACAGATCTTTACTTTGCTCTTGACCGGATCGGGTAAATGTGTTAACCGGTGATACGCATTCAGAAATGTGTTCAGTTGCTGTACCTGCTGGTTGATGGTTTGCAGGCCGTCGATCATTCCTTCTTTCCCATATTCATCGCTGTATTTGATCAGATCGGCAGACAAAGAGGCTATCGGTGTAATGGAATTTCTTATCTCATGTGTCAATACCCGGATGATACTCTCGTAATAAAAACGGCGTTCTTCCAGTTCGGTATGATTGTTTTCGAATTGAGCTATGATTCGGTTCATTTCCTGAAATAACTTGTTCAGGAATTTGTCATCATTCTTTTCCGTGAAGTGAGCATTGAAATCGTTATTATTGATTGCGCTGAAGAAGCTTTCCAGTTGTCGATCGGTTTTCTCCATTTTCCTCACCAGCATAATCGCCAGGGCTATAATTATGCAGATACAGACAAAAGCAAAAAAAAGAGAAGTCAGGCTGACCAAAAGCCATGCTCCTATAACCGAGAATAACACAATTCCTGTTATCCCGCCAACAATAGTCCGGTGTAGTCTGCGATTCAGCATATTTCTCGTTACAAATGTATAATTAAAATCTGTACAAAAAATGTAAAGCCTCCAGGTTTTAGCCGGACGTGTCATTTATAAATGAACCATTGGGGAAAATGTCTAAAAATTAGACGATTTAGACCTGCTTCAAGTAAAGTAGCGTTTTTTTGTTGGCAGCTTTTGTTATTCATGAGTATAATATAGAGTCGGAGAATCCGAACAAGGACAAAATGGTTGTGGTAAAACAGACCATTTCGGGAGCAGGAATGACGGCTTTTAATACGGTATCGCAGGATATTACTTCTCAATTACTCGAACATGTTCCGGAACTGGATAGGGTATGTCGTATTCATCCTTACTTCATGGTAAGCTACTGTAAGGTAGGAGAGAACTTTTTCAAAGACATTAAGGTGATAGAGTCGGATAGTTCTTTTCTTTCGTTTTTTCCTCAGGAAATAATAAGGGGGAGTTTTAAAGATGCCGAGCTTGGTCCGGATCGGGTAATCCTGTCAGAATCTTTTTCCAAAGGTTTGTTCGGAGGGAGTGATCCGATAGGAGAAACAGTTCAGATGTTATTCGGACCTGGTGATTTTGGAGATGAAAAAGGTTTATTGACTTTTACCGTTTCTGCAGTTGTAAAGGATAACAGCCAGGCTGCTTTAGGCTTTGATGCTTTGTTTTTTGATAACCCCTCGTCAGGATTGAACTTCTTTCTGCTTAAGAATAATGTATCTGTACCTGACTTGCAGGCTAAAACAGCGAATCTGATCCTTCAAAGAAACGATGGGAGGGATTTTAAGAATGAATTTCTCACTATCAGGCAAGCTTGTTTTGATACGGTTTCGATCCCATCGTCTCTGAAGAAGCCAAATACGACTTTACTGTTCATTGCTCTTTTTTCAGCTATTCTGATCTTGGTGATTGCCTGCTTCAATTATATAAACCTAAGTTTTCCCCGTGTTTTTAAGCAATTATACTCCATGCACGTGCAAAAGTTGATGGGAGCAGGAAGCGGACAATTAAGTATGCAATTGTTTGCCGATACATTTATGACCGTAGGTTTCGGTTTTCTGATTGCACAATTGATACAGTTTGACCTGTTGGGGTTAATGAATCGCATCATGTCGATTCAGGTTCCGGTCAACTTCTTGTATAGCAACCAGATGTTGCCGGTTACGTTCGGATTTATTCTTCTGCTGGCATGTATCCCGGCTTTGTATATGAGTAGGCGCTTGCCGGAAATGTCGATTTCTATGTATAACAACTTTTACCGGGGAAAAGCCAGACGACGGATCATCACTTCATTGGCCGTTGCACAGTTTGCGATCTCGTTCATCCTGATAATCGGAAACTTTTCCGTACGGCAGCAGATATCGCTTTTATATGGTAAAGCTGAAAATTATAAAGATATTTATACTTTTTCGGTGGGTGATAATAAGACTTCCATGCTGCAGTTGAAAGAAAATATCTCTCTTATTCCGGGCATACAGGCTGCGACATTGAGCAACGAGACGTATGAATGGCCTATCAGTGACTTTGCTGCAGATGGAAGTTATGAATCTTATACTTCTGAAGATGGAGGAGAGGAAATAATGGAAGTGATGGGGTATAAGCTATTGCAAGGTTTACCCTGGAAAGAGGCTGTAAAGCGATATCCGCATCCGGTCTATCTGAACCAAGCGTGGGCTCAAAGTCTGTTCCCCGATGGAGAGATTCCTGTAGGTGGTCTTGTAAAAGAGTATGAACCCAGGTTGAAGGATCGTCCTCCTTTCGGTGACGATTATGTGATTGCCGGGGTAGTTGAGGATTATTTTAAACTTAATATATCTAATAGTCTTGAAACGCCTATTGATAAGGGGATCATCAGCTATGCCAGGGATGGCGTTCGCTTAAGTGTCCGTATCGATCCGGGGAATATTTCTGCAATAAAGCAAATCTATGGAGAATGGAATAAGTTATATCCCGGGAAGTATTTGGAACATGAGAGCTTGTATAATAAAGTATTAGGCAATAACAAAAAACTTTTTGAGTTGTCCGACTTATTAATGATGTATTCCGTTATCAGTATCCTGCTTACCTGTTTCGGACTTTTTGGAATGGCATTGTATGCTATCGAACAACGGACAAAAGAGATCGGCATACGAAAAGTGAATGGTTCGACTACATGGCAGATCATGAAGTTACTCAACAGTCAGTTTATTATATGGATCGGAATCGCATTTGCCATTGCTGCCCCTGTTGCCTGGTGGTTGATCGGCGAATGGATGAAAAGCATTGTTTACCGGGCTGATTTTAGCATCTGGATATATATTCTCTCATTGTTTATTGTGTTAGTTATCACATTGTTGACTATAAGCTGGCATAGTTTCAGGGCCGCATCCGGAAATCCGGTAAAGGCTTTGAGGGATGAGTAAGAAAGTAATTCTGTACAACAAAGAGGGGTAAAAAGAAAAACGGAGAAAGTTAAAAACTCTCTCCGTTAGTACCCAGAGCCGGGATCGAACCGGCATGGAAGTGAATCCACTGGTGTTTGAGACCAGCGCGTCTACCAATTCCGCCATCTGGGCATTTGTTTTTTTCTAATGCGTTGCAAAGGTACGCATATTTTTTATTTGTGCAAGCATTCAGCGCTTTTTTTTCAAATAATATATACGGAAAGGCTAATAATACTTTATAGGAGAATAAATCCCGGATTATTTCGTTAACTTTGTAAGAGTATAATTAAAAAACAACCTGTATATCATGAAAGATAATTATTGCGTTATCATGGGTGGAGGGATTGGCAGTCGCTTCTGGCCTTTTAGCAGAGAAAGTTATCCAAAACAATTTCTTGATTTTTTCGGAACCGGACGTTCCCTGTTGCAAATGACTTTCGATCGTTTTTCCAAGATCATCCCGATTGAAAATATTTTTATTGTAACGAATGAAACTTACGCAGACCTGATCAAGGAACAATTACCCGAATTGAAGGAAGATCAGATCCTGTTGGAACCGGCTCGTAGAAATACGGCTCCCTGTATTGCATACGCAGCCTACCATATAAAAGCATGTAATCCGAATGCCAATATCGTTGTTGCTCCTTCCGATCATCTGATACTGAAAGAAGATGTTTTTCTGAAAGATGTTCAGAAAGGGTTGGACTTTGTAAAGAATAATAACGCACTGGTTACGTTGGGTATCAAACCGAGCCGTCCGGAAACAGGTTATGGCTATATTCAAAGCAGTGATTCCATGTTAGGTGAGTTTACCAAGGTTAAGACCTTTACGGAAAAGCCAAACCTGGAATTGGCAAAAGTCTTTTATGAAAGTGGAGAGTTTTTCTGGAACTCTGGCCTGTTCCTGTGGAATGTAAATGCGATACTGGATGCATTTGCCAAATATCTTCCTGATATTGCCGTTCGTTTTGATTTGGGAAAAGACAAATTCAATACTGAAAACGAACGTGACTTTATACGTGAGAATTTCCCTTATTGCCTGAAGATATCTATCGATTACGGAATCATGGAAAAGGCTGATAACGTTTATATGTTGTGTACGGATTTCGGTTGGGCTGATCTGGGGACCTGGGGGTCGTTGTTCGATCTGGCACCGAAAGATGAAAACAATAATGCTGTATTGAAGAACAGTAATGCATTGCTCTATGAAAGTTCAGGAAATGTGATTGCCGTGGGTAATTCAAAAAGACTGGCTGTCATCCAGGGAGTAGAGGACTGTATCGTTGCTGAATCAGGAAATGTATTGCTTATCTGTAAGAAAAATGACGAACAGCGTATCAAGCAGTTTGTGGCGGATGCGCAGATAAAATACGGGAAAGAGTTTAATTAAACCATTTCTTCCCAAGATAATGTACGGGATACCAGGCGGCCATAAATCCAATGGCCGCTACCGTAATAAACGCCGTAAGTAAATCTGTAAATATTACACGTACGGGATAAGCATCTATAATAAACGCACCTGCAGTCTGTCCCAGTTTGATAATACCGTATGTCTGTTGTAAAAGACATAATACCAAACCGATCACAATTCCTATCAATGCCCCGAAACCGGAAATCATCCAGCCTTCGAATAAGAATATACGGCGGATAAGACTATCGCTGGCACCCATGTTCCGAAGGGTACGCACATCGTCTTTTTTCTCGATCATCAGCATGGACAAGGAGCCTACGACATTAAATAAAGCAATTGCAAGTATAAATGAAAGAATCAGGAATGTCATCCATTTTTCCACCTGCATCATTTTAAATGAGGCTTCCTGTTGTTCATAACGATCCTGTACGGTGAACTGATCGCCTAAAATAGCTTTTATCTGTTTTCTGACCGAAGATATATCCGCACCGTCTGCAAGTTTCAGTTCGATGGAGCTAACCTCCTTGTCATACTTGAGCAATTGGCGTACCAATGAAAGAGGAAGTATCATATATCCCTCGTCATATACCTGTTGGTTAATCAGGAATACGCCGCCTATATAGGCATATTCCTGGTTGAAAGAAGAGGCCGGATTGGATAAATTGACCTTCTCGTCTCGTTTGGGGACATATATTTCCAGAGGCGAAGCAAATCCCGGTTTGGCACCCAGCTTGGAGGATAGTCCGACACCCAATGTTGCATAATCTGCGACTTCATCTTTCAGGATAAAACTACCGTCTATCAGTATGCTGTCGATCTGTGTCAGATGACTGAAATTGTCATCTACTCCCTTGATAATGGCTATATCCTGTCGGTCGTGATAACGGACCAGTGCATTATCCTGCAGAACTTCTCCGAAATAGGCAATATCCGGTAATTGTTTTACCTTCTGAAATTCAGCCGTAGTCGGATCGAATACTTTACCGGTACGAGGGCTTATCTTCAACTCCGGATCGAAACTGCTGAACATTCCTGCCACCAGGTCGTTGAATCCGTTAAAGACCGACAGCGCGCAAACGACAGCGATCGTGGCAATGACCACGCCGCAAACACATACCATCGAAATAATATTGATGGCATTGTGGGATTTCTTCGAAAAGAGGTACCGCCGGGCTATATAAAACGGAACATTCAAAGCTTGATTCTCTTATTTCTGCAACAGTTTGTCAATATTTTCAATATAATCCAGCGAGTCGTCGATGAAGAAACTCAGTTCCGGAATGATGCGGACCTGTTTCCCTATACGTTTTCCTAATTCGAAACGAATGGATTTGGTGTTTGTGCGGATCGCTTCAAGCAGTTCCTGTCCTTTTTCGGAAGGAAATATGCTCAGGTAGGCTTTGGCAACACCCAAATCGGGGCTGACACGCACGGCACTTACAGAAATCAACGTACCCGGCATAGCCTGGGTCTGTTTCTGGAAAATGTCGCCTAATTCTTTCTGGATCAGACGACCTATCTTATTCAGTCTTGTACTTTCCATATTGTTATCAATTTATTTTTTCCATATCATAGTAAGACCATCACGAAGCGGAAGGATCACTTTCTCCACCCGGGGGTCTTCCTTTATTTTATCATTAAAACTAAGTATCCCGATGGTTTGTTTATCTGACGGATGAGGTTTTTCCAAAACTTTGCCATCCCACAGGGTGTTATCCGCCAGAATCAGGCCTCCCGGGCGCACTTTGGGAAATACCAGATCGTAATAATCGGAATATAAACGTTTGTCGGCATCAATGAAAACCAGGTCGAATGTCTCATCCAGTTCCGGTATGATCTCCATCGCATTGCCGATATGTAATTTTATTTTATCCTTATGAGGAGAGCGGGAGAGGTATTTCATAATAAAATCTTCCATCTCGTCGTTGATCTCCAGCGTGTGGATTAAAGCGTCATCTTCGGTCCCTTCAGCCATGCAAAGTGTGGCATAGCCCGTATATGTACCGATCTCCAGTACACGGCGGGGGCGAAGCATACGGCAAAACATTTTCAGTATACGTCCCTGCAGATGTCCGGACAACATACGCGGACGCAGCAAGTTTACATTGGCATCCCGGTTCAGTGAGGATAACAATGCACCTTCTTCGTCGCTATGAGAGAGAATGTATTCGTCTAATGTCATTTAATAAAGAATGTTTATGCCTCAAATATACAAAAAAAGATGTAGCAAAAGAGTTCTTTGTCATGACGGATTCGTTCCGGGAAGACAAAAGGAACTTTTGCAACACCTTTTTCGGTTTTATTTTATTTATTCTTTAAAGGTCGGAAGGGAGTATTTACTTCCTGCATCCAGGACTTTTCCTACGTTATTGATTTCGAGGAAAGTTGTGCCTCCGCCTTCACCGAAGCTGCCGCTCAGGTAAGCAACCATGTCGTTGCGTGTGATACGTCCGCTCTTAATCAGTTCGTTCAACGCACTGTAGAAATATCCGCGGCGGCTGTCATCCCACGGCTGATAAACAGCCCATACGCCGTATGACAAAGAAAGCATACGGGTCACACGTGAGTTGTAACAGATAGCAAATACTGTAGATGTACCACGGAATGCAGCCAGGTAACGGGCTGTACGTCCGGTATGGCTGTCGGTAATGATTGCTTTTACATGCAATTTATTGGACGATTTCACTGCTTGTTTTGCCAGGAATGAAGTAACATCCAGGTCGTTTCCTTCGATGGGAACACGGATATCGTTTGCAGCCAGTTTAGTCTTTTCTGCTTCACGGGCAACCTTTGTCATGGTTTGTACTGCTTCCAACGGATATTTGCCGTAAGCCGTTTCGCCGCTAAGCATCAATGCGTCTGTGCGATAATAGATTGCATTGGCGATGTCGGTCACTTCCGCACGGGTAGGACGCGGGTTCTTGATCATGGAGTGAAGCATCTGGGTTGCAACGATCACCGGCTTTTTCACTTCCACGCATTTGCGGATCAGTACGCGCTGGATTCCCGGAATCTTTTCAGCAGGAACTTCGATACCCAGGTCACCACGAGCGATCATGATACCATACGCTACTTCCAGGATTTCGTCGATGTTGTCGACCCCTTCCTGGTTCTCGATCTTGGCAATGATCTTGATCGGACTTTTATGTTCGTCGAGGATATGTTGTATATCCAATACGTCTTGTTTATTTCTTACGAAAGAATGTGCGATGAAATCGAGATCATTCTCAATAGCCCAAAGGATATTCTTGCGGTCTTTGTCTGTCAATGAAGGGAGGTTGATGCGTACACCGGGAACATTTACGCTCTTGCGGCTTCCTAATATAGCATCATTTTCTACTTCGCAGACCATGTAGTCGTCGTGTTTCTCGATCACCTTCAATTCCAGATCTCCGTCGTCGATCAGGACATCACTGCCGATAGTCAGGTCACCGACAAAGTTTTTGTATGAAACATATATACAATCATGGGTAGTCTCTTTATCCGGGTCACCCATTATTTTAACTGTCTCTCCGGTTGTGAAAGGTATTGGCGCGCTGGCCATTGTAGTACGGACTTCCGGTCCTTTGGTGTCCATCAATATACCGATGCGGTCAGATACTTCGCGTACGTTTGTGACAACACGGTTCAAACCTTCTTCCATCATGTGAGCCGTATTCAGGCGCACAACATTCATTCCTGCGTTGTATAATGAGCGGACAAATTCCACATCACAACGTTGATCAGAAATAGTAGCAACAATCTTCGTATGCTTTAACATATACCTTAAAATATTATAACCTATTATTTACCACTTTTGTAGTTGACAGTTGACAAGTGACAGTTGACAGTTTTTAACCGTCTGAACCAGTCGTTGCCGGACGTCAATTTTTAATAACCTTTTCTTTATGCTTTTTTGAGTCAACTGTCACTTGTTAACCGTCGACTGTATAAACGCTTCGAGCGCTAACCGGTATGAATCCAGGCCGAATCCGAGGATAACTCCTTTACAGGCAGCCGATATCATCGATACATGACGGAACGATTCGCGTGCATGTACGTTCGAGATATGTACTTCTATTACCGGGGTGGTCACTGATTTTATGGCATCGTGTAATGCGATGGATGTATGTGTATATGCTCCCGCATTCATTATGATACCATCGTATTCAAAACCCACTTCATGGATTTTGTTTATCATCTCGCCTTCTATATTACTCTGAAAGTATGCTATTTCGCATTGAGGATACCGGGCGCGTAACTCGTCCAGGTAACCTTCGAAAGAAGCATTACCGTATACTGTTGGCTCACGTTTGCCCAACAGGTTAAGATTAGGACCGTTAATAATCTGAATCTTCTTCATTTGCTGTAACTTTATTACCTTTGCACCACCTTGTACGGGCTGAAAATATCCGGCAAAGGTAGTGATTTTATTTGACACATACATAATGACCTGTGTACAATGCAACAAGGAAAAGATATAATCAGCAAATATAAGACCTGGCTCCGGCTGGAAAAGTCTCTATCTGCCAATTCGATAGATGCTTACCTGACTGATCTCGATAAACTAACCCGTTTTATAGAAAGCGAAGGGAAAGAGTACGCAGATATCACCTATCAGGATTTACAGCAGTTCGTTGCCCAACTGCGTGATATCGGTATACACCCGCGTTCGCAAGCCCGTATTATATCCGGTATAAAGTCATTTTACCGTTTCATGCTGCTGGACGACTATATAACAGTTGATCCGACGGAATTGTTGGAGTCGCCGAAGATCGGATTGAAACTTCCCGAGGTGCTGACAGTCAGTGAAATAAATGATATACTGGATTCTATCGATCTTTCTCTGCCGGAAGGACAGCGTAACCGGGCCATGCTGGAGGTTTTATACAGTTGCGGCTTACGTGTTTCGGAGTTGATCACCTTACGTTATTCGGATGTTTATTTCGATGAAGGATTTATCAAGGTGGAAGGGAAAGGAAGCAAGCAGAGGCTGGTTCCGATCTCCGACACGGCCATCCGTGAGATAAAGAACTATCTGTTGGACCGTAACGGGGTGGTAGTGAAGAAAGGGTTTGAAGATATTCTGTTTTTGAGTCGGCGGGGAACTGCCTTGTCACGTATCATGGTCTTTCATATTATCAAGCAGCAGACGGAGATGGCGGGGGTTCATAAAAATGTCAGCCCTCATACATTCAGACATTCTTTTGCAACCCATTTGTTGGAAGGGGGAGCTAATCTTCGCGCCATCCAGGACATGTTGGGACATGAAAAGATAACGACTACAGAAATATATACCCATATCGACCGGCAGTTCCTGCGTAAAGAAATACTGGAACATCATCCCCGGAGTCGTCCCCGGGAATGACTTCTTTTGTATTTATCCTTCCGGGTTACAGATACGGTTCATCCTTCCGATCAGTTCGTCTCCGAGTGCCCGCTTGGTGCTGATATGTTCTTTTACGGCTGTGACGAATGGGTTTTGTTCGAATGCTCCGCGCACGACTTCGAAGTCTTCTTCTTTTTCTTTGCGGGTGCCGTCTACACCGAAGCCGGTCATTGAGGTGAGGGAGAATTCCTTTTTAGCATCCTTATAAAGGAGTTCGTCCAGGCCGATAACGGATGATTTCCATATTTCAACCAGTTCGATGATTTTATCAGCTGTGATTTCGTTCAGCTGGATGCCGTAATATTCTTCTATCTTCCGGTACGCCCATGTCCACTCCATGTCATAGTATGACTGGTGCGTCAGATGGAAAAAGGCTTCTGCCATCTCCAGCGTATTTATTTGGCCGTTCTCGATATGCTCAATCAAACCGTCCAGTTGATCTTTGGGCAGGATCAACCCGGAGAGATCGACCCATTCTCCGGCTCCTTCGGCGGTGGTTGGAACCAGTTGTCTGCGAACCTCTTCAATGCTGCTGAATTGAGTACCTTCCAGTCTCTTGATAAGCGAATTACCCAGGAACTTGTTGATAGCCATCCTGTAGAATTTCAGTGCATTTTGCAGGGAAGAACCTTTGATGCGGGTATTCTGGTAATAATATATTTCCGAAGTCTCGCCGACAAGGGTTTGCAGGTTAGTCAGGATATCGACAGCCTTTAGCATTTTCTGGATGGTATACGGACTTAACAGATTGTAGTTGATCATATCCAGTCTGTTCGGGTCGGTCCGCTTGTCGCGCTTCGGCCATTTCTGGGCGTCGCGGATCGTACCGACACTCCGCAGGTTCACACCCGGCACCAGATAAGTCTCGTCATCTTTCTCGATCAGATAGGAGAAAGGCATGTCGGAAGTATCGCTATGATGGTGATGCCGTCCCATGACCAAAGAGAATGCGCCGATACGTGCCGGCCAGAGAATGTATGAATCGCTGGTCGTTTTGGAACCTCTTTCCACGATACCCTGGTGGATAGGCCCCAGTTTGTACATGTGGTTGCTCTGGTTTGAACCGCTTCCGGCATTCAGAAATGAATACATGCCCGCGATCAGCAAACTGCTTTTATGCATGGATACGGTGAACGGACCGGCAAAGATGGCGCAGGCTTCCCCGTTCTCAAAAGAACAGTTACTGAACAACAGGGAATCGTGAGCCGAAAAGTTATGTGTTACGTGGCATGCCTGCCCGATAAAACAACGGATGATTTTTGCCGCATCGGCAATTACCGCACCTGACGAGATAATGAAATCCTGGGCGATAACGCTGTCGCCGATATATACAGGGGCCTTTTCATTACTGTTCACCGTCCCGTTCTCCAGGCGTGTACAGTTCTCTATAGTCACATGTTTACCGATATTGACATTCCGGATCGTTCCGGTATTGATTATTTTGGAGTTCTCTCCGATTATCCCGTAATCGGAAGTAATCTTTCGGGTGTAACCGGCAATCAATTCCTGTAACCGTTCGATCAGTTTCGGGCGGTGGCGATAAAGTGCGATCACATAAGCCATCGGAGCCGAAAGCCAGTCGTAGATAGGCACCTCGCGTCCTCCGGTTTCATTCAGTACCGAAACCAGTACGTTATTACCGAATGAACTTTGCCCGTCTACGACGATCACATTGACATTCTCTATAAAACAATTGTCCTGGATGCGGTAGTTGGCAATATAATTGTGGGTATTCTCGATCAATACATTATCACCCAGCATACAGTTGTGCAATGTCGTATTTTTGAGTCCGCTATGCTTCCTTACTCCACCCGGTAAAGTAAATTCTTTTTCAAAAGCTCCCAGGATGACTGTACCTGAGAAGCGTACATTATATATATACTTTGTCTCGAAAACAACCGGGACTATCACATTTTCCCAGTTTTCTGCATGGCAACCCTGAGATTGCAGAAGCGCAATCTCTTCAGGCCGCAGGTTTCTGATTTTTTCCATTGGTCAACTTGTTTATATTCTTCCTGCCTTATTCCTCTATTCCTCGTCGTATTGCTGGAAGAGGAAATCATTGTATGGGAAACGGGTGATATGTATCTGCTTTACCCGTTCGTATAATAATGCTTTCAGTGCATCTATATTCGTCCGTTCCTTGGCTGAGATAAAGATGCAGTTGTCCTGTAACTTATTCATCCAGGTACGTTTCAGCTCGTCCAGGTCGATATTTTCGCGTGTTCGCGGAGTCAGGTCGTCTTCATCTTTCGGAACAAAGGTGAAGGCATCGATTTTGTTGAATACCATGATCATAGGCTTCTCCGTTTTATCGATCTCGGCCAGCGTCTTGTTCACCACTTCGATCTGTTCTTCAAAAGTCGGGTGGGAGATATCTACCACATGGACCAGCAGATCGGCTTCGCGTACCTCGTCGAGTGTCGACTTGAACGATTCGACCAGTTCGGTGGGCAGTTTGCGGATAAAACCGACCGTGTCTGACAACAGGAACGGCAGGTTATCGACGATCACCTTTCTGACCGTGGTATCGAGTGTAGCAAACAGTTTGTTTTCGGCAAACACATCGCTTTTGCTCAGTTGGTTCATCAGCGTAGATTTACCGACGTTGGTATAGCCGACCAATGCGACACGGACCATCTTGCCACGGTTCTTTCGCTGTACGCTTTTCTGTTTGTCGATATCCACCAGGTCACGTTTCAGCTTGGCTATCTTATCCAGGATGATACGTTTATCGGTTTCCAGCTGGGTTTCACCCGGTCCTCGCATACCTACGCCACCACGCTGCCGCTCCAGGTGAGTCCACAAACGGGTCAGGCGCGGAAGCATATATTTATATTGTGCCAGTTCGACCTGCGTCTTTGCGTTGGCTGTCTGGGCGCGGCTGGCGAATATGTCGAGTATCAGGCTGGTACGGTCGAGTATTTTCACCTGAAGTTCTTTCTCAATATTACGAAGCTGTTTAGGTGAGAGTTCGTCGTCGAAAATAACCAGTCCGATTTCATTCTCGATCACGTATTCTTTTATCTCCTGTAATTTCCCGGTTCCGACAAAGGTGACGGGATTCGGATAGTCCAGTTTCTGATAAAACTTTTTGACAGCATCAGCTCCGGCCGTATCGGCCAGGAATGCCAATTCGTCCAGATATTCTTTTACTTTCTGTTCGTTTTGCTCGGGGGTAATCAAACCAACGAGTACCGCTTTTTCTGTCAGTGCTTCTGATATAATAAATTCTTTCATGCAGCAAAGATAATCATTTCAATTATTTCTTTATATTTGCAAACACAATAACGATCAAAATAGTTTAGCTATGAAAAAGAAACATTTACGTGTGTTCCGACACATGGTTGTCGGTCTTTTCTGTTTAATGGTGCCATTCGCTTTCCAGGCACAGGTAACAAATCCCGAAACATGGAGTACTTTTGTACAAAGTGATGCTAATCCGTCAGTGATAGATACGTTCCGCTGGCAGTTGTTCACGCAGGCAGAACGTAATAACTGGAAGTATATTCTGAAAAACGGTGCGACCGTTTCCGAAGGTCAGCAGGGGTTGAAGATGCCGTTGTCTTCCTCTGTTGCTTTTGAGGAATATTCACTGTCTTGTTATGAAGAAGTGCACATGGTTGTAGGAGTTACGGTTCATTCATTGGTTCCAGGTGATACTTTGTACGCTGTATTCAGTAATAATTTAGGTATAAATAAAAGAGGAGCTTTATGTCCTTTCCCTTCTAAAAGTACTCATTATTCTATAGGTCTCAAGAATGGTCCCTACTCTCTTGAATTGTTGGCATCTGACCCTGTCGGTACTTCTAAAAACGGCTATTTTCAAATCGACAGCGTTTACAGTTACGGAACGATTCCTCAATACTCTCTTTTTTCAGGTCTGGGAAACTGGAATGATACGCTCCGTTGGTCTCATCTTCCGCCAATGCGTCATCGGAACGCTTTAGTCGGTGGTGCGGTAGAGGTTAATTCCACAGTGCAATGTGAACGGATATTATTAGGTAAAGGTAGTTTGCGTATTGCGGAGAAAGGGCATCTTGTAACAGATGAGCTTATCCTTTACCGGACTGATTTTCCGCTGACAAACACTGACAAAGCACTGACATCTGCTGACAATCTACTGGCGGTTGTCGGTAAACTCTCTATTACCAGGCAGTTATCGGTTTGTTACACTTTCCCGGAAAAAGGTAAATGGTATTTCCTCTCTTTTCCTTTCGATGTGAGTATAAAAGGTATCGATAAGCGTTTTCAACTGAAAGATGGAAGTTTTTCCGGAAAAGGCAATTATTTATATGTGCAGGTTTATGATGGTGATAAACGTGCCCGTAATAAAAAAGCAACCGGTAACTGGACGGTACTTTCTCTGGCTGTCTCTGCCGATGAACTTGTCTTTGAAAAAGGAAAAGGTTATCTGGTTTCTTTAGATGCCGCTGCGTCTGATAATACGTTGACCTTTTCTGTCAGTTCTGATAATATTCCTGCTGACTTTGGCAAAACGTCAACTATTCCTGTTCGTGTTTCTTCCGTTGTTGATATCGATGAGGCGCACTACGGCTGGTATCTTTGCGGAAATCCTTTGCCGTCTCCATTGTCATTGTCGCAAATCGCTTCCGATCCCGCACTGGACGGGAATATTTATCTTTATGACGGAACGGATTATAAATCCTATCCGATTGGCAGTGATTATGTTCTTTCCCCTTTCGCCGCTTTCTTTGTAAAAGCCTCGTCTGACACGGAGATAGACCTTACTTCCGGCGTATTATCGGAAAATGCTGTCCGTCTGAAAACCGGGTATACGCTATCTTCGTCCGGCGTGGAACCAGGCGGGGCTATTGTCCATTCTTCCCGCTTGCAGGAAGAAACGAAGGACTGTATGATAAGAGGAAAAGAGTTATACTTGTCCGGTCTTTCTGTCGGTGGCCTGGTCCAGGTCGTTGACTTTATGGGGCGTATCGTTTACCATCATTCTGTTTCACCGGGCTCTTCTGTCCTTTCTTTGCCTTTGCCTGCAGGTTTTTATATAATTAATATTGTTACGGATAGTTATCGTGCCCAACACAAATGCGTTCTGACCCAATGAAAAAATAAACTATCTTGTATCTTTGCCTGTTCAAAAGTGAAAAAGAGAATCCGTTATGAAAAGAATTAATATTACAACCGGTGTCCTGCTAGTTTATCTGATTGTTATGAGCGTATGGGGATGGCCCGGGAAGCAACCTGATCCGGACTGGGTACAGTATCTTTCGGTGATGGGAGTTTCCCTGTTCGTAATCTTCCTGCTACGCTATTTGCAGATCAAACGCATGAAGATGCGGGATAAGTGGAAAGAAGAGAACGGAAAAAAATAATATCCTCGACTATCTGTTTGTCCGGGTGTCTGCCGGTTTTGTTTTTCTGCCCGTATAATCTGTTGTCGACAGTGTCGAAAGCTTTGCCGACAGTGTCAACAATATTGCCGACAGCGTCGATTATTTTGCCGACGCTGTCGGTAACAACTTTCCTGCCGGATAAAATAAATATATGGTTATACTGATCTTTAACACTTATTATCCCTTTTTTATTTGCAGATATACGATATTTTCGTAGATTTGCGATACAATCGTAAATTGATAAGAATCATGGAAAAATTGACAATGCAGGAAGAAGAAGTAATGCGCTTGATTTGGCAGATTGGTCCTTGTTTCGTTAAAGATATATTGGCGAAATATGCAGACCCGAAACCGCCCTATACAACGCTCGCTTCTATTGTAAAGAATCTGGAACGTAAGAAGTATGTAAAGAACAAACGCTACGGCAATACGTATGAGTACACGCCGATGATACCGGAAAGTGAATACAAGCGTACTTTTATGAGCGGTGTTGTTCGTAACTACTTCGAGGACTCGTACAAGGAAATGGTCTCTTTCTTTGCTAAAGATCAGAAGATTTCGGCAGATGATCTGAAAGATATCATCGACCTGATAGAAAAAGGAAAAGAATAAACCTTTAAACACCTTATTACCATGACACCGGAATTTGCCTACTTTTTGAAGGTGAATGTAGCCTTTGTACTCTTTTACGCCTTCTACCGTCTGCTCTTTTACAAAGATACGTTCTTTAAATTGCGTCGGGTTTCACTCCTTGCTTTCTTTGGACTGGCATTGCTTTACCCGCTGCTGAATATCCAGGATTGGGTGAAGGAACAGGAGCCGATGACGGAAGTGATCATGATGTATTCGGCAATGATGCCGGAAGTGACGATTACTCCCGAAACAGTTGTCAAAACAGACTGGAAAGATATGCTTCTTTCGGCAAGTTCTTATATTTATTGGGGTGTCGTGGCTCTTTTATTCGTCCGCTTCTTTGTGCAGTTGACCAGCATCCTGCTGCTGGCTTACCGCAGTAAGCGGACCATTATTCACGGTGTCGAGGTTTACCGACTGGATAAACCCGCCGGCCCCTTTTCGTTCTTCCAAATGATATTCATACATCCGGAAAGCCATTCGGATAAAGAGATAGATGAGATACTTACACACGAATGCACCCATGTGTTCCAATGGCATTCGGTAGATGTGATGATTTGCGAGCTGATTACCGTTATATGCTGGGTGAATCCTTTTGCGTGGCTTTTGAAGCGCGAGGTACGCCATAATCTGGAATATCTGGCAGACAATACCGTTATCCAATCCGGATACGACTGCAAGAGCTATCAGTATCACCTGTTAGGACTTGCCCATCATTATCAGGCTGCAGCAACATTATATAATAGTTTTAACGTATTACATCTAAAAAACAGAATTAGTATGATGAACAAAAAAAGATCTCACGGGATCGGAAGAACAAAATACCTGATATTCATTCCCCTGGCAGCCTTTCTGATGCTGCTGAGCAACATCGAGGCAGTTGCCCGTATTACTAAGGAAATAGCTGCCGATGCTGTTGCCGAAGTAAAAGAAGCTACCGAGGTGAGAGTCACCCAAGGGGATAACGTGAAAGTGACAGGTCAGGTGATTGACGATTTTAACGCGCCGGTAATCGGTGCGTCAGTGATAATCAAAGGAACCAATGTCGGTACTATTACAGATACCAAAGGTAACTTTGCTCTTGAAACAACGAAGGATGCCGTCCTTAGTTTTTCTTTCCCCGCAATGAAGTCGAAAGAGGTATCGGTAAAGGATGTGTTGGGTAACCTGAAGGTACAGTTGTATTCGGATGGAAGCACACAAAGGAATCAACCGGTTCCTGCGGCTGTTCCGGCTACTCCTCAGAAGCCGAGAGATCCTTCGGATCTGGTTTTTACGGTAGTAGAAGTCATGCCGGAATTTCCGGGTGGACAAGGTGCTTTGTTGCAATTCCTGGCAAGGAGTGTTAAATATCCGGTAATCGCTCAGGAAAATGGTATCCAGGGGCGTGTGACGGCTTCTTTTATAGTAGAAAAAGATGGCTCTATCTCTGATATAGAAGTGATTCGTGGCGTAGATCCGTCGCTTGACAAGGAGGCTGTCAGAGTTCTGTCTCAAATGCCTAACTGGAAACCGGGAACCCAGCGTGGTAAAGAGGTTGCCGTTAAATATACGGTTCCGGTGACTTTCCGTCTGCAGGGAAATGATAATAACAAACCTGCTCCCAGCGGAGATCAGAAGGAGGATGATAACGGAATAATTGTTGTCGGTTATGGTGAGCAAAAAGCAACAGAATCGGTCGATGCTTCCAACCAGGTATTTGTAATGGTAGAGAAAATGCCGCAGTTCCCCGGTGGAGAGGATGCTCTCAGTCGCTTTATTGCAAAAACAGTACAGTACCCGATAGCTGCCCAGCAAAACGGCATCCAGGGACGTGTTACTTGTTCGTTCATTATCAATCCGGATGGAAGTATCAGCGATGCGGAAGTGACCCAGGGAGTCGATCCCTCTCTCGATAAAGAAGCTTTACGTGTGATCAATCAAATGCCTAAGTGGACTCCGGGCATGCAGCGCGGAAAGGCTGTAAAAGTAAAATATACGACGCCTGTAACATTCAGATTGCAGTAATTATTTAATACATAAGAGTAGATGATGCACAAATATACTGTTTTGCTTCTTCTCAGTGTCCTGCCCTTTATAGGGCAGGCACAGAGTCTATTGCTTCAGGAACTGGTGAATAAGAAGAAATTTCCCGAAGTGATTGCCCGGGCCGATAGTCTTACTCCGGCAGATTCTGCCGATTATGTTACTATGTCGGCTATCGGCCAGGCTTACGAAGGAATGTTGGAGTATGATAAAGCCTACCTGTATTATCAGCATTGTCTGCAAATGGATACGACAAATGCGGATGCTTTCACATCCGTTGCCCGGGTGGCAATGAATCTGGGAAAAGCATCTGTAGCCAAAGATTGTTTCCTGAAAGTGCTGGAAACAGACAGTACGGACTTTTATGCCAATTATCAACTGGCCCGCTTATATTCGCAGGTCGGCGATTACGAGAATGCCGTGTTACAGTTCAACGTTTTGCGCGATCAGGATACGACAAAGATAAATCCTGTTATCTACCGGAATATAGCTGATTGCTATATGAAGATGAATGCCATACCGGCGGCTACGATCTGCTACTATCAGGCTTATAATGTGAACCGTGAAAATGCCGGACTGGCCAGTGCGCTGGTAAATTGCCTGTACCGGTTGGGCGGACCGAATGTGCTGGACGGATTGGCAGTCTGCGATACGGCATTGTATTATAACCCCGGAAATCAATCGTTACGCCGCAGTAAGGCAATGGGATTCTATATGAATAAGCAGTATGCCACAGCCGATACTTTATATGGCGATCTGCTGGCAGAAAGCGATACTTCTTTTTTGACATTGAAATATGGGGGTGCTTCGCGTTATCTGGCAGGGCGTGCCATGGATGCGATCGACCTGTTGGAATGGGCTTACCAGAAAGATACGACGGATGTGGAAACGACTCTGTTACTAGGTGCCGCTTTGGGTAAGACATACGACCGTAAACGTGCTTTCCAATTGTTCGATAAGGCGGAACAGTTGATGCAACCGAACGAGGCTCTGGTCAATCTGTTGCTGAATTCCCGCGCTGAGACCTTGTGGAAAGACGGCAAGCCGCGAGAGGCCGAGAAACTGTTGTATAAAGAATGGCTTGCCAATAAGGACCGTTTGGACCTGTTGTTCCGTATCGAGCAGAAATTTTCAAACTGGGGACCGAGTTATGAAGATGCGGAAGAGGAAAGGGATCGTGCTTTATTTATCAAGGTCACCTTCCTGAAAGAATGTTTCCTGACCGGAAAGACGTTGAAAGGATTCCATGTATACCGTCCTTTATTACAATATATGTATGAAGATGCTTTCTTCCAAAAGAAAGAAGAATTGAGATTGATTGCTCCGGATGGAAAAAGAAGCAAACTGTCGGTGGATGAACTGAAGTCTATCATCGACCGCTTGCCCGAAACTCCGGAAGCTGAAAAGAAACTTCAGGAACAGATGGAGAAAAACTTCAAACAGAGAAAGAAAGCGGTGAATCCCAAGCTGGAGCCTATCGATGAGAACTCCGAAGCTTTTAAAGCAGGAATGCGGGCGGCTCAGAAATCTGCTGAAGAACAAGGATCGAAAGAAAAGAAGTCGGAATAATTGAATGATTTTAAAACAATTCGATTATGAATAAATGGAATGTTTGTTCTTTATTTTTCACTTGCTTGTTGTTGGCAGCCTGTAGCGGAAAGAAAACCGGCGAACAAACAGTTCAGTCGACGGAGGAGCCTGTTGTTTCCGAATATCCGGTGACTGTTCCTTTTGAATCTGGAGTCGCGAATGAACGTGAGGTTACTTTGAGTCAGATCGCTGATAGGGTAGAATACATTCCGCTTGAAACAAAGTCTGAATGTCTGTTGTCTAACATCTGGGGTGCTATTCAATATGTAGATGGAAATTATGTAGTTCCATGTAGTAAAAGTGTCTGGCTTTTTGATGGTAATGGAAAATATATCCGTAGGATAGGTCGTTCGGGTCAAGGCCCTGGAGAATATAATTATGTCCGTTTCCTGGATACAGATTATGATCTGGGATTGATCTATCTGGTAACCAGTGCCAAAATACTGGTTTACTCTACAGCCGGTGAGTTCCAAAGGAGTATACCTTTTCTTCTGGACCCGATTCAAGCCGCGGTTCTGAATGATAGTACTATAGCTTCTTTTGTGTATAATTCTTCCGGTCAGGAAAAAGAATGTGTTATCCTGTCTAATCAAAAAGGTGAAAAGTTGAAAGGTTTTCCCCGTTACGACCTGTTCACGACGGATGGAAAAATGAGCTTTTCGATGCGTGGAGCTAACGACCGTTATTTGTCTCACTACGATACAGATTTGTACTATAAGGATTTTTATAATGATACCTTATATACTGTTACCGAAAAAGAATTACACCCCCGCTATATTATTCAGTTGGGTAAATATGCTATCCCTGTTGAAACCAGGTGGGAAACATCGAATGGCGATCGTAAAAAGTTTGAACGTAATGCCGCTCCTTATCTTCGTGTAAATGTGTTTGAGACTGATTCTTATCTTCTTATGCCTTATACGCATTGGGCGGGAGAAAAGGAAAACTTGGAAGAAATGGTCATGTATGATAAGAAAAACAAAACCTGTTTTAAGGTGGCAGACGGTACTGTTCGGAATGATATGGAAGGAGGACTTCCGTTTATACCTTATACCTCGGTGGGAGATAACTTGCTGGTAAGTGTATGGTCGGTTTCCGAGATCTGGGAGAAGGCGGAGAAAGATCCCTCTATTCTGGAGCATCCTCAATTGAAAGGATTGAAGGAAGATGATAACCCCGTTCTGATGGTTGTTCATTTAAGATAGTTTCGATTCATAAAATGTTTACTAATCTCAAAATACGAAAACTTATGGTCTGTAAATATACCCTTTTACTTCTTTTCAGTGTTTTACATTTTGTCAGTCAGGCTCAGGAACTTTCCTTGCAAGAGTTGGTGAACAGAAAACAATTTCCGGAAGTACTTACCCGTGTAGATAGCCTGACGGCGGCAGATTCTGCGAGTTATGCGACCATGTCGGCTATCGGACAGGCGTATGAGGGCATGTTCCGGTATAAGGAAGCATACCGGTGTTTTCAACATTGTCTGTCGATGGATACAACAAATGTGGATGCGTTGAATGCACTTGCCCGTGCTGCTATTAATTATGGTAAGATTGCAGAAGCGGAACGTTGTTACGGAAAGGTGCTGGAAGCAGACAGCCTCAACTTTTATGCAAACAATCAGTTGGCACGCCTTCACTATCAACTTGGGGATTATGATAAAGCGATGGACTACTATCGTACGCTTACTTCGTATGAGAGTGATAATCCCACGATCCTGGCGGGTCTGGCCGACTGTCATATGAAAAAAGGCGGTATGAACATGTTGATCGCTTTGGAATTATATGCCCGTGCCATGGAAATCAATCCGGAGAATATCCGTGTCGCTTCTTCGCTGATCAATGCCTTGCTTTGGCAAGGAGATGGAAAAGGGGCATTGCAAGTCTGTGATACCGCTTTGTTTTATAACCCGGATAACCGGCAGATACGGCAGAGCCAGGGAATGGCCTTATATATGACAAAAAACTATCTGAAGGCAGATACCATTTACAGCAATCTGCTGGCAGAGGGAGATTCTTCTTTTATCAATCTGAAATATGCCGGTGCTTCCCGTTATATGTCCGGTCATGCACTGGATGCGGTGGAACCTTTGGAACTCGCTTACGAGATCGATTCGACGGATGTGGAAACGATTCTGCTGTACGGAGGTACATTGGGTAAGACTTATGACCGGCAACGAGCCTATGAATTGTTTGATAGGGCGGAAGAATGTATGAAGCCGAAGAAATTCTTTGTCAATTTACTGGCGACTTTCAGGGGGAGTGCTCTGGAGCGGGATGGCCGTTTCAATGAAGCTGAAAAGGTGTATTATGAAGCCTGGAAAAAGGATCCGACACAGTTGAACCTGCTGTATGAGATCAATAAACATTATTGGCTAAGGGATTCGGAGATGTTTGACGACGAGAAGCGATTGCAGAAAGCTCTTTTCAGCAAATATATCTATATGACTGAGTTGATGAAGAAAAATGAACCGAAAGAAAACCTGTTCGGCTTCCGTTATTTCCTGGAAGACTTATACAAGGAGGCTTTCTTCCGGGATATGAAGGAGTTGACCATGCTGGCTCCTGACGGAAGGAAGAGCAAACTGTCTATGGCTGACCTGCAGGGGTTGATCAATCAGCTTCCGGAGCCTTCAGACCTGGAGAAGAAACGTCGTGAACAAATGAAAGCAGCTATGAAAGAATACGAGAAAAAACATCAGAAGGAAATAGCTGCCAGAGATTCGGCGAAAGAAATTAAAATAGAAGGGAAAGCCGTCAAATAGGAATGGATGGCAAAACCGGGATCATACGGTATTAATCATTAAATCAGTACGGATATGGGAAAAAGTATCAGAATCACAGGAGTATGGTTGCTCGTATTGGCATTCTATATGCCGCTTATGGCACAAAAGAATATCGCTTTTGCGGATGGTGTAAATAAGCAGAAAGAGCTAAACTTGAGTGATGTAGCCTCCGGTGTGAGATACATCCCGTTGGAAACGACTACGGAGTCATTGCTGGATAAAGATATTCTGGATGTGACCTTTACTGCTGATTATCTGTTTGTCTGCGATTATGTTAATCTGTTCCAGTTTACGCCGGAAGGTAAATTTGTCCGTAAGATAGGAAAGGCGGGGGAAGGTCCGGGGGAATATACCCAGTCCATCATGGCTGTCACTTACGATGAAGATGCGAAGCAGATCTTTATGTCCGATTTCAGAAAAGGAAAGGTACTGGTTTATTCTTTTGACGGTAAATATTTGTATGATATTGAGACACAACGCGGCTCGATGACTACTTATAGGGATAAAACCGGTAATCTGTTCGGAGTAACCAATGAATACCTCTACTCGAAGGATAAAAGGGGAAAAGAACTGTTCGTATATAATACCAAAGGAAAGGAATTGTATAGCTTCCACTTCAGACCGGAAGAGGGAATCCGTTATCCGGGAATTATCTTCACGTATGGCATTCTCTACGACCATCAGGGAAGTACTTATTATAAGAATCCTTTGGAGACGACCATCTTTCGTTTGGAAGGGAAGAAAAGAATCCCGGTTTATAAACTGGATCTTTCCCAATATGAGAAATTGTCGGGCGAGAGTGATGCCGTCATCGTTGTTGACAAGAAAGCGAATACGGGAACCAACCTCCCCAATAAAGCTGCTGAGAAGAAGTTCAATTTCTTCAATATCGTGGAAACGGATCATGGAATGGGAATCGAGTATGCTCAGGAAAATGAACGTCGTTTTGCCTGGTATGACAAAGAAAATGGAACCCTTTGCCGTGTCCGTTCCCCGAAAGCCCAATGGGATGGCTTTACCGAGGATATGGAAGGCGGTTGTGCTATCTTTCCCCGTTTTATCAGGAATAATAAGATGATTGCCGTGTTGTCAGCCTCCATTCTTCTGGAGAAAGTAAAACCGGCTGATGCCAAAGGCTCTCTGGAAAAACTCCTGCCTGATCTGGTAGAGGATGATAATCAGGTGTTGGTAGTCGCTCAATTGAAATAAGAAGAACAATATGAATATGGGTAAACAGATTCGGATGACGAGTATATTGCTGCTCGCTCTTATCTTTTGTATTCCCTGCATGGGGCAAAAGAAAAAGCTGGACACGGGTACGGCGGAATACCTGAAAAAGGTGTGGGAAAAACTGGATAAAATAAATTCAGCTACTTATTATGAAGACGTAAAAGCGTGGGAACCTGGTGATACGATCCCGATATATTCTAAGCGTCAGTTTCGTAAAGAATATGTGAATTTGCGGGATTCAACTGTCGGAAGCAGCTATGTTATACTGGATGGTACGGATCTTTCCTGTTTTAAGGGAGGATATAATGGAGAGGTGCGAGCTGTACCCTATCCTGCTGACAAGGAGATTGTGATTGATGATTTTACACGTAAAAAATTACCTTTCAGACCCGTATCACCTCCGTTTTTTAATTATACCAAAAGTATTGTCAACTATATCCTGGAGACGACCGATAGTATCTCGACCGATTTGAAAGAGTTCGACGATTACCGTTATTTGAAACTGGTTATCCATGAGGACAGGCAGGTCGAGTTCTTCGGAAAGGCTTATTATATTCCCAAGCCTCCGTTCGATTTTGGAGATCCTACTTCTGTCTATGAGCTATGGATCGGTAAATCAGATGACTTACCTTATAAATATCGGCGGGAAATGTCACATAGCATTTCTTCTTCAGACTGTGTGGATGCGGAACTAAACAAGATCTCGATTTCCGATTTCGACCTGTTCAGCTATTTCCCGGAAGGTTATGAGATCAGGCGATATGGGGAAGTGAGGGATACGACGCGAAAGTCGGATCTCGTTGGTAAGAAAGCTCCGGATTGGGCATTGAAAGACGCTAATGAGAAGACAGTCTCGTTGTCTGATTATGACAAAAGCAAAGTGTTGGTCATTCAGTTGACGGGAATCGGTTGTGGACCGTGCATGGCATCCATCCCTTTTCTGAATAAGTTGAAAAAGGATTATAATACGGAAGATGTCGAAGTGGTTGCCATAGAAACATGGGTGCGGAAAGGACATGCCCTTCAGAATTATGTCGGCAGGCATAAAATAGGGTATACTTTTTTAGCTGCCAACGATGATGTCGTCGGGGCTTTTCAAACCGGAAGGGCAGTCCCTTTCTTTTTCATCCTCGATGGTCAGCGGATAATCAGAAAAGTCATACAGGGGTATAGTGCAGATACAACGGACGAGGAGATTATTGGCATTATCAATGAATTACTATCGAAATAAGCGGGATAATCAATCAGATACGGTTATGAATAAGATCTATATATCTTTTATATTTTCTGCCAGTCTGCTCCTGGCGGCTTGTGGAGGAAAGAAATCTGGTGAAGAAGCCCTTTCGGAAACAGTCTTTGATCCGGGATATCCGGTAACGATTTCTTTTGTGAAAGGTATTGAGACGGAGCAGGAAGTCTTGTTGAGTGAAATTGCCGAAAAGGTAAAGATTGTTCCGTTGGAAACGAAACCCGAATGTTTGGTGGCCAAAGTATCTCAAGGAATGATACAGATGGTGGATCATAATCTGTTCATTCCGTGCAGCGAAGGGCTATTGCAATTTACAGATGACGGTAAGTTTGTCCGCTCGGTAGTCAAACGGGGGCAAGGACCAGGTGAATATAGCATAATCCGATTTATAGCGGCTAACGACAGACTGAAACAGATTTATATAATGGATAATGGAAGGATTCTTACCTATACAGTAGACGGCAACTATGCAGGGGAGTCTAAAATGCCTTTCTGCTGGCAGTTTACCTTGTTGGGAGATAGTACGTATGTCGGCTACTTCTATAATAATACAGGTCAGAAGAAAGACCGGCTTGTTCTGGTTAACCGGCAGGGAGAGACATTGAAAACTTACCCTCAATACGATCAGTTTACGATTGCCAATGGGTTGAATTATTATTTGTGGGGACGCTATGACCGTTATGTTTATTCTTTTAAGGAAGAAGCCTGTTGTAAAGAATATTATAATGATACGGTCTTTACGGTTACTTCGGAGCAACTTCAGCCTCGCTACATTCTCGATTTGGGAAAGTATAAGATACCGAAAGAAAGACGTTTTGAGATTTTGGAGGGAAACTGGCAAGCCTATTCTGAGCCTGCACAAGCCTATCTGCGGCCGGATTTCCACGAAACTTCCCAATGGGTGTTTCTCCCCTATACCTCCTGGGATGTTACTAACAAAGATGAGTCGCCTCGTCTGGCTCTGTATGATAAGAAGAAAAGAACTTGCTATAAGGTGAAAAACAACCGGATCAAGAATGATATGCAAGGCAGTTTACCTTTTTATCCGGAAACGCGCATTGCAGATGATGTATTGCTTTATTATCTGGAAGCATCCGAAGTACTGGAATTGGCGGAAGAAGATCCTTCTATTCTTGAATATGAACAATTGAAAAATCTGAAGGAGGATGATAATCCGGTATTGATGATTGTAACTTTAAAGAAGTAATGTATAGAATGAGTCAGGAGATTTATTCAACCCTCATACAACTCTCATTTCCTATTTCCAAAGTTACATAGACTATAGTCTTTTTTTGAACAGATAAATAGCTTTATTTCAGTAATATAGTAATGTGTGTTGTTTGAGACCCGGGTCTTGATCCCTTCGACACCCGGGTGTGAGCATCGTTTAGATGGGGGTGTAAAAAGAGGGAAGACGGGCATCCTGGCAATAAAAAGTAAGTGTTTCTATGAAAAAGGACTGTAGTTTTCAAGTAAAACTACAAGAGGGAGAAATATATGAAGACATGATAATCATCTCCGGTGTTATTTTTAAGGAATATAGAAGGGGCTTTTGACAGAAAAAGCTCCAAATGATAGTTCTATGATAGTTGAATGATAGTTAAAAACGGCAACTATCATAAGGTAACATGTTGATATATGGCGTATTGGAGACGGAAATGATAGTATGATAGTTGTTTTTGTAAAAACAATGCGTCTCAGATATGATTTTTAGATAGAGATGAGTTTATCTGCATAGCTTCCCGATTAAGAAGCTATGCAGATAAACTTATTTCTATTCACTCAGGATCGTAAGTTCTGCCCCTGTGGCAAAATCTTGTCCGTTTTGTGAGCTTAATGCTGTGAAACGGATATAACGTCCTTTTACCGGTTTGTCAAAGAGGACTTTCTTTTCATCCCGGTTATTGGCGAATATGCCTTTGCTAACAGGTTCCCCCCAGTTCTTGCCGTCCTGGCTTACCTGAATGGAATATTCTTTGATATTGCCATTGTTGCTGTCTTTGCGCGGCATATAGATAAAGCCTTTAAAAGCCTTCTCTTCACCGGCGTCCAGATCTACCCAGTGCGGATATTTGGCAACGGTAACAGAATACATACTGTGCCAGATCGTGTTCGGATCGCCGTCTACCAAATGCTTGGCATCCCCTTCACCCACTTCTTCACTGCTGGCATAAATCACTTCCGTCTGAATACTTTCCAGTTTGTTGAAAGTCTTCACCGACTTGATCTCCGGGTTATTCTTCAGCCAGGCTGTGATCGTTCCGCCTTCCCGCATAGGAATTGCTTCGGTATATTCTTTTGCTTTCTTGTCCTTATTGATTGTGTAGCAGAAAACAGCCTCTTTGTCGATAGACGACAATTCAACCAACCCTGTACGGCTGCGGGTAATGGAGAAAGGAATGTCGCCGGCAGCCGATACCTGTGCCGCAGCCGACAAATCCGGTGAAGCCGGACGGATGATGAAACCGATATTGTTCTGTCCGGCAAACACACGGTCATGGATCAGCGGGCCGCCCTGACCGCAACTGTTGCCTCCCAGACCTGTAACGGCCAGGTCGAGATGCAGATACGTATCACCGGCTTTTGGTAATTGATACGGATGTCCTGCCAATGTCAGGTCGAGTGCTGTGTATTGTAATGCCGAAGTAGAGAGACGGTCGGTTGCTACAAAGATGGCTCCCTGACCTGCCTTGTCGGTCAGTGCACACCAGCGTACATCTTCGTGATTACCCATATCCTGGGGTTTCGGGAAGTTTACGAACTGATCGGCTACAGTCGAACGGTATGTTTCGATGAACTGTCCGGCTTTGCGGTCGGCGTAGTTTTCAACGGGACCTCGTCCGTAATAGGTATAGTTTTCGTAACGTTGAGGAACTCTCATCACATACCCCAGACGCGGCAGAACCAGACTCGGGTTGTTGGAAGTAATGCTTGCCTGCAATTCGATGGAGCCGTCGCGGTAGATCGTCCATACCTGGTCGGTAGTGAATTTGAAGTCGTCTTCACCGAATACTTTGTCGGTCAGTTCTTCTACTTTGTTTTTACCGCTCGATGTCCCGCCTAATATCTTGGCTGCATTAGGAGCTTGCGATTCAACGGTATAGAACAATGCGACAGCACCGTCTTTCCTCTTGATCATTTTGAAGGAAGTCGCTTTATGTTTCAGATTGTGCAGTCCGGCTTCAAACCAGCTTCCGTAGAACCAATTGTCGTTGTTGGTGAAGGCACGGAAAGCATCCAGTTTCGGACCGTTACCGTCGGTGATAATGGTTTCGCCTCCATAGTTCAGGCTGTAGATCGTTCCTGTTTCATTGTCGAATTTGGCGACGAAGTTATCTCCTTTGATTGTGAGGCGATGGTCGGCCTGTATCTCGATAACCGGTTCTCCGGCAGAGGCATTCGCCACTTCGCTGATCGCGGGTTTACCTGTTGCTGCTTTTACCGGAAGTTGTTCTTCCGCCATTACGTAGCCTTTTGGAGCCCATGGTGTATTGTCGTTCAACAGAAATTGGATTTTGACGAAATATTCGTTGTCGGCCTTCAATTTACTGTATGTATAGGGAACGGAAACCTGTACGCGGGTACGTGGTGCCACTTTGCCCGGATTCAGTGAACCGTTTTCCACTTCTTTGCCGTTTTCATAAAGCGACCATTTGACATCGTAGCCGGATAAGTCGTTGAAATAGTATTTGTTGAATATCTCAAAAAGACCTTTTTCCGTATTGACTTCCGATACACCGATATGCTGGTATACTTTCTTTACTTCATAATATTGCGGTTTCGGCTCCAGGTCACCGAATACGATACCGTTCATTACGAACTGCCCGTCGTTCGGCGTATCACCGAAGTCACCTCCGTAAGCCAGATAACGTTTGCCATCCGGAGTGTAGTTATAGAGAGACTGGTCTACCCAGTCCCAGATAGCGCCGCCGCAGAAGAAATTGGTCGATTCCATGGCATCCCAATAGTCGATCAGGTTACCGCAGGCATTTCCCATCGAGTGGGCGTATTCAGAGATGTGGAACGGATATTTGATATCATAATCGCCTTTCACGGCACCGCGTACCCATGAGATGGAAGGGTACTGATTGGAGCCCATGTCTACGATATCATTATTTCGTTCATACTGGACGGGACGGGACAGGTCTACTTTCTTCAGTGCGTTGTAAGCTTCTACAAAATTCGGTCCCGGACCGGCTTCATTTCCTAATGACCAGATCACAATAGACGGGTTGTTGATATTGGCATGTACCATTTCCAATACACGGGCTACATGTGCATCCCTCCATTCTTTCGGATGAGACAGAGAAGCGGCACCATAATAATATTCGTGCGATTCGATGTTTGCTTCATCTTCCAGGTAGAGCCCGTATTTATTACACAGATAATACCAGTACGGATCATCCGGATAGTGGGAGTTGCGGACATGGTTGATATTGGCACGTTTCATCAGCATGACTTCATCTTCCATCATTTTACGGGTGATGGCGTGGCCTACTGCCGGATTACTTTCGTGACGGTTGACACCTTTCAGTTTAACCGTTTTGCCGTTTACATAGTAGTAACGTCCTGCCAACCCGAATTCATCTTCCGAAGCAGGCGTGTCTTTGATCTCTACTTTGCGGAAGCCGACAATCGTGGAGAAGGTTTCTATCGTACGGCCTTTTTTGTCTTTCAGTTCTCCGACCAATGTATAGCGGTATGGCTGTTCTGCAGACCATTTATTCGGGTTTTGTATATTCAAAACAGCTTCGGTCCTGATTTCCTGTCCGGCTGCCAGTACAGGGACGGGAACGGATGCCGTTACATTTTCTACTTTTGTATTCTCATCGGAATATAGTTTGTTGGCATATAGCGAGTAGGTCAGTGAATAATCTTTGGCCGCCTTTTTCCCCAGATTGCGGATATCGGCGCAGATGGTCAGCGAACCGTCTGTGTAAGTCGCATTCAGGTCGGGAGTAGCGACCAGGTCGCGGACATGCAGTTGAGGAACGGCAGTCAACGAAACATTGCGGTAAATACCCGGCAGGCGGAACATATCCTGTGCTTCCAGGAACGAACCGTCCGAACTGCGATAGACCTCGGCTGCCACTATATTCGTCCCTTTTACCAGGTGGGGAGTGATATTGAAGCTGGCCGTATTGCGTGAGTTTTTGGAGAAACCTACATAGTGGCCGTTTATCCAGAGATAGAAGAAAGAATCCACTCCGTCGAAGTTGATAAAGACTTCTTTTCCTTCCCAGTCTTTGGGAATAGTGAACTCGCGGCGATAGGAACCTACTTCGTTACGGTGTTTGAAAGTCGTCCAGTTTTCGGGCGGCGTACGCATCACACCGCCGCGCCAGTCGTCGACTGCCACTTTATGCTGGAAGATAACGGGTTGGTTCACATAGATAGGTGTCCCGTATTTCTGTGTTCCGTCTTTCTGAAGACCGACGATATTCCAGCTCGACGGTACGGGGATATTATCCCAACCCGATACGTCGAAGTTCGTCTGGTAGAAATCTTTCGGACGTTCTTCGGGAGTCGGTACCCAGTTGAATTTCCAGTCTCCGTTCAACGATTGCCAGTAAGTACTGTTTTCCGGTAGTACTTTCCGGGCGCTTTCCTGATCCTGGAAAGAGAAGAAATAGGCATGGGGTTGTTCTTTGTTCAGCGCAATGTTTTCGGGCGATTCCCATTCATTCCCTTTTGGCGCTTGTTCTGTGGCATACTGGTAGCCTTTCAATGGCTCTACTATCGCATGACTTTGTAGGGTAAAGCAGCATAGTAACAGGCATAATGTACTTTTTTGCATATTGAGTGTTTTTCTATAGTGAGAATACTGGTTCAAAAGTAGTACATTTATCGGAGAGGATAATGGCTTATTTACTATTTTTATGTACTTATCGGCTTTGAAGTGATTTGTTTGCATCTTTGATATAAACCGATTACATTTGTCATAAATAGAGTGGAGATGAAAAAGTTACTATGCTTTTTGCTGATGGTGCTGGCTGTTTTGCCATCTTTAGCGGCCCAACGGAAGAAAGTCGGGGTTGTGCTTGGTGGCGGAGGAGCAAAAGGAGTAGCTCATATAGGCGTGTTGAAAGTGTTGGAGGAAGCTGGTATTCCGATCGATTACGTGGCGGGTACCAGTATGGGAGCTATTGTCGGAGGATTATATTCTATCGGATATACTCCGGCTGAAATAGATACAATGGTGTTGGAGCAGGATTGGACAATGCTGCTCAGCGACCGTATCAAACGGAATAGCCTGACTTTTCCGGAAAAAGAAAATTCCGAACGGTATATTCTATCCCTGCCTTTCGGAAAAGAAAAGAAAGACCGTGTCATCCAGGGAATGATCAAAGGGCAAAACCTGATGAATCTGTTTTCCAATCTGACAATCGGTTATCATGATTCCGTCGATTTCCAGAAGTTCAATATTCCTTTTGCCTGTGTCGCGGTGGATGCTGTCGACGGGAAGGATTATGTGTTCCGTAAAGGTAGCCTGCCGTTGGCAATGCGTGCCAGTATGGCGATACCGGCTGTGTTCGCTCCTGTCCGCCTGGATAGTATGGTCTTGATAGACGGCGGACTCAATGACAACTTTCCGGTTGATGTCGCCCGGCAGATGGGAGCCGATATCATTATCGGTGTGGATCTGGGAACCAGCGATTTGAAGAAGCTGGAAGCCCTGAATACGCCCGGTGATGTGGTAGGGCAAATCATCGCCCTGCATGGATATGAAAAATATGCGAAGAACAAGGAGCAGACAGACCTGCTACTCCGTCCGAATATGACATCTTATAATGCTGCCAGTTTCACTACGGTTGCGTTGGATACCCTGATAAGGCGTGGAGAACAGGAGGCTTATGCCCATTGGGACGAGATCATTGCATTGAAAGAGAAGATCGGGATAGCAGAAGATTTCCGTCCGGAAGAACACGGGCATTTCCGGAAGTCCTATCCGGCGTTGCCTACCGATAGCTTTTATATCCGTACTATTTCTTTTACCGGCACGGATCCGAGAGATGAGAAGTGGCTGATGAAGATCAGTGGCTTGCGTGAGAACAGCCGGATCACGTTGAAGGAACTTCACCATGCGATGTCTGTGCTGATCGGTTCCAATGCTTACTCCAATGTGAATTATATGTTGACGGGAGAGCAACAGCAGGATCTGGTACTGACGGCGCAAAAGAAATCGGTTAGTTCCGTGAATCTCGGCCTGCGTTTCGATTCGGAAGAGATCATCGGTGTGTTGGTGAATGCGACTTTCGATTACCGGGCACGTAATCATTCCAAGTTGGGATTTACCGGGCGTGTCGGGGGAAAGACCTCGTATGCCCGTCTGGATTATGCCATCGAAAGGAATCCGTTACGTAATCTAAACCTGGCTTACCAGTTCACTTATCAGGACCTGGATATTTACAGGAAAGGGCATAAAACGTTTAATACCAGTTACACCCATCATTTTGCCGAATTCGGCTATTCGGATATGAACTGGTTGAATTTCAAATTCAAACTAGGGTTACGTTATGAATATTACGATTATAATTCTTTCCTGTATACGGGGGATAACAACCAATTTGAAGTAAAGCCGGAGGGATTTATCAGTTATTTTGCGATGGCTCATCTGGAGACACTCGACCGGCGGTATTTTCCGACGAAAGGTGTTTCCCTGAAAGCCGATTATTCTGTATATACGGATAACTTTGTCAATTATAACGGACATGCTCCTTTCTCGGCTATCGGGTTGAATTTTACTTCCGTCATTCCTGTTACTGCTCATTTCAGCGTTCTCCCTTCTCTGTACGGACGTGTGCTGATCGGGGGAAATCTGGCGTATCCTTTTCTGAATGCGGTCGGCGGTGAGGCAGAGGGGCGTTATGTTCCTCAGCAGTTGCCTTTTGCCGGGATCAACCGGATGGAGATATTCGATAATTCGGTTGTTGTAACCCGCTTGCATTTCCGGCAGCGGATTGCGGGGAATAACTATATTTCCCTGATCGGTAACTATGCGCTTCATCACAATGATTTCTTCCATCTGCTGAAAGGGAAAAGTGTATGGGGTGGAAGCCTGGGATATGCTTATAATAGTATAGCTGGTCCGCTAAGCGCGAATTTCAGCATGTCGAATCAGAATACAAGCCTTCAGTTTTATCTGAATCTGGGGTTCACTTTCTGATTTTTGTTGTACATTTGTTAATCCGTTAATCAATCAAATACAGAGAAATACATGAAACTTACACGAATGATGGGAATGGCTGTCGGCCTTTCCTTATTGATGGCCGGTATGCAGGCTCAAATCAGTCTGCCGTCTGTTTTTGCCGACCATATGGTATTACAACAAAAGAGTGAAGTACCCGTATGGGGATGGGGAGATGCCAGTGCGACAGTGAAAGTGGTCGGTAGCTGGGCTCCGAAGGATACAGCGACGGCAACAGTCCGTTCGGACGGCAGTTGGGATACGACATTGAAGACGGCAGCAGCCGGAGGACCTTATACCCTGTCTGTTTTGGGAAATGGCAGTTGTGAATTGAAAGATGTAATGTTAGGGGAAGTCTGGCTTTGCAGCGGACAATCCAATATGGAGTGGACTCCGATGGCTAACATAGATAATCGCGACGAAGAGATAGCTGCTGCCAATTATCCGAATATCCGTTTCTTCCATATCCCCAAGCGTGGAGCCGTCACTCCGCAGAATAATTGCGAAGCGTCGTGGGCCACCTGTACACCCGATGTGATGAAGAATACCAGTGCTGTGGCATACTTTTTCGGGCGCGATCTGCAAAAAGACCTGAATGTCCCCATCGGTTTGATCGTTTCGGCATGGGGAGGAACTCCGGCCGAAGTATGGACGCCGGAAGAACTGGTAATGGATAATCCCCGCTTACGTGATGCGATGCCGGATAAGACCTACCCGTGGTGGCCGGTCGAACCGGGTGTGTTATATAATCAGATGATCAATCCGGTTACTCCTTATGCCCTGGCCGGTGCTATCTGGTATCAGGGTGAGTCCAACCGCGACCATCCAGATTCTTATGGAATCCTGATGAAAACAATGATCGAGAGCTGGCGGAAAAGTTTTAAGAAAGACTTTCCTTTCTATCTGGTACAGATCGCTCCTTTTACCTATAATGCCGGAGATAACGGTGCTGCTTTGGTTCGTGAACATCAGGAATGGGTAGCACGTACGGTTCCGGGTTGCGGAATGGTGGCTATCTCCGACTGTGTAGCTGATCTGAAGAATATTCATCCGACAGACAAACAGAGTGTCGGACTTCGTCTGGCTAATCTGGCCTTAGGGAAAACATACGGGCGGCTTGAGTCCGGTTTTGAATCTCCGGTGTTCGAAGGGATGACAGTCAATAAAAATAAAGCCGTTATTTCTTTCCTTCATGCCGATAACGGGTTAATGTGTAAGGAGAAACAAATCGTTGGCTTCCGGATAGCTGGTGAAGACGGCGTCTTCGAGCCGGCAAAAGCGCAGATCAAAGAGAGTACGGTTGTCGTTTCTTCTCCTAAAGTGAAAAATCCGGTTATGGTGCAATATTGTTTTGATGATGCTACTGTCGGCAACCTGTTCAATAAAGAGGGATTGCCGGTTGCACCTTTCCGGACGGACAGAAACTGGGATAATGAATAATATAATTCCTTATCTTTGCTGATAAAATAAACAGCTATTTATGAATGCAGAAATTATACAATTCCTGAAGGAATTAAGTGTGAACAACAACCGTGAGTGGTTTCAGGCTAATAAAGACCGCTACGATGTGTTGCATAAAGCCTTTCTCGACGAGGTCCAGCAGGTAATCAACCGAATCGCTTTGTTCGACCCGCAGGTAGCAGGACTGGAAGCAAAGGATTGCCAGTTCCGTATTTACCGGGATTTGCGCTTCTCGCCGGACAAAACTCCTTATAAAGTCCATTTTGCAGCTTATATGGCGCAAGGCGGACGTGCCAGTGAGCGGGGAGGATATTATATTCATCTCGAACCGGGTAACTGCATGTTGTCGGGTGGTGTCTGGTGCCCTCCTCCCAAACTGTTGAAAATGCTTCGCCAGGATATATATGATCATATCGACGAATTTGTAAGTATTATCGAAAAGCCTTCATTTAAGGAAGCATATCCGGTGATGGAAGGTGAAGTATTGAAGCGTATGCCGGCAGGTTATCCTGCTGATTTTAAATATGATGAAATTCTGCGGCATAAGGATTTTTGCTTTGCTGCTAATAAGCCGGATGAATTCTTTATGCAGGATGACTGGATGGAGCAGACGATCAAGATTTTCCAGGAACTTCTCCCTTTCAACAATTTCCTGAATTATACGGTGGATGAGTTTTTAGGAAGAGCATAATATCATTATCCTATATCGGAGGGTATCAAAAGATGTAGTCTGGAGCGGGATGCGGAGACTTTATCTTTTGATACCTTTTGATTATCTGGTAGGTTAGTGTCTGTTTATTGTATAGCCCCCTGCACCTCGAAAACGACAGCATAAGGGGTAGGGCGTTTATCGGGTATATCGAACGTTAACCTCTCATTATCCTGTCTGAAGTGGATCTTTTCATGGCTGCCTAGCATTTTGACTGAACGTATCTTGCCGGGATGTTCCTGCGATGTAAGTCCCAACGAAGGCAGATCGATACTACCCGTGGCCGGGTTGAGCACGAAAATATACAAGTTCTTCCCGTGTGTAGTGAAGCGTACTTCATCATGTCCGTAAGGAGCGCTATTTGCTGTGCGTGCATTGAAATTTTCCTTTTGAGCCTCTTTCATAACGTTGTCCTTATCGGCATTCACTATATTCCTTTCTATTTCCCGCTTGCACGAATTGAGATTATCACCGTAAATTACCCATGGTTTGCTGGCATAGATCGCCTTGTTGTTGATATTGATCCATTTGCCTACATCGTCCAGTATCTCTTTATGCTCGGGAGCAATCGTTCCGTCACCTTTCAATTCGACATTTAGGAGCATGTTGCCGTTTTTGCTGATAATGTCGCTTGTCAGTTCTATAATGGAACGGGCATTATGCATCAGCGGATTATCTTCTTTGTAAAACCAGTGGGTGAAGGTAAATATTCCATCCCAGGGATAAGGCAGAATTTCTTCCGCTACACCTGCTTCTATATCCTTGACCAACATCGGTTCTTTATCGACTTTTGCAATTCCGACGGCATCGATTTTACCATTACGTTTCAGGCTGTTATTGAATAGCGTACGGAATACTTCTTTCCCGTAATTGCCATATGGAAATCCGTAACCGTCTACCCATAACAGGTCGACATTATATTTTGTGACAAGTTCCTGCTGGCGGAGCATATGGTTCTTTTTTACTTCTGCTTCGTATTCCGGAGTTCTTTTTTCCGGAGGAAGGCCATACAGTTGGGCTGGGTCGTAACCATCCCACCATTTTCCTTTTCCATCATCTTTAGTCATCCGGCCTTCGTAGGGAATACCTTTATAAACACCCGATGTGTCAGCTCCGAATGCCGGTAGCCACCAGCCCAGGAAACGGTCGTCGTGTGAACTGACTCCGAACGGTAGTTTATATTTGCGGGTCGACTTTTCGAAGAGACCTACAATGTCTTTGTGAGGCCCCATGTTTACTGAATTCCAGGGATGGTAGGTAGATGCAAAGTTATCGAAATGATCGTGATGGTTGGCATGAACAACAATATATCTGGCACCGATCGATTTGAAATATCTGACAAGTTCATCGGTATCCAGTCGTTCAGCTTTCCATTGATGGATAACTTCCGTGTATCCTTTCTGGGATTGTGGTCCGAAAGTTTTACGGTGATATTCGTATGCGTTTTTACCGAATTGCTGTGAACCCACATCTTGCATGAACATATGCCGTGCATACCATCCTCCACCCAGTAAAGGAACGGATTGCGGTCCGATTGTTGCCCAAATACCGAACCGGGCATCAGTGTACCATTGGGGGAATTGATATTGCTTTTGTAATTCTTCCCAGGATAAATCGTTGTTTTGTGCAGAGGCCTGCAATAAGCTAAAGATACAGGCCAGTAGATAAATCGTTCGTTTCATACTTACATATAGATTGTTCTTTATTATAGTAAGAACATAATTGTTGATGTTTTTATTCTCATTTCTTCTAGTGACATTTTATTTTCATGGAGATGTAAAGGGCTTATTTTGAAACAAATCCATATACATTACCTGAAAAGTCTGATACAAACAAAGCATTTCCGCTCACTGCCACCGTCGCCAATACGGGAGCACCCATTGCATGCTTCCACAACAACTGACCGTCTTTACGGTTCAGGGCATATAATGCACCATCAGATGCTCCCACGTAAACAATATCTCCGTTCAAAACCGGACTTGCTTCTACCGGTGAGGCCGGATCTCCTAAGGTAGGAACAGTATAGATCATGGCCCGTCCTGTCCGGAAACGCCATTTCACTTCCAGAGTATTGCGGTCAACTGCCACTACTCCGTTTTCTGCCGTACCGAAAATAATTTCATCATTCGTTACCAACGGAGTGGAAAGGTTCTTCAACTCGAAATCGTATGTTTTTTGTATTAACCGCTTGCCAGTCTTTGCATCGACAATAAATAACGAACGGTTCGAGATGGAATATATCAGCCCTCCATGCATGGCAGCCGAACTACCGAATCCATAACCTCCTCTGCTCCACAGCTTCTGTCCCGTACGGGCATCGTTGGCATAGGCCGCTTCCCAGAAAGCCTGGCCGACCAGTATACCGTTATTCACAGAAAATGTGGAGGAAGTACCATGTCCGGTATCCCAGTCTTTGTTCTGCCAAATCAACTCACCTGTTTTTGCCTGGAATGCACATAACGAACGCCCCGTTCCGGCATAGACTACGCCATCGGACGTTACCAGTCCATTGTCCAGCGGTACCTGCTTATCCATCTCCAGGTCTTTCTCCCATACCAGTTTACCGGTTGCTGCATCTATGGCATACAGCCATCCGTTTATATCTTGTGCGAAAATACAACCATCTTCTGCAGCAATGCTGCTGCGAACTGAATGTCTCAAAGGATACTGCCAGCGGATCTGTCCCGTTTGTGCATCCATACAAGTTACGGAAGCCTTACCAAGACCGTTGTCATCAAGTGAAGCTGCATATATGGCTCCTTTATAGATGAGTGGTGATGAGAAATAGATGTTGGCACCTATATTTTGCACCCAGGCTAATTGTAAAGGCAATTGTAAAGTATCTTTTAATTCTGGGACATGTGCGGCGTTTTGGAGCAGGTTTGTCCAATCCTTATTCACTTTTACCTGTGTATTTGTAGCATTTCGATAACAGAAGGAAGCGCTTTCTTGGGACACCTCCCCATTGGCAAAGGTTGCAGTCACTTTCACGGTCACAATTTGATTATCCAGTGAAGATGGAAGTGCTATATTATCACTCCAGTTAAAGTCGGAGTTTTGTTTTAACGGACGGTCTGATAAGTATTTTTTTCCCCGGCTAAAACAGCTATAAGAAACTTTCCGTACCGGAGATACTGATGAATAAGTATTGACAGACAAGGGAACCGTTCCGTCAGAGAGAGTTGCAGCCATTCCATTGTCAATAGAAGAAATGGTAACGGACTTGTCAATATACGGATAACGAATTTCAGAAGAGAGTTGTCCTTGCGGTCCTGTAGTCAACACACGGAATGAAGATGGAGAATGGTCGTAAGAACCACGTACATGTCCCGGAGAACAAATCATCAGTACGTCTGAGCCGTCATAATGGTACATCCGGTCATGATGCCAATGTCCATAGATCCATGCTTTCAAATTATATTCAGCTAAATCAATAAATCCGGTTTCATTACTACCGAACCTGAAATGTCCGTCTCCGCTCATCACACTATGATTAAATGAAATTATCGGTTTGCCGGCCGGTACATACTTCAAATCGTTCTTCAACCACTGGCCGATACGTTCCTGCGTAAAATCAGGCTTACCGTCTCCCCCCGGCATTGGAGTGACAATGTAATGAATATTACCTACTTCAAACGAATAATATGCCGGTCCGAAATGATTCTCAAAAGATTCCTCGCCATACTTTCCACTGCCCAGGTCGTGATTTCCTATGCAATAAAAGACTTGTGACGCAGGCATATTTTCATTGTTCAAAAAGTACTTGTAAGAGGCAAATCCTTCACGTGCGACATCACCGGTATGAATAAGAAAGGCGATATCCTCATTTTCTACATAATCGCGCAAATCCTTAGAACTGGCAGCATATCCGTCGAGGGCTGTAAGGTAAGAATCATACATATGGGTATCAGAAATATGGATAAAGCGGTGGGTTCCATCGGATTTTATACTTTTCGGATTGGCAGGCTGAAGCTCAAAATCGTAGCTGTTCATATCATCTGCGATACGTTGATAATAAGTATCCGTGCGATATCCAGCCGGCAATGTAATATAAACAAAACGAGCATGGGCATGGCCGGACAACTCGAATTTCCCGTCTTTATCGGTCTGCACCACATTCAGTCCATCGGAGACAGATACGCCAGGAAGCACTTTCTCTCCCCGGTCATAGCGATGGTTTCCATTATTATCGACAAAAACATGTCCGGTATATTGCGCAGCTACACTGTATATATTGCAAGTCATAGCAATAGCAAAAACACAGATGTTTCTTAATTTTTCTTTCATGAGAATTTTATGTATTATAACTGATGTCTGTCTGTTAAGAGAAACTTAAAGTTTCAGAAGTTTTTTCATAATGTGAAATGAAGCAATATTGTCTTTAAAACCCGAGAATAATTCAGCTCCCGGTCCGTAAGAGAAAAATGGAACCGGAGAGGCGGAATGTCCTCCGGTATTATATTTTACGGTGATTTCTTTTTTCTCATAATCACCGTTTGCAATTGTGACTCCTCCTGTTTCATGATCCGCTGTGATTAATACCAGGGTATCTCCATCCCGTTCTGCAAAGTCGAGAGCTATACCTACTGCATGATCGAAATCAAGCATTTCATTTACCATCCATTCTTTATCATTGTTATGCCCTGCCCAGTCTATCTGTGAACCTTCCACCATGAGGATAAATCCTTTTTTATTCTTACTTAGCAAATCGAGAGCCATTTGAGTCGCATCCGGAAGAAAATTGGCAGGACGTTCTTTTACCGGTTTTAAGCCGTCCTCGGCCATCAGTACTCCTAATTTGCCATTTTAACCGGTTGTATATCCTCCAGTGTATAGGCAATTTTATAACCTTTATCGGTGAGTTCCTTCGAAATGTTACGTCCGTCTTTTCTTTTCTCGAAGAATTTTAGCCCTCCTCCTATGAACAGGGAGATGTCACTACTCAGGAAGTCTTCCGCGATCTCATCCTGCATCGACCGGACGGGCTGATGAGCCACGAATGAGGCGGGTGTCGCATCGGTTATGGAGCTGGTGGAAATTACTCCGGTTGACATACCTTTTAAGGTTGCCAGTCTAATAATGGAGTTCATAGGGATACTGTCAGCCGACATACCTACCATTCCATTATTTGTTTTTTCGCCGCAAGCGATAGCTGTTCCTCCTGCTGCGGAATCTGTAGTATATTTATTGGCTGAGTTTGTTTGCCTCAATCCGCTGAATGGACAGCGGTTAGTCATGTTCAGATATCCTCCGTTTTGAGTATAAGCGGCCTGTACCTGATTGATACCCATTCCATCTCCGATCAGGATGATAATATTTTTAGGTGAACGTGCAATTACCGCTGATGAAAAGAGCAGGAATAGAATAAGAAATAAAGAAATTTTGTTTTTCATGTTTATCTGATTTTTATTACGCTTCAATGTACATTACAAAAAGAAGGAGGAAATACCCAGAGTGTATTGTATGTATGCCTTTGGGCATTCCTCCTTCAAGAGTGGATTTTAGTCCCAGCCCGGGTTTTGCTCCAGATTAGGATTGAGCGATAACTGTTCGGTCGGTAACGGTTTCAAATATAGTTTATCGTCCCAACGATATCCTACGCCGTCTGTCATGGTTTGATACAATTTTACATAGCGTTTGCCATTATAAACGGCTGTGGCTACATTCCCTCCGTCTATATCGAACATATGAGGGGAAGCAGAAGAACCATATACTGCATCATATTGCTTTCTGACTTCCTCCGATACTGTTATTCCATAGATGGAAAGAGGCGTTTCACACAATTTTCCGGCACGCCAGCGACATATATCACTCCATCTGAATCCTTCAGCATATAGTTCAACAAGTCTTTCTCTGCGAATTTCATATAATAGATCTGACAGGCTGTAACCATAATCCATCTTATACTGAGCAGGCGTTGGAGTTATATTGTTCATATCGAGCGGAGCTACTCCGGCTCTGTTTCTGAGTTTGTTTATAGTGATATCTATGTCTTCCTGTGTAATTTTACCTAATTCGGCTTGCGCTTCGGCATAGATTAACAAAACTTCCGCATATCGATACAGGAACCATTGTACATGGGCATTGTAAGCCAGTGTGTATTGTTCCGGATCTGGACTATGAAATTTCATTATGTTGAATCCTGTCGGTAAATTAGATGCTATAACAGGCGGGTTATTAGGAAGTGTAACGGTTCCGTCTGCATATTTATAAGGCAGGTATTCGCATTGTATCGTTTGATATAGCCGACGGTCCCTATTCGCTATTTCTTGTGTCAGCGTGTTGTCACCCTGATAACTGTCGGAAACTCCGATCGGTTTTCCGTCTGTACATAAGTACTGGTTTATCATCATTTTACTCATGCCGGATTTCTGACTTTCTTCCATATCACGTGACAAGGAGTTGACAACCAGTCCGGGAGCGTAAACACGTGCCAGTACACATTCTTTACTTGCTGATATGTCTTCTGTTTGTGAAAACAGAGCTGCATAATCCAACGGATGAGCTTCGTCTACTTGCGGTGCATAAAATTTCATGGAGACAATGTCATAGCCACCATTTTCTATGATATATTTTGCAGCATCCGAGGCTTTTTGCAGAAGAGTAGTAGCCCGGCTATTCAAAGCCTTCTGATCACTTGTGTACTTTTCTAATGTACCTTCATGCAGGCATACTCTGGCCAGTTCCTGGTATGCAACATACTTATGTAGGCGTCCTGTTGCAACTTTAGAAGGTTCAGGAATGGTTTGACAAGCAAACTCGAGGTCGGCGATGATACTGTCTACAACCAGTGCACGTGGGTCGCGCTTTTTATAGATTAAAGATGTATCGCTCAATTGCATCTCTTTGTTGTACCATGGAACATCTCCAAAGCGTTTAACTTTACTGAAATAATCCAGTGCTCTGAAGAAACGTATCTCACCTACATATTGGTTGATAGTCGCCTCGTCTCCGGTTACTTTTTGATAGTTTGCCAGAAAATGGTTGAGACCTCGTATATTTTCCCATTTCCACCCATCATCTTTCTGAGGAACTACTGAATTGCCTGCCAGATAATCACTGATGGAGACTGTCGCTCTTATGTCTGTATCTTCATCCAGATGAGAACCTACTCCTCCTAAGGTTTCATAGAAACCATTGGCATACAGTTCCAGGTTTTTCGTTGAACTCCAAAAGTTTTCATCAGTAAAACTATCTGAGGGGAATTTATCTGTCACATCACAGGAGGGGAGGCTTGTTAACAGCACTGCGAAACCTGTTATTATATGTTTTGTATTCATATTCTTATTTTAATTAGGATACTGTGGTTAGAATTTAATATCGAGCCCTACGGAAAATGTCCGTTGTACCGGATATTTGTTATAGTCTAGTGTCTCCGGATCATATATCGGAGGGAGAGAGGTGATACAGAACAGATTCTGACCGCTGAAATATATTCTGGCTCTACTGATATAGGCTTTTTGTGTAAGCGCTTTGGGGATAGTATATCCCAGGGTCAGGTTTTTCAACCGTAAATATCCCGCGTTTACTTTATATCCGGTTTGAGTTTGCTGATTATAGCTGTTTCCCATACTTGGACGTGGTAAATAGGCACCGGGGTTTTCTGCAGTCCAGCTGTTTTCAACCGCCCAGTCTGTCGGTATTTGATAATTTTTGACCGACCCCCAGAAACCGTTACCGCCCGGGAAGAAGTCTTTGCGCCCTATTCCCTGGAAGAATAAATCCAGGTCGAAACCTTTATAGTCACCACCTAAAGTGATGCCATAATTAAAACGCGGTTCAGTGTTTCCGATAACAGACAAGTCTCCGTGATCTGATAGGGTTTTCTTGCCGTATGTAATTTGATTATCTCCATCCAGGTCTTTGAATTTTACATCGCCCGGCATCCATTGCCCACCATATATCTTAGACTGATCTATCCAGCCTGCCACATCTTCGGGTGATTCGAATAAACCAACAGTGGTATATCCCCATTTATCCCCGATCTTTTTTCCTTTGTACCAGGAATCTATATTGCCGGTCGGATTATAATATTTCGTGATTTCTGCCTGGTAATCGGAGAGTACGAATCCAACCCGATAACTAAATCCGGAAGAGGTGCGGTCCTGCCAGTTTAAAGACAACTCCCAGCCCAGTGTTTTCATATCAGCGCTATTTACTTTGGGAGCGGATGTCCCTAAAGTAGCAGGGTAAGGTTGAGAGGGGGCTAACATGTCCAGTGTCATTCGGTTGTACCAGTCGAATGAACCGTTTAATCTGCTGTTCAAGAGAGAAAAATCGAACCCTATATCAAATTGATTGATAGTCTCCCATGTGTAGCTGTTACTAACTAGCCCCGGTACGGAAACTTTTGAAATTTTGGCTCCATTCATTAAATAGCCAAAGTTTGTATTAACCCCCATTCCCGGATAATACGAGAAGTTTCCGACACCGGATTGATTACCCAGTGAACCGTACGATAGACGGATTTTCAGGTCGTCGAGAATACTATGCGTTGATTCCATAAATTTCTCGCCGGATATTCTCCAGGCTGCAGAGACAGAAGGGAAGAAGGCATAACGGTGTCCGGAGGGAAACTTGGATGTCCCGTCGTATCGACCATTGAATGACAAATAATATTTATTATCGTAATTATAGTTGATTCGCGTGAACGCACCCTCTATTCCCCAACCTGTAGAGGCGTCATTTCGCGTGTAGGTCTCTCCGGAAGCCAAGCCGATATAAGGAACATCATTACTGATCAGTTTTTGTCTTTCTACTCCGAAGCCGCGGTTGGACTTTGTTTCGTTATTGTATCCGACCATAATGCTGAAATTATTTTTGGCTATGCTTTTGTCATATTGGGCATAGATATTGAATGCACCATAGTAATCGTTTTTCTGCGTGTTTTTTACACTGTTAGGAGTTGTCCATGGATACAATGCTTCCGTTCCCGGCAACCTTCGGTATTCATAGAATTCACGAACGAAGATGTCTTCGTCTTTGCTATAGTAATTGAAGGTATAATCTGCATTGATCGTCAATCCTTCGAAAGGTGTGATCTTAACGGCGCCGGTTAACCAGGCATCATTGATTTTTGTACGTCCGTGACCTCCTTGTTCTTGTATTGCTGCCGGATTTGTATCAGCCCCTTGTCCAGAGAAGTTTCCATCCGGATGTTTGATCGGCATGAATGGAGAGAGGTAATTCATGAATAGGTTACTCCATCCGCCCCAGATGCCGGGAGTCGGTAGATCCTGATCAGAATAGTTATACATTACTTTACCTGTAAGTTCCAGCCATTTAGTGATTTGTGAGCTAACTTTTACATTCGTATTCCACCGTTGATATGTGTCATTATAATATTTCATTAACCCACCGTTATTGTTGTAACTTTGTGATACATAATATTTTGTATTGTTCGTACCTCCCTGCATGGAAATATTGTAACGCTGATCGAAAGCGAGTGAATGAATGGTCTCTCCATACCAGTCGGTATTTCCACAGTAGGACCAGGCGGTAGGATCATTTAAATGCTTGGGGTCATTAGCTGCCGGGTCATAAAAGACTGCCGGGTTATTTTGAGGATCATTGTAGTAAGCTTTCACATAAGACATGTAAGTGTCGTTGTAAACCGGCTGTTGTCCTGCGTTCGCTGCTACCTGATTGATGTAGTTCGCCCAGTTCAGTGAGTTGGGTGTTCTTGCTACGGTAGTTGGCTGATGCACTCCCCAGTTTGCAGAGACGGAAATTGTTGCTTTATCGTTTTGATTTCCGTTTTTAGTGGTGATAAGGATTACGCCATATCCTCCGCGTGCTCCGTAAATAGCAGCCGAAGCAGCATCTTTCAATACGGATACGCTTTCCACATCCTGGGGACTGATCAGGTTGGGATCCATTTGTACACCATCGATGAGAATAAGAGGTCCTCTTCCATCTTCAATAGAAGTGCTTCCGCGGACATTGTAGCTGGATCCTTCTCCTGGCAGACCGGAACCGGTCTTTACATTCAGGTTAGGGATAATACCTTGTAAACCTTGGCCCAGATTGGAGATAGGACGGCTGTTCAAAACATCTCCGCTTACCTGTGAGATCGCTCCGGTCAGGTTGGCTTTTTTCTGGGTACCATATCCGACTACTACTATTTCGTTCAGATTCTGCGTATCTTCTGTCATCTTGATTTGATAAACAGATTGATTGTTAATGGTGATCTCTTTGCTGGTGTATCCGATATAAGATACCAGTAAAGTCATTCCCGGAGCAGCTTCTATACTAAAATTACCATCGATGTCGGTAATTGTTCCGGTAGTCGTCCCTTTGATGGAAATATTGGCTCCGATGATCGGATCACCGTTTTGATCTTTGATTTGTCCAGTTCTGATTTTACTCTCTCCTGCCTTTTTCTGTGCAGGGGTGATCATAACTCTGTTTGAAGATATCGAGTATTGCAAATTTTTGGCGGGGAGAATCTTTTCCAATACTGTATCGATACTTCCGTCAGTTATTTTAATATTGACATTCGCGCGATTGTCAATATCGGCTTCACGATAAGAGAAGCGGTAAGGGGTTTGTTTCTCTATTTGTGAGAATACTGTTTTTAATGTTGCATTTTGTACTGATAAGGAGATTTGCTTGTTTTGCGCAAATGTCGGAACAGAAATAGCGAAAATAAATAATAACGCTATTATAAGTCGGTAATAATTAAAAGTATTACCTTTGTTCTTGAGGTTGTTTTCAAAATTTGATTTGTGAATCATAGATTTAATAAAATTTGTTGATACTTTACTTTTGGGTATTTGTGACTAAATCACAAGTATTGACAATTAATAGGTCGGGGAAGGTGAGAGTTCTCCGGCCTTTGTTTTGTCACTACATTTCTGATAAATTTTAGTGTTTTTCAGGTTTTCTTCATAAGCATTCTTTTTTGTTAGACATATTCTTTCTTATTTAATAAAGATAGTATCTCCTTTTATTTTATAGGTGAATTGGAAATGTGCATGTAATACTTTCATGACTTCTGTCAGATCCTCTTTCTCGAATACACCGGTATAAAATTCGGAGAAGAGTTGTTCGTTTTCAATGTTGATAATTACTCCATATTTTCGTTCTATTTTGGCCAATACTACTGTTAATGGCTCGGTACGGAATGCCAGTTCAGTGGCACGCCAGGCTGTTTCGAATGTTGTATTGGTTTGTTCCACATTCAGTTTGCCTGTATTTTTATTGTAAATCGCTTTGTTGTTTGGTTCAAGAATAGTGGTCTGCCTGGGGGAAGTATTGGTATATAGGAATACTTTGCCTTCCACCAGTGTAACTTCAACTATGTCTTTTGATTCGTAAGCGAAGAAATTGAAAGATGTACCCAGTACCTCGACATCCATATATTGAGTGTTGACAATGAATTTTTTATCAGGATTTTTGATTACCTGGAAGAAGCCTTCGCCATTGAATTTTACTTCTCTGTTTTGTATTCCGAAGTCTTGCCGGTAACTTAAAGTAGATTCGGAATTAAGTTGTACGGTCGTTCCATCCGGCAAAGTGATATTTGCCCGTTGCCCTTTATCGACCTGAGTTATAATTTCTCGTTCTCCTAATGTCTGCATTTGTTTATCATCTATCATTAAGAATACAGATAATCCGGTTGTAACTATAAGTAATATGGATACGGCGATTCTTGTCCATATATTAATGATATATTTTTTACGTGTTGCATGTATGCTCTTATGGATTTTATTCGAGATATCTCGAATCTCCGGAAAATTCATTTCCGGAGATAGCTGGTATTTATCCCATTGTTTTCTAAAAGCTTCTTTAAGTTCATTATTCTTGCAAAGATTAGATAACTCTTGTAAGTCTTCAGCCTCTTCTCTGGATATTGTCCCTTTCAGATACTTGTTTAGTAATATATCTATTTTGTTCTTGTTCATTGTACAATATTTATAAGTAATACGTGTGAGTATAGGTTTTGTAATATAACCTGTTTTATGTTTTATAACATAGACGTGTGAGCTGTCTGTTAATTGGAAAAGAAAAGTAGAAAGAAGATCAGAGAATCATTCAATGCTTTTTTTAATGTTTTCAAAGAAACCGACAACTGATTTCTTACCACCTGTTCGCTGATTCCTAATTGCTCGGCTACCTGGGTAGATGTCATCCCATGTTCTTTTATTAGTTCGAAGATTTCTTTTTGGCGTGGTGGCAGTTGTTGCTTGGCCTTTTCCAGGCGGGAGATAAATTCGTCGAGGTCTATCTTATGCTGTGTGGAGTCGTCAATAAGGTTCGAATTATTGGTAAATTCGATATAGTCAATTAACTCCGGTCTGTTTATTTGTTTCCTGTATTCGCTGATCACTAAATTATGGGCTATCGTAAAAATGAATGATTTAAATGATAACTCCGGGTTGATCATTGTACGGTTTTCCCAAATACGGATAAATGTTTCTTGTGTGATGTCTGCGGTTTGGGCATGAGATTTGAGTGCCTCAAAAATGAATCCATATAGGTGAGGCAGATAGCTATTATAAAGCCGTGTGAAGGCTTTATAGGAATTATGCTTTAACTCTTCTACTAATATTCTTTCTTCTGTGCTGCTAATCATCCCTTTCCCCTTGTAGTTTTCTCAGGTATTCTTTTAAATATTTATGACTGGTACGCAACAAAAGTAGCATTTCTAATGAGAATAGCGAATAAATTTGAATTAATAGTTTTTTAGGAGCAATAAACCGGGCTTGCCAAAAACTAAATGAGCAAACCCGGGTCTTCTTTTAAGATAATGCTGCAATAGCGGTACCTATTAGGTTGGCATTGTTCATTTTATTAACGTGAACTTTTACATCACCTATACCGAGTTCGTTCAGTAGAATATCCAATTCTTCCATTACGAGCACATTATAATTCTTATCATTTCTGTTGAGGCTCCAGAACATACTGCCTTCAGCCACCAGGCAAACCTTTTTGATATCCTTGTTATATGAAACCAGTAAAGAGATCAGACCGGCTAGAGAGGAAGCTACCAGTTGCGCAGAACGGTTATAGATCCAATGGGCGACCTGTACATATTTCTCTTTGTGGATATCCGGGTAATTCATGATGGTAGTCAGTTTCTGGGCATCGAATTTTTCTTCGAACTCATCGAGCGGGAAAGTCGATTTCAGTATTTCTCCCAGATACATGCCGGAAACAGCCTTTTCGAATCGTTGCATACCACGGCTGTCGGAGCAGGCATCGACCATTTCGTCGACCGTCGTCAGGAAAGGCGGATGGAAATTACCTGATTCCAGATTGACAGGGATCAATCCGTCTGCCTGTGTGGAAGCAGGAAGTTTGGTGATCTTATCTGCAGGAATGAAAGTTGCCATGTTGGTTCCGGTTCCGACTATCAGTCCGATATAAGCATCATAGTTACTATCCGTAAGTCCGGCAAACAAACTGGCAACCGTATCGTTCAATACTTTTATACTTGTGAATTTAGGTTCGTTCCGTTCATTGAGGTATTCGAGCAATGGTTTCCCTACCGGCTGTCCAAGCATTTCTTTGATGTGAACCCCTTTCGTCCAATGCAATAATTTGGCATCGCCGTCCGGAAGTGATTCAGCCGCATATGAAAAACAGTAACCTATTGGCATTTCTACGTCCCGTTTGATCTCTCCGATCGGATCAGCTAACTCTTTAAATAATTCCTCTCGGGTGAAACCTGGAGTTTTCATGACCGATAAATCCTTTTTCCATCCGTTCTCAGGATGAATCGTCGCTTTATCGTTTGCGAAGTTAACGGTAGCGACACGGTAGTTGGTTCCTCCCAAGTCAAGAACCAATGCCTTACCGTTTATATTATTACTTTTTGGGGTAATGAATGTCGGGAGGCATTGTATTTCAGCATTGTCTTTTGCTAACCCCTCTTCTACTTTCTGTCGTAATGAAAGAGCGATCTCTTTCAATTGCTCTTTTTCCAGTTTAAAAATATTCCTCTCCATGATATATTGATTTAATAAGGTACTAATATCCTTCCTTTATTTGTAAATAACAAATGGAAGTAGATATTTAGTTCTAAAGAATGTGTAGGATGTTCAAAAAAACTCTTAATGTCAATTTGTAAGTTGTTGATGATATTCTATTCGGTTTTTAAGAAATATCGAATAGAAAATAGCTTTATTCAGATGTTTGGAGTACTCTTTCTTATAAATTGTAAGTTGTACTCGGTCTTTGTATAAGTTGAACGTAGTTTAAAATAGTTAAATAACTCATTTTGTCTATCAAAATGTCAGAAAATATTTGGTTTGCACCGGAAAACTATGTTCATTTGCACGCAATTTGAAAGTAATCTTATAAGTAATATATTTTATGAAAGCTTCAATTTTAAGAAAAGAAATTTTGTCACTTGTTGTTTTGTTCGTTTGTAGTCTGGCAATGAGTGCTGCGTCTCCCAGAAACTATCTTTATGATACGAAAGAGGAGAACGGAAAGATTGTTTCAAAAGTAGTATTCTTGCAAGAAGAAGGGCTTTTGAATAAACAGGTGAAATACGAATTCACCTATAATGATAACGGCAGAGTCGCTGAAAAGAAAGCGTATCGCTGGAATAAGACAAAAGAAACATGGGATCCTTATTATCTGATTTCTTATCAGTATAATGAAGATGGAAATATAACTTCCGAATACGGAATGTGGGACAAAAAGAAAAAAGATTATAGCCTGAACCAGCAAAAAATGATTGTTCCGGCTACAAGCTACGAAGAGATTTTCTCGTAAGAACCTATTTTTAAAACATTCATAGACACACACACGAAAGTGGCGCGAATAACAAAAGACGTGAGTCCCTGTTATTAGCGCCACTTTTATTTTGTAAAAGATTATCGTTTTATCCGATAATCTTTTCTAATTCTTCCAGATTCTTGGCAACATCTTCGTCTGTCACTTCATAATTGGTCAGGTCGCCTGCCAGATACTGGTCGTAAGCAGCCATATCGATCAAACCGTGACCGGAGAGATTGAACAGGATTGTGCGGGCTTTTCCTTCTTTCTTTGCTTCCTCTGCTTCACGGATAGCTACGGCTATTGCATGCGAAGATTCCGGAGCCGGGATAATGCCTTCGGCCTGTGCAAACATCGTTGCGGCTTTGAATGTATCCAATTGTTTTACGTCGGCAGCATTCATCAGCCCGTCTTTCATCAACTGGCTAACGATCGAACCGGCACCGTGATAACGCAACCCCCCTGCATGGATATTGGCAGGAGCGAAGTTGTGTCCTAATGTAAACATCGGAATCAGCGGAGTGTATCCGGCTTCGTCACCGAAGTCATACTGGAACTGTCCGCGTGTCAGTTTCGGGCAGGAAGCCGGTTCTGCAGCGATCACACGAATATCTTTACCTTCTGTCAGTTTATGACGCAGGAAGGGGAAGGTGATACCTGAGAAGTTCGAACCGCCACCGAAGCAACCGATTACCACATCCGGATATTCTCCGGCCATTTCCATCTGTTTTTCAGCTTCAAGACCGATCACGGTCTGGTGCAGCATCACGTGATTCAATACGCTACCCAATGTATATTTACAGTTAGGTACCTGCATAGCCAGTTCTACGGCTTCCGAGATGGCAGTACCCAAACTTCCCTGGTAGTTCGGATGGTCGGTCAGAATCTTACGTCCGGCTTTTGTACTCATACTCGGTGAAGCGATGACCTGTGCGCCGAAGGTCTGCATGATCGAACGGCGGTATGGTTTCTGGTGATAGCTGACCTTTACCATATAAACAGCCAGTTCCAGGCCGAAAGCCTTGGCTGCATAGGAAAGAGCGGCACCCCATTGTCCGGCACCTGTTTCAGTGGTGATATTGGTAACGCCCTCCTGCTTACAATAATAAGCCTGAGCGATGGCAGAGTTCAGTTTGTGTGAACCGATCGGGCTGACACTTTCGTTCTTAAAGTAAATATGTGCAGGAGTATCCAGCATCTTCTCCAGTCCGTAGGCACGAACCAGCGGAGTGGGACGCCATACCTTGTATAATTCGCGAACTTCTTCCGGTATTTCAATCCAGGCATCGGTCGTGTTCATCTCCTGATGTGAAGCCGCTTTGGAAAACAGGGGATAGAGGTCCTCTTCTTTCATCGGTTGCTTGGTCTGCGGATTTAAAATAGGAAGTGGTTTGTTCTTCATATCAGCCACAATATTATACCAGGCTGTGGGTATGTCTTTCTCCTCCAATAAAAACTTTTTAGTACTCATAATTCTTTATGTAGTTTACATTATTAATCGATTTGGCCTTTAAGGCTTACAACTTGGAAGCAAAGTAACAAATAATATTTCATTCTTCAAATTGAATAAACAAAAATATATACCTTTGTGCCTTCAAATTAGACAAATAGATAACAAACAACAACAATGAAAAAGCTAGCTCTGCTACTGGTAAGTGCACTGACTTTGTTTTCCGCAACTGCCCAGAAGAAAAACTTCACTTACAAGTTTTATGGTTTTGTGCGTGGTGACTTGTTTTACAACACGCGTGCGAATATGGCTCCGGTAGACGGAAACTTCTACCTTTTCCCTTTGGATGAAAAACCTGATGCTGACGGGAAAGACCTGAATGCGACTCCAAATGGCAGTTTCTATACGTTTACATCCCGGTTGGGGATCAGTGTGACCGGTCCGAATGTCGGCTCGGCACGTACTTCCGCTTGTCTCGAGACGGACTTCGGTGGCTTTTCGTCGAGTACGACGATGTTACGTATCCGTCAGGCATGGGTTGCACTGGATTGGGATAAAAGCAATGTCTTGATCGGTCACACCTGGCATCCGCTGTTCGGCTCCGTTTTCCCGGATATGTTGAATCTCTCTACGGGAGCACCTTTTCAGCCGTTCAACCGCAGTCCGCAAATCCGCTATCAGTATAAAGCCGGTAAGGTGAAGCTCACAGCCTCTGCCATCTGGCAGCTGCAATATACGTCGAGCGGTCCGAAAGGGATGAGTGAGGATTATATAAAGAACAGTTGCGTGCCGGAATTTTATGTCGGAGCGGACTATACTTCTGATAACGGCTGGTTGGCAGGAGCGGGTGTCCACCTGATTTCCCTGAAACCACGTACGGTATCGGAGATAAATGACAAAGTTTATAAAGTAAATGAGCGGATGACGACATATTCCTATGAAGCTCACTTGAAATATACCGGACGTAATTATACCTTTGCAGCCAAAAGCCTGATGGCTTCCTGTCTGGACCAGACGGCTCTGATCGGTGGTTATGGTATCAGCTCTGTCGACCCGAAGACCGGTGAACAGGAATATACTCCTTTCCGCCATTCGACAACCTGGGCGAATTTCACCTATGGAACGAAATGGAAATCGGGACTTTTCGTGGGATATACCAAAAATCTCGGTACGGACGATGAGTTGACTGCGTCGAAAACCGTCTACGGTATGGGATTGGATATCGACCAATTGTTTACTGTAAATGTGAATTTATCATATAATTTACCTCACTGGCAGATCGGTCTGGAATATTCTCCGGCAACAGCCTGGTATGGTACGATCGACCAGAAGAATGGTAAAGTGGGAAACACCCACGCCGTAACCAACCACCGCATATTGGGATTGGTTATGTATTATTTCTAATTTGAACGCTTTTAAATGAGAACGAAGCTAGGTATGTTTTTATTGGCCGGATTATTGATGGCAACGTCCGGTTATGCACAGAAAAAGAATTTTTCGTACAAATTTTACGGACAGGTACGTGGCGACCTGTTTTACAACTCACGTGCCAATTCGGAAATAGTGGACGGCTTGTTTCATCTGTATCCGAAAGATGTCGATCCGGATGCTGACGGTAATGATTTGAATGCAACGGCCAATGGCAGTTTCTATCTGCTTTATTCCCGTTTGGGAATAGATGTTGCCGGTCCGAGTGTCGGTAAAGCGAAGACGACAGCCAAACTGGAGGTCGATTTTCGTGGTTCCGGGAGTAACTTTGCTATGATCCGTGTACGGCATGCCTATGTGAATCTCGATTGGGGTAAATCGGCTGTCTTGATCGGCCAGACCTGGCATCCGTTGTTCGGGGATATTTTCCCACAAATGCTGAATCTCTCTACGGGAGCACCATTCCAGCCTTTCAGCCGTAATCCGATGTTACGTTACCGGTATACGGATCAGGACTGGAGCCTGACCGGAGCGGCGATCTGGCAGTTGCAGTATTTATCTACCGGTCCGAACGGAAAAAGCGAAGAATATATAAAGAACGGTTGCGTACCGGAATTTTATTTTGGAGCGGATTACAAAAAAGATAACTGGATGGCTGGCGTAGGAGCCGATATCCTGTCCATCGCACCGCGTGTCAAATCAACTGTGGGAGATAATGTATATAAGGTAAAGGAACGGGTTACTTCCGTCTCTTTTGAAGCTCATGCCCGCTATACGGATGAGAACTGGAAGATTTCGGCAAAGACGTTGCTGGGTTCCAATCTGGCTCACCTTTGTATGTTGGGTGGGTATGGCGTCAGCAGCATCGACAAGCGTACCGGCGAACAGGAATATACGCCTTACCGTCATTCGATGACCTGGCTGAATGTAGTGTACGGAAAGAAATGGCAACCGGGTCTGTTTGTCGGTTATCTGAAAAATTTGGGTGCGGGCAAGGACATTGTCGGACCGACTTATGGTGTCGGCCTGGAAGTCGACCAGGTATTTACCACTAATTTGCAGATGTCGTATGTCTTGCCTCATTGGAAGTTGGGAGTGGAGTATAGTCCGTCCCTGGCCTGGTATGGCGACAAGGATAAAATGCAGGCCGACGGACGTATCCATAGCACGCATTCAGTAACAAACCACCGTGTGTTAGGTGTATTAATATATTCATTCTGATGAAAACACTGATAATTGGAGCGAACGGTTTTACGGGAAGACGGATCTTACAGTCTCTGTCCCGCCAGGGAATCTATGAACTGACCGGCTGTTCCCTGCATGAGGATATTTTGCCTGGAAATAACTACCGATTCGTTCAGGCAGATATGAATAATCATCCGGCAATTGACCGGTTGATCGCTGAAATCCGCCCGGATGTCGTGATAAACGGTTCCGCCTTATCTGTTCCCGATTATTGTGAGTCGCATCATGAGGAAGCGTACGCAACTAATGTTTTGGCAGTAGAGAATATAGCCCGTTGCTGTGAAAAAGCGGGCAGCCGTTTTATCCATTTGTCGACCGATTTTGTATTTGACGGCAAGAAAGCGGAATTATATACTGAAACGGATACCCCGGCTCCTGTAAATTACTACGGTATATCTAAATATCAGGGAGAGCAGGCTGTTGCGGCTAATTGCAGTAATTATGCAAATGTCCGCGTTGTTGTTGTTTACGGAAAAGCATTACCCGGGCAGCATGGCAATATCCTGCAACTGGTAAAGAACCGTCTGCAAGCCGGTCAGGAGATACGTGTCGTTTCCGATCAGTACCGTACACCTACCTGGGTACAGGATATTGCTGACGGAGTTGAGAAACTTATGCACATCTCTCAAAATGGAATCTGGCATATTTGCGGAGACGAATGTCTTTCGATAGCCGATATAGCCTATCGTGTAGCCGATTATTTCAAACTGGACCGTTCGTTGATTGTTCCGGTCACTACGGAAGAGATGAACGAAGCTACCCCGCGTCCCCGTTTCAGCGGATTAAGTATCGAAAAGGCAAAACGTATATTGGGATACGCCCCTCATTCCCTGGAGGAAGGAATGGCAGAGATGAAATAGAATCATATATAACAAGCAATATGAGCACAGAAAACAAAAACTCTTTAGAACTGAAGTACGGCTGTAACCCTAACCAGAAGCCGTCGCGCATTTTTATGCAGCAGGGTGAATTGCCTATCGAGGTATTGAACGGCCGTCCCGGATACATCAATTTCATGGATGCCTTTAATAGTTGGCAGTTGGTAAAAGAACTGAAAGAGGCTACCGGACTGCCTGCAGCCGCATCTTTCAAGCATGTCAGTCCGGCCGGTGCTGCCGTAGGGATCGAGATGAGCGATACGTTGAAGAAAATCTATTTTGTAGACGATCTTCCGCTTACTCCTCTGGCAACTGCTTATGCCCGTGCCCGTGGTGCGGATCGTATGTCTTCTTACGGCGACTTTATCGCTTTGAGCGATACCTGCGACGAAGCGACCGCCCGTCTGATCAACCGCGAAGTATCGGATGGGGTCATTGCCCCCGACTATACTCCGGAGGCTTTGGAGATTCTGAAAAATAAACGAAAAGGTACTTATAATGTCATCAAGATCGATCCGGCTTATAAACCGGCTCCGGTAGAACATAAGGATGTTTTCGGTATCACTTTCGAACAGGGACGTAACGAGATCAAGCTGGACGAAAGCCTGCTGACCAATATCCCGACCCAAAATAAAGATTTCCCGGAAGAGGCCAAACGTGACCTGATCATAGCCCTTATCACCCTGAAGTATACGCAGAGTAATTCTGTTTGCTATACAAAAGACGGACAGGCTATCGGTATCGGTGCCGGCCAGCAAAGTCGTATCCACTGTACCCGCCTGGCTGGAAACAAGGCCGATATCTGGTATCTGCGCCAGCATCCGAAAGTAATGAACCTGCCCTGGGTTGAAAAGATCCGCCGTGCGGACCGTGATAACACCATCGACGTATATATCAGCGACGACCATGAAGATGTATTGGCAGACGGTATCTGGGAACAGTTCTTTACTGAAAAGCCGGAAGTACTGACTCGCGAAGAAAAACGTGCCTGGTTGGATACTATGAACGGTGTATCTTTAGGTTCGGATGCTTTCTTCCCGTTCGGTGACAATATCGAACGTGCTCATAAGAGTGGCGTGGAATATATCGCACAGGCAGGCGGCTCGGTCCGTGACGACCATGTGATCGATACGTGTGATAAATATGGTATAACCATGGCGTTTACAGGTGTACGGTTGTTCCATCATTGATTGTTGCTTTTTCAGGAATAGATAAAGAAACCAGTGGCAGTAAATATATTGCTGTCACTGGTTTCTTCATTTTTATACTATATAGGTTGTAAATGATTCGTATAAAATTACTCCGTGTAATTGTATTTGTATTATATTTGTGTAGGAGATACTTTATGGAAAAAGATGTATTATATATAAAAGAACTTGCCCTGGGAAGTCATGACGCCTTTAAAAGGCTGTTTATGAACTATTTTCCCAAAGTCAAATATTTTATAGAGCATCTTGTTAAATCGGAGATAATAGCAGAGGAATTGGCTCAGGATGTATTTATGAAAATCTGGGAACGCCGGGAGCGGCTTGTCACTTTAGAATCATTTAATTCGTATGTTTACCGGATGGCCAAGAATGCCGCACTGAACCACTTGCGGCATAAATATATAGAAGAGAGTTATCTGGAAGATTATGAGGGGGAAACCGAACAGACTATTGAAGGTGATTTGTATGCCCGTGAAATGGAATTGCTGGAAAAACTAACTGTAGGTCGTATGCCGAAGAAGCGTAAGGCTATCTATGAAATGAGTAGAAGGGAAGGTTTATCGAACGACGAAATAGCAATACGGATGGGTATATCCAAGAAGACAGTAGAGAACCACTTGAATCTGGCATTGAAAGAAATCAGAAAGACCTTGCTTTTGTTTGCTTCTTTTTTCATCTGAAAATCTATTAAATAATTTTTTGGGTGCAGGACCGTTTTCGTGTGTCTTAATTTATAGATAACGGAAATTGTACCATGTCAAGAGTAGATCAGATTATAGAAAATTTCTTCAGGAAAGATCAGCCGGAAGATATCCGGAAACATTTCGTTCGTTGGTTTTTCCATCCTTCTTCATCGAAAGATAAAGAGGAAACCCTGCATGTACTTTGGGATACTCTCCAGGTAAAAGCAGATTCATCGACCGAGCGTTCCTATGAAACTGTCGAAAGACGGTTGGGATTCTCCAAACGGAAGGGAATACATAGTTCTTTCCGGAAATGGGGGCAGGTGGCTGCATTTCTGCTTCTTCCCTTATTGGGTGCGTGGGTATCCTGGTTATATCTACAGGATCGTCCTGTAGAGGAACTGGCTCTGGTGGAATGTTTTGTCCCGAAAGGAGAAATCCGGAATATCGTATTACCGGACCATTCGGTTGTCATCATCAATTCCGGGAGTACGCTTTTTTACCCGAGTGAATTTAAAGGTAAGAACCGTGATATCTATCTGAGCGGAGAAGCCAAATTTATGGTTACTCCTGATAAGAAGAAACCTTTTATCGTTAAGACCAACGATCTCTCGGTCGAGGCATTGGGTACTGTATTCAATATATCCTCTTATCCGGACAGGGAGAAGGTGACAGCTTCGCTTGCGGAAGGGAAGATAAAAGTTGATATAAGGTCCAGTCATGAAACATTTATTCTTGACCCTGATGAACAAGTTGTATTTGACAAGAACACAGGGGTAAGCGAACGGAAGCGTGCCCGGATGGATTACGTCCTTGCCTGGGAAAAAGGACAGATGATTTTCCAGAGTGCCTCTTTGTATTCCGTTATAAAAGAGATTGAACGACATTATGGTGTACAGGTTTATCTGAATGCCAGGGATTTGAATGATGAAAAGCTAACGGTTAAATTCCTGCATAATGAGACATTGGAGGAAGTTCTCTATACGTTGAAGCAAATTGTGGCAGGATTCAAATATAAAATAGAGGGAGACAAGGTATACATTTATTAATTATTAAAACAGAGAGAACCATGAAAAAAAGGACCGGAGAGTCTTGTTTGCAGCTCAACTCCCCGGTTTGAAATCAGAACACTTTTTATAGGCTTAATTACAAAAATAGTATTCAACAACAAAATTAATATTATTCATGAAAACGAATAACCTTTTATCTTGTAAATATTTATGCAAAATATTTATATATCTGTTTCTACTTTTCATAACCACTCATATATATGCACAAACGGTGAATATAACCGGACAAGATATCACATTGGCAAAGGTGTTTGAAGAGATTGAGAATCAAACAAAGTTGTCGGTGGCTTACAGCGAATCGACTATTGATAAGCATCATCGGGTATCTGTCGATATCAGGAATAAACCGGTGGATCAGGCTATGGATGTCATACTGAGCGGTACTGGGACTACTTTTTCTATTGAGGGAAAAAAGATCCTTATCAAACCGGTTCCGGTCATTCAGCAAGAGACGAAGAAGGTTGTAACCGGAACTGTTACGGATGAATTTGGAGAACCTGTTATCGGAGCCAATGTCGTGGAAAAAGGTACGAGCAATGGGACCGTTACCGATATCGACGGTAACTTTACTCTGCAGATTTCCGGTAATTCCGTATTGCAGGTCTCTTATATCGGATATATGCCGAGTGAAATTTCAACGAAGAACCGGGAACAGGTGAAAGTAAACCTGAAAGAAGATTCTCAAACGTTGGATGAAGTTGTCGTTGTCGGTTTCGGAACACAGAAGAAAGCAAACCTGACAGGGGCAGTCGGTTCTGTGAATATGGATAAGGTCTTGGGTGATAGGCCCGTTACCGGACTGGGGTCGGCTTTGCAGGGTGCGATACCCGGATTTACGGCCTCTACTTCAGCAGCTCCGGGAGGAGAAAACAAGTGGAATATCCGTGGGTTGGAATCTATTACCGGAGGTGCTCCGCTTATTTTGGTTGATAATGTGGTGTTTAATGATCTCTATTTGCTTAATCCGGCAGATATTGAAAGTGTATCTGTCTTGAAAGATGCCTCTTCCGCAGCCATTTACGGTGCGCGTGCCTCTTTCGGTGTTATTCTGATCACCACCAAAAAGGCAAAGAAGAACGAAACGCTGACGATCAATTATAACAACAATTTTGCTGTCTCTAAAGTCATGAATATACCGGAACCGGCATCTCCAGCCAATTTTATCAGGACATTACAGGAAGGTGGTTACACATCTATCTGGTCGGGGCAAAACCTGGAGACGTATATGGGGTTACTATCTGAATATAACGGGAATCCTTCTGCTTATCCGGCAGGATGGACGGAAGTGAACGGTACGAAGTATTTCCTGCGGGAAAACTCCGTCATGAAAGACATGTTTGAACCAGCTTGGAAACAAACACATAATATTTCGGCCCAGGGAGGAAGCGAAAGAATCAAGTACCGTTTGTCTTTGGGATATACCGATGAAAATGGGATTCTGGTAACTAATAAGGATGCGTTTACGCGAACGAATGTGACCGGTTATGTGAGTGGTGATATAACTTCATGGCTGACTACCTCTTTGGATATCAGTTATAATAATGGAAATAAGACATATCCGTTCATGGATGGTTCAAGTGAGTTGGGGAATTTATGGAAAACAAATCTTCCATCTTATCATCCGACAGGATCATTGCCTTACGGTACGGATGGGGAAGAGTATCTGGTTATGACTCCGGCGAATGTAATCAGGCAAACAGATAAAAAGCGGACAGTAACGGATAACACCCGCATCCTTTCCCGTTCGGTGTTGAAACCGTTCGATGGATTTGAAGCTGTGCTCGAGTATTCATATCAGGCAAGTTTTCAGGATATTGAATCGTATGCGAATTATTTCGAAATGCATCAGGGATTGGCAGAAAGTATCAAACCTTCCACCTCCACAACTCCTTTTACCCAGGAAAGAAAGACAACGAAATATACGACGATAAATGCTTTTGCCACTTATAATAAGACATTTATCAATACCCACAACATTTCCGCTCTTGCCGGGTTTAACCAGGAAAAGTCAGATTACAGATATTTGTATTCACAGGCTTATAACATGATCAGCAATGAATTGCCTTCGCTCAGTGGTTCGGATGGCGTGACGCCTCCGAAGACAAAGGACGATTATACGGAATATGCATTGCGAAGCGGATTCTTCCGGGCAAGTTATAATTACATGCAACGTTATTTTGTGGAAGTGAACGGGCGTTACGACCTTTCTTCTAAATTCCCGAAGGATTACCGGGGAGGATTTTTCCCTTCTGTCTCTGCAGGCTGGAGTATCGTGAATGAGCCTTTTATGGAGAAAGCGTCGTCCTTCTTATCTGCCTTGAAATTAAGAGGTTCTTACGGGACGTTAGGTAACCAGAACATCAGTGCCTACAGTTATTATCCTACAATGAGCGTGTCGAATGCTCCCTGGATATACGGCAATAATGTACCGAAGACACTGGAGGCTCCGGGTATGGTCCGTGCTAATTTTACCTGGGAGAAAGTGGAGTCGGTTAATGGTGGGCTTGATTTCGGTTTCCTGAATAACCGGCTGACCGGATCGTTCGATATCTACCGCCGCAATACGATCGGTATGTTAGGCCCTTCGGAAGAATTTCCTTCTGTGGCAGGTGCAAAAGCTCCTTTGCAGAATGCGGCTGACCTTAAATCGAAAGGATGGGAGTTGTCTTTATCCTGGAGAGACCGGATCGGTAAGGTGGATTACGGTGTAGCTTTCAATCTTTATGATTCCCGTTCTTATATCACTCGTTATAAAAACGATACGGGATTGTTTTATGACCGTAACGAAGCACAGGACGGTAAACGTTACCGGATCGGTATGGAGATAGGAGAAATCTGGGGATATGTGACGGACGGATTCTATACCGCTGATGATTTTATGGATAACGGGGCCTTGAAAGAAGGTGTGGTCCGGATCAACGGAGTCACTTCCCATGTCGGCGATATCAAATATAAGAATTTGCGGGATGACGAGAATAGTGTTAATGTGATCGATACAGGCGACAATACGGCAGATAATCCGGGTGACCGGAAGATTATCGGGAATAGCCAGGCACGTCTCCAGTATGGCCTGAACGGGTATGCGAACTGGAAAGGTCTCGGCCTTTCGTTTATTCTCCAGGGAGTAGGGAAGAGGGATGCCTGGATTGGCGGCGAGATCACTTTCCCGATGTCTAATCAGTACGGTACGGTTTATAAGCATCAGGTAGGCCAGATCTGGACAGAAGATAATCCGAATGCTTTTTACGGGCGTATCTATGAAAATGCCGGTAGTTCACAGGGGGCGAATCAACGTATCAGTGATAAATTCTTATACAATGCAGCTTATCTGCGGGTGAAGAATATTACGTTCAGCTATACCGTGCCGGATAAATATCTGCATGCGATCCGCCTGAAGAACCTGAAAGCTTTTGTGAGTGGCGAGAACCTGTTTACATTCGATCATTTACCGACAGGTATAGATCCGGAGAATTTGAGTTGGAATTATCCATATTCGAGAACGATTTCATTTGGTATCAACTTTAATCTATAAAGAGTTATGAAAAAGAATATTATATATCTGGCTTCTGCCTTTCTGCTTTCTTTTACCGGGTGTAATAATGACTATCTGGAATATTTCCCTAAAACCGAGTTGACGGAAGAGACGGCTTTTGTCACTTATGAGAACTTCAAAACATATACGTGGGGTTTGTATAGTATATTCCAGAATTCAGTGATGCGGCAATATCTGCAGCCGGACGCTGCGGTAAATACGGTTGTGGAAGGTGATGTGTATGCCAATTATCTGTATAACAGTAACAGTACGAATACACAGCATAACAACTGGCAATGGGATAATATCACGTCTACGATGAATATGGACGACAGTTGGAATTTCGATTATATCCGTCGGGTGAATATTATGTTGCGAAATATCGATAAGTCGGAAATGAATGAGACCGATAAAGAACATTGGCGTTCAGTAGGGCTTTTCTTCCGGGCATATCGTTATTACGATCTGCTGGCTCGTTATGGAGGTGTGCCCTGGCTGGAAGATGTGGTCGGCGACGAAGACGAAGATATATTATATGGTAAACGTTCATCCCGGGATGAAGTGGCTGGGAATATCCTTCGCGACCTGCAATATGCCGAGGGGCATATTAAAGAGAATGGGGAAGGAGTGAATACAAATACGATCAACCGTGATTGTGTAAGGGCTTTATTATCCCGTTTCTGCTTATTCGAAGGAACCTGGCGCAAATACCATGCTTTGGGTGGCAGTGAAACCTATTTGTCCGAATGTGAACGGGTTTCGAAATCGTTGCTCGATGCTTATCCTTCGATTGCCGCAAATTATGTTGATTTGTGGTCTTCGGATAATCTTTCCGGTTTTCCGGGAGTCATCTTGTACAAACAGTTTGAAAACGACCTGATCATGACTACGTTTCCGAGAGCGGAGCGAGGTGGTTCGCAGAAGTATGGGATGCATGCCCGTACGGTCGGAAGATATCTTTGCCAGGATGGCAAACCGGTCTCGACCAGTAGTTTATATAAAGGAAAAGGTGCGGATGCAACTGTAAATGATGAGTTTTATAATCGTGATCATCGTTTATACTGGCGTTGTATTCCGCCTTACAGAACCAACAAGACAAATGGAAATCCGGTGACGGAGGATAATAAGAACTCCTGGTGGACAGAAGGTATGGATGAAAAGGACCGTTATTTTATTGATTATATGAATAAGATCAATGATGCCGACCATCAGTTCCCGTTGTACACCTGGCAACCTCAGTTTCTGTCTCGTGTTCCGATGATACAAACATCTCCCAACTCCTGGGGACCGATGCGTAATTATGGTGGTTATTATTTTTACATGTTCTATACTACCTACAATGAAGCGGCTATCCAGGCCGGCGGACAAAAAGCGGTTACCGATATGCCGATCTTCCATATTGAAGAGATCATGTTGAATTATGCCGAGGTCATGTATGAGCAGAATAAGTTCAGTCAGGCAATAGCCGATCTGACGATCAATAAATTGCGTACCCGTGCCAATGTTGCCCCGATGGTTGTTTCTGCTATCAATGTGTCATTCGATCCGGACAGGGATCCGCAGGTGGAACCGCTTGTCTGGGAAATCCGTCGTGAACGTATGGCCGAGCTGATGGGTGAAGGCTTTGGTTTCTATGATATCCGCCGTTGGAAGCGGGCTGATTATTTTATTAACCAGCGTCCTCTGGGTGTCAGGGTTGCTGCTGATGAGGTAGGTGAGTATTTTGGTGCCGGTTCTGTTTTTGTACAGGCTTCGGATGTGAATGCGGCAGCATCTGTTACTTCCGATGATATAGGCCGTGTAGTTTGTGTCGGAGATTATGTTTCACAAGGAAAAGGGTGGAAAGATTATTTCTATCTGAATCCGATACCTAAAACACAGTTGATCCTGAACACGAACCTGGAACAGAATCCGGGATGGAACTGATCGGTGTAAGGAAAACCTTAGATTAAATTATATAGATTAGACATGTACCCTGAGGTTGTATCGAAAGTTGGGACATTCCACAAACTTTTGGTACAACCTCGGTTTGTATGTGTTTTTTATCTGATATATTTGTATTTCATAGAGTGGGAGATATTTAATAAATGTAGTATGAATAGAAAGTTATCATTATCAAATATAGCATTATTGTCTGTTGGCATTTCATCTATGACGTGTCAGGCCCAAGCTCCGGCAAAGCCGAATGTGATTTATATCTATGCCGACGATATGGGGAAAGGAATGTTGTCCGCCTACGGTCAACGTCATTTTACGACCCCCAATATTGACCGAATGGTTACTAAAGGAACCTCTTTCGACAATGCCTATGGTTGTATGTTGTCGGCTCCGGCAAGAGCCTCATTGCTGACCGGATACCATGATTGTCATCCGGATAAGTGGGTGATATCGAGGGGAGGTAAGTTCATTCCGGTAACGGATGATTTGTCATCGATACCTGCTGTAGAAAAGGAGATAGACGCTGAGGATATCCTGTTGGGTAAAGGTGATTATTATCTTCCCCAGGTGTTTAAACAGGCTGGTTATGTAACTGCCGAGATCGGTAAGCTGGAATGGGGGTTTACGGCTACCCGTAAACAGATGAAGGAGCATGGTTGGGATTATTATTATGGTTATCTGGATCATGTCCGCTGTCACGGATTCTATCCACCGTTCCTGTTCGACAACGGAGAGATTGTCACGATCGAAGGAAATACCCATAAGAATTGTGGAAAGAGTATAGAGAATGAAACGGAAACCGCTTACCTGGAGCGATGGAACAGGAACGGGAAAGCGGTTTATTCGCAGGATCTCTTTTTAGATAAGATACTGTCTTTTATCCGTGCGAATAAGGATAAACCTTTTTTCCTGTTTCACCCGACACAGTTGCCGCACGGACCGGTCGCTATCCCTGCGGTGCATCCGGAACTGGCGAATAATCCGGAACTGACACCGATAGAGAAAGAATATGCTTCCATGGTCAAATTGCTGGATGATAATGTGGGAGCGATCATGAATGAACTCCGCCGATTGGGACTGGATAAGAATACGATCCTTGTTTTTGCTGCCGATAATGGCCATGAAACGTATTATTCGCAGAAAGGACGGTGTGAGAAACCATACAGGAATATGCAAACAGGAACGCTGTTCGACGACTATACGGATAAATATTACAGCGACCTGGCAGGAGATATCTTTAACGGTAATGCCGGTATGGCAGGTCTGAAACGGAGTAATCTGGATGGCGGCGTACATATTCCGCTGATCTTTTATGGGGAAGGGATAATCCCTGCCGGGATAAAGAGTCAGGAACTGGTTTCCAATTATGATTTTTTGCCGACAATGGCAGAGATGCTTCAGGTATCGCTTCCGGTAAAGAAGGATGGCATTTCTTTCCTCCCTACTCTGATAAAAGGAGAAAAAATACCGGCCGGGCGATATGTGGTATTCGGTTCCAACTACGGTCCGGGCATTCTGACCGGCGAAGGTTGGAAGCTGCGTTATTACCGGGCAAAAGATGTCTTTGAATTGTACAACCTGAAAGACGATCCGCAGGAGCGTCATGACTTGTCCGGGCAATATCCTGAAAAGGTAGAAAAACTAAAGAAGATACTGCTGAAGGAATGCGATGAAAACATTGACAATGGAATCAACAAAGCCGGATAGAAATGAAAAGGGACGGTCTCCGACAGACCGTCCTATTCAAGTAACCATTTCCAGATGGGGATAACGGTGATCTTTTTTCCATCTTCCATAATCGTTTCTTCTTCGTCCCGAGTGATAATGAATAATTTGTCTACGTACATGACTTTGGCTATTTTTAATAAAGCAGTCACTTCCCGTTTGCGTGTTGTTTCATCTTTCAGACTGTATGATACCTGCACAGCCAATTTTTGTGTTGGTATATAAAAGTCGACTTCAATATTCTGATGATAAAAGTAAAGTTCATCTTCATATTTCTTCTTTAAGCAAATAGCTACCAGATTTTCTAACAGGGATGTCTCCGGATCTATCAGAAATAGATTCAATAAGCCATTATCGATAAAATAGTATTTCTGATTGGATATTTTCTCCACTAATTTACTGGCATAATTTTCGATGGAGAAGATCAACCAGGTTGCTTGTAAAAACTCCAGGTAATCGATAACGGTATCTGTTGTTACTTTAACTCCTGTAGACGAAACGATGTTTGACAGCCGGTTGAATGAAGAAGGCTGCTTTATGCTTTCCGCTAACTTACGAATCAGGACTTTCATGGCCAGATCATTTCGGATGGAATAACGTGCTATTAAATCGCCAAAAAATATTTTATTGAATAAGCTGCTTAACCATTGACGTTTTTCTATCTCTTCAATGAGTTCCAGTTCCGGTAATCCTCCAAAGTAGAAATATTCAGAGAATGTGCGAACTATTTCAGTACGGTTTTTGAAATACCAGACTGGTTCAACGGGTATACTGTTTGCCTTTAGATATTCCCGGAATGAAAAAGGATATACATTCTGTATGATAAACCGGCCGCCAAGGGTTGTTGCAATCTCACTACTTAGCATTTTGGCATTGCTTCCGGTAATGTATACCTGGTATTTCTGGTCTGTCAGCCGACGGGCAAATTTCTCCCAATGTTCCACAACCTGGATTTCATCCAGAAAGAAGATCGGGCGATGTGCGTAGAGTTCTTCGTAGCAGACTTTAATAAGATCAAGATCCTCAACGGTCAGATTTACAAGACGGTCATCTTCGAAATTGAAATACAGAATTTCTTCTATTTGGTGCCCTTTTCTTAACAATTGTTGTATCTGTTGATACATCAGATAAGATTTTCCGGCACGGCGAAGGCCGACAAACACATAGTTAAGCTGATCGGATAAATGGATATCTCGTTCAATCAGTGTTATTTTCTGAACAAATTGCTGATATTCAATGATCAGAGACTTTATTATATTCTTTTCCATACTGTCTTGTCTTTTATACTAGACAAATATAGTGTAATATTATCGATTATAGAAGATAAAATTGAAACTGTTTTATCGATAATACAGTATAAACAGGGTATGGTGGTGATATAGTCTGATCTGGTGTTACTCTTATAAAATGAAAAGGGACGATCTCCAACAGACCGTCCCTTTTTATATAGAAAGATTATAAAGTTGTTATCCTATGTTCTTAACCTTGATCAGGTATTCAGCGATCTGAACAGCGTTCAGGGCAGCACCTTTCTTGATCTGGTCGCTCACAGTCCAGAATGTCAGACCGTTCGGGTTACTGATATCCTTACGGATACGGCCTACGTAAACCGGTTCTTTGTCGGCTACGAACAAAGGCATCGGATAGTCTTTGTTTGCCGGATCATCCTGCAGGATGATACCTTCGCCTTCAGCGAAAGCCTTGCGGGCTTCTTCCACGCTGATCGGACGCTCTGTCTCGATCCAGGTTGCTTCGCTATGAGCACGCATAACCGGAACACGTACACAGGTTGCGCTCACTTCGATATCTGAATGCATGATCTTGCGTGTCTCGTTATACATCTTCATTTCTTCTTTCGTATAACCGTTATCAGTGAATACATCTACGTGAGGGATCACGTTGTATGCCAGTTGATAAGCGAATTTTTCTACTGTAGGTTCTTCGCCCTTCAAGAGTTGTTCGTACTGTTTGATCAGTTCTGCCATAGCTGTTGCGCCTGCACCGCTGGCTGCCTGATAAGTGGATACATGTACACGCTTGATATGCGATACCTTTTCGATTGCCTTCAATGCAACGACCATCTGGATGGTAGTACAGTTCGGATTGGCAATGATACCGCGAGGACGATTCAGTGCATCTTCCGGGTTCACTTCAGGAACTACCAAAGGTACATCGTTATCCATACGGAATGCGCTGGAGTTGTCAATCATCACAGTACCATGTTTTGTAATGGTTTCTGCAAATTCGACAGATGTACTGCCACCGGCCGAAACAAAAGCAACATCGATTCCCTTAAAGTCGTCGTTATGCTTAAGCTCCTTAACGGTGTACTGTTTACCACGGAAGGTATAAACACGTCCGGCACTGCGAGATGAGCCAAAAAGCACAAGCTCATCCATTGGGAAGTTTCTTTCGTCGAGTACGCGCAGGAATTCTTGTCCTACAGCTCCACTCACACCAACAATTGCTACTTTCATTTTGAGCACTAATTAAAATTGTATTTAAAAAAAATGTTATAACTTTACAGCATCCAAAATCAAGACACGTGGATAGTTGTAAGTTATTAGCGTGCAAAGATAGATAATTTTATAACAAAACTATATAGCTATGAAACAATTTATTCTATTTATCCTTGTATTACTTCCTGTTTGTGCATTTGCACAGTTCACTGAGACATTTGATGGGCCTATTCTTAATGTAGGTTGGATAGGTGGTCGTGATTCTTTCCTTATAGAAGGCGGACAGTTAAAATTAAATGCTCCTGGAGGGAAAAGTGGCATTGCTTCATTGAAGCATATCATCCCTTATGCCTCAAATATGCAATGGGAGTTTGAGGCGCAGATAAATACAAATCCTAGTGATAATAATAATGTACGTATCGCTCTTTATGATGAAGGAGGTATTTACTATTATGTACAAATAGGTTTTGCAGGAAAAAATAAAATCGGTTTCCGTAGGAGTAAACAGAAAGATATGTTTGAAAGGCAAGAAAATAATTTGGGTAATAAAACACATCTTGCCATTAAAGTAACGTTGGAAGATAATAAGTACTGGACAATGTACTCTCGTCAAATAAATGAAACTTATTATAAACTAGAAGGTTCCTGTACTTATCCAATAATAGCGGCTAAAGATTCTGGTTATTTCCTTATTAATATTATTTATACGGGAGGTAGAAACAAACATTTTCTGTTGGATAATATCTATGTTTCAGATAAAATAACCCCAACAGTTACAGAACCGAGTGAAGATCCGGAAGAACCTGATGATCCTTCAGAACCCGATATCACATTGCCTAAACTGTTGTCAATAGAACCTTTGACTCTCTCTGATCTGCAATTTGTGTTTGATCTTCCGGTTAAAACGGAACAGGCTACATTTTCTGTTTCCAACATAGGGAATGCTGACCGTATTGCATATGCAGATGAAAGTCGGAAGATTGTAAATACTCATTATCCGGAAGAAATGAAGACAGGAGAGGTTTATACAATTTCCTATTCTGGCGTAATGGATGAGAAAGGAAGTACACTTGACGGCTATTCAGAGAAAGTAACAGTGGAGGAAGAAGGGGAAGGAGATGAGGAGCCTTCTGATTCAAAAGCAATTGTCATTAATGAAATTATGGCTAAACCTGGCGACGGTTCCTTCTTCGAATATGTAGAGCTATATAATCCGACAGATCGTATATTTTCATTAAATGAATTAGAACTTTGGAATGGGAATAAACGTAAGGTATTACCTGATGTTGTATTACCACCTCATGAATATGCGTTGTTATATAATAGTAATATAGATTATAGTGGTGATGGTGTCGTTATACCAATAGAAAAATTTTATGCTTTAAATGATGCCGGGCAACATTTAGCATTGAAAACTCCATCCGGTGTTATCATCGATGAAGTAACCTATGAAAAAGCTACCCCTGCCAAATCCTGGGAGCGTTCTTCTTCCGGCTGGTATCTCTCTTCCGATCCGCGTGGGGGTACTCCTGGCTCTGCTAATTCATCAGGCGAGGGAGAGGAAAAGCCAAATGAACCTGTTACACCTGACGAACCCGATGAACCGGATACTCCGGATGAGCCGTCTCTCCCTGATATAACTGTCGAGCCGGGGGAGTTTGTTATCAACGAACTTCTTCCTAATCCTTTTATCGGTGGTAGTGAATATATCGAACTGTATAACCGTTCGGGGCATGCTTTGCCGGTATCCGGTTTATCGATTGCTGTCCGTAAGGCTGATGGAACGTTGAATACCCGTTATCCGCTATCTTCTGTTACCTCGGTGATTGAATCTGACGGTTATGTACTACTGACAAAGAACCTGTCGGGTGTCACCGATTTTTATACAATCTTGTCCCCCTCTTCTCTGTTTGAGGTGCCCAAACTCCCCATACTGGCAAATACTTCTTCTACACTCGTGTTATTTCGGACGAAAGATGAAGTAGTGATCGATGAGGTTTCTTATTCTTCCAAATGGCATGCTTCCTCCGTGAAAGACCAGAAAGGCGTAGCTCTTGAACGGATCGACCCTGAGGCAGAAACACAATCGGCTGCAAACTGGACTTCTGCTTCGGCCACAGCCGGTTATGGAACACCCGGTTATCAAAATTCTCAATCGGGTATTTCTTCTCCGGATGATCCTGATAGTCCGGATGAACCTACCGGTATTGAGGTTCCACAGTGGGATGAGAGTTCCGGTCATTATACCATATCTTATTATCTCGACCAGCCGGGATATAGCTGCCGTGTCTTTATCTTCAATCTGGCCGGTATCCGTGTTGCCGAAATCGCCAACCACGAACTGTTAGGCATGAAAGGACAGTTGACCTGGGACGGCTATGCCTTATCTGGGAAGCAACTGCAAACAGGCATTTATATTTTCTATGCCGAGTTATATCATATTACCGGCACGGTGAAAAGATATAAACATATATTTCCGACCCGGTAAAAAAGTGTGGATAAGTCGTTCATTAATAAATCACTTTATGTTTGTTGGAGATATTTGGAAGCTTTACATTTGTATGTCTCCGATGGGCATAGAGCCTTAATCGAAATAATTGTAATGCCTATGAATGAAGATGAATTTAAAACAAAAAGATAAATAATATTGCAAGTTTGTAAATAGGATAAAAGTCGCTATGAAAGACTATAACTAAAAGTCTCGTCATAGCGGCTTCTGTTTTTTATTAATAAACCGCCTTATACCATGCAAGTTGCTTGTACCAATCAAACAATCTGGTCAGAGAAGGTTGAGGTACGAAGACCGAAAGGCCGGAATAGTGATCGATTTTTTTAGCTGAATATATAGCTGCATAAAACGAGTATGGAGTAGCATATTTACTGACAATAACTTTTTCCATACTGGTGGTGAAACGTTCGTACTGTTCATTGCTTGCCAAATGCCGGATGAAATCATCGAAATCGTAAAGCATATGCGGCTTGCTTGTAGTCAGATATTCCAGAATCTGCATATCAGACAAAGGCAAAGCATAGATATCCTCTTCTGTTTTGTCTTTTAATATTTCATTGACTATCAGGGCTAATTCGTCCAATTCGCTTGTCTTTATCAGTGACACGGTTCCGTATGGAGAACTATTGTTACTATAGTAGTCATAAAAACTTTTGGTAACTTGTTCCAGATCTGCTTTTTCTTTGAACAGGGCTGGTAAGAAGTCTTCGTAAGGAAATCCGCGTGCGAGTACTTCTGTTGGTGATCCCAGAAGGTAATCAGTCTTGTCTTTCAATTCATAAGCACATTCAATACCGCTCATATAGCAGGCATCGAAAAGCATAAAGTCGAAATGGAAACCTTCCAGAGCCTCATTCAGTTCGGTTATTTCCATATATTTGTAGTTCTCCGCCCCGAAAGAGCGTAGAGAAGAAAAATTTCCCGGCAACCAGGAGGTTGCATGACTGGATAAGATCAATCCATAACTTTTTGCAGGAAACAATTCGATCGTTTCCTTTATCACGTTATGCATAGTCTCTGGTAGGATCGCACTCTGATTTTCATAGAAACGGAGAGTGTCTGTTACTACATTCCCGTTTTTATCTTCTTTTATCTGGAACAGATAAGATCTGCTTTTGCTTTCTGAATAATATATGACCAGATTCCCCCAATTCCGTTCTTTATCGGATGCTACTGTCATCATTTGAGAGATGTTAGCACGTATGTCGCTTCCGAGATTGCTGGCAATCATATAGGCTAGAATTGTACGCTGTGGCGTTCCTGTCGGTCTCTTGATCTCTTCTTTGTCACAACTACCCAGTAATAGAGCAAAGAGGAAACTATAAATGATAAATTTGATTTTCATGCCTTGTTTTTTATCGTAACAAAGTTACGCATAATTTGTTTGCATCTAATTATTTATATTTCTTTTTTCTATCTTTGTGTGCTAATTGATTTTAAAGCATGTAGAGAAAAAGAAATTAATATGAAAAAAATACTATTTATCGCATTGCTTTTGTGTTGTCTGGGCTGGGAGGGAAAGGCGCAGACTGTGGCTGTCAAGTCCAATATCCTGTACGATGCAACCGCAACGGTGAATCTGGGCGTAGAAGTGGGATTCAATCAACACTGGTCGCTGGATATTTCCGGGAACTATAACGGATGGGATATCGTGAGCGACAAGTCGTGGAAGCATTGGATGGTACAACCCGAAGCCCGCTACTGGCTGCACGAAAAGTTTAACGGTCATTACTTTGGGCTTCATGGTATTTATATCGATTACGACATTGCCAATTCGAACTTCATGTCGGTGATGAAAAAGAAATTTGCCTACGACGGTAACGGATATGGCGGTGGTCTCTCTTACGGATATCAGTTGTATCTTTCTCCGCATTGGAACATCGAATTTTCAGCAGGAGTCGGTTTTGTTCATTTTGAATACGATAAATCGGCTTACCCTGCAGACGGCGAATCTGCTTATAAGTACCGTAATAACTACTTCGGACCGACCAAGCTCGGTGTTAGTATTGTATATATAATTAAATAAGTGAACGATGAAAACTCCGGTCTATATATTCCTTTTTCTGTTGATTATGCAGTTGTGCCCTATGCAGTTGCAGTCGCAGACACAAGCGCAGGCTACAGTTTACAATGGCCTGGTTAATATCAAACAAAACAAGGCTGAAGTAGAGCACGGCCGTTTGAAGTTGGATATGGATCTTTTACTGAGCGGCGTGTCCGTCGGACGTTATCAGACATTGTTGCTGACTCCGGTATTGCGTCAGGGGAACAATTCGTTTCGTTTGGCTCCTATCCGCATCAATGGGGCGAATAAGCAGAAAATGTATGAACGCATGGTTGCTTTTGAAGGAAAGCAGGTAGCGGACGGAAATGCTTATGTTGTCTTGAAAAGCAATCCGACCTTATTGCAGGAGGTCAGTTATAAAAAAGAGTTTTCTTTCCAGCCATGGATGGAAGAGGCTGAGTTGATCCTTGTGGGCGAGCTGAATAATTACGATGGTATTCCGGTTCAGACGTATACGAATATCCTGACCGATCATTTTTATATTCAGATGGCTGAGTAATACATAGTAAAACTGCCTTTAACCGTTCATTGTTCATCTTTTTTGCAATCATCCTTTGATAATTAAACGGTGATGGGTGAATAGTTGGGTGAACGGTTTTGTGAAAAAAGGTGAACGGTTGGTGTAAACCATTCACCTTGTCTTTTTAGGGCTTCTTATGTTTAGCCTGTATGTTATTAATCACTACGTGGAAAGTCCGGACTGATTAAGCCGGATGTCATAATCTTTTTGCTTAACGACCTTCGTTGTTAAGCTTGATGAGCGACGTCGCAAACCTTAACGACCTTGGTCGCAAAGCTTGACGATGGTGGTGTCCGGATCTGTAAGTCATAACTACGGAGTTAGTAGATAGTAGGTTTGATGGTAAAAGATGCCGTCTAAAAAGATAGTATTGAGTTGCCCGGATAACTATTTATAAGAAGGTGAACGGTTTAGAGGTGACTGTTCACCCTTTAATCAAACCGTTCACCCCGATCATTCACCTATAAGCCAGTAATAATCAAAAGATGACTGTAAAAGGTGAAGGGTTGAATGATGTATTATTCAAATTCGCTAGTATATCAATTCTGATGAATACAGGCTTTGAATGGTTTTATCTTTGGGTGAATCCTAAATGGATAAGAATAATCGTTTAGAAATAAACCGTTTCGTCGCTTGTGCCGCCATCCTGCCAGGGAGTGATGCTGCCTGAGATGCTGATATCCTGTGCCTGTATGGTGAAAGAGTAGGTTTGTTTTTTCCCTCCTTCAAAAGCCTTTTGGGATTCGATGCGATAATCCTTGCCACTCATTCGGACGATGAAAACAGGTTTCTCTATCGGATAAAGAAGGTGGTTTGTTACGAGTGTTATTTCGTTCGGTGTTATTTCTTTACTGATGTTGTCGATCAGTGTATAAGGCGTTGCTGAAGCGGTAGCGTTTAACTTGCCGGTTTGTACATTTAATTGTATGGTTGATGGGTAGTTCTCCATCGAAATACTTTGTATGATCATATCTTCTTTGATATCATCCGCTTTCTTGAATTTGAGCGTGATGGCGGAAAGGATATGGTTGAAAGAGAGGTTGACGGGGTTGTCGGCTGTTGTTTTGTCTTTGTCCAAAACAGGGGTTGCCCACATGAGGTCATCCTGTTTTTTTAGATCGAAGGGAATACTAAATGGAGCGGTGGTCGCCGTTTCGGAATAAGGATAGTAAGCGTAAAAGTTTAGTAACGTATCAGGGTTGATGGGATAGTGGGCATGAGTATCACAGGTAAATTGATTATTGTCTTTTACTTTGGTATACTTGCTATTATTCAAGTCTTTGCGAATAGATAAGTTAGATGAGGTATTAGAGGAATGTCCCCAAGAAAATATACCAATTTGTGTATTATTGGGAAAATTATCTTCTAAGATAATTGCTTTAGTGGTGTTTTTTATATTTGTTTTAAAAACAATTACAGACTCTTTAGAGGAGTCATTATTATTTATATCATCATTATCGTGAGTACAACTAATGAGTATAACATATATAATAAATGGAATCATTCTTTTTGTAACCATTGCGTTTTATTTATTCAATTTAAAATAACAGTGAATTCTAATCAAATGAATTCACTGTTATTTTGATATAGATTAGATTATATCACCAGAACCAGTTTTATCATCTTTCCATTCTGTAATGCCTGTTGTTAGATCACTAATTTCAGAACCTTTTAAAGTTAATGTTATTTTTGTAATACTTCCTTCAGCAAGTTCTGTATTTAAATTACTTGCTTTAATCTGTTTCCCATCTATAGTGAGTGATAGCTCGCTAATTGTTGTTCCAGGTGTAACTATAGGACTCCAATCTGAATATATCTCACCTGCATCATTTGTTTCAATATTTTGAGTAACCCCAGTTTTTGTAATATCCATAGGTGAGCCTCCTAAGGTTGCTAATTGAGAAACAAGATCAAAACTAACTTCGCTGTTTGCTATTTTTACTTTGATATCTGTTAATGCCCCTTGACCTTGAAAAGATGGATCTTTTTTAAATACAAAATTGATTTTGGAAAGTTTGTGGCTAAATGAAATATTTGCATTCTCTACAGTAGCTCCACTGTAAGTGAGCCCTGTTGTGATTTTACCCATCAAGAGGTCTGTCGTATTACCATCAAGAGGTACTTTAACTGTTATTTTTTCCGCAGAAGTTTTGTCAACGGCAGGAGTAAGAGTATAGTTTGTATTTGATTCCACTATTGGATAATATGCATAAAAATAATGCTTTATGTTACGTTCCCAAAACATGGTTTTAGGAGTTGCTTTTTCAGCAAGAGATAGTTGATCAGCTCCAACTGTAAATTCTATGCTTTCCTTAGCAGGATTACCCAAGGCTTCTCCTGTAGGAGCATTTTCTCCTTTGTACATTGTTAAAGCTATATTTGTATTTGCATCAAATTTTGTACCATCGCTGGATATAGCTTTAGTTTGGACTCCTATTATAGAACTTCTAAATTCAATAGGTGTTTTTCCGTCCTGTGGATTAATTTCATTTATCGGATCACTCTCGCTTGTACAAGCGGTCATTGCTGCAACTGTTGCAGCAATTGAAATCATACTTAATACTAATGTTTTCATAATTATAAAATTAAATTGTTTGAACTCTTTTGATTGTTTATTATTTGGATTATTCAATGACCATGTCGTCACCGGCAGAAACTTCCCAGTTGTTGATCTTTACAGTGAAGGAAGCATCTTTTTCTACCGTTACGGATACATTTACATTGATATTATTTCCTTCCGTATTGCCTATCGATTCTCCTAAATCGAGCGTTGCGGAAGAGGTACTGCCGTCATTGAGGGTGAAATCCAGCTTTACCTCGTTTGTGGGGGTAGGGGGAGGGGTTTCTCCATGTTTGGGGGCGGTTCCTAATATCATAATGTTTGCTTTAACTCCTTCCTTTGAAGGAGCGGTTTCAAAGTTTACTTTTGTTGTTTTTTCCGGTACGATCTCTTGTTTACTCAGGTTGAAAGCGGCAGGAACTCCTGCTAATTCACCCTTACATTCTTTTATGTACTCCATACCGTCGACTTTTATGTCGATCGTTACTTCGCGGATCAATGAAGCCATGCTGAACTCACGTGTGTTGCTGATCCCTTCGTTAGCTTCCACTTCCAATTCGTCAATAGCTATTCCATAAAAAGGAATACGTCCTGATGTCGTATATCCGGTTGCTTTCGTTGCCGGAATGTATGCTTCTGCCGTTTCGAATGTATTCATATTGCGGAATGCGATATTGTCGGCATCACAATTGAAAACCAGTAAGCGGTATTTATCCGGTGGTAAGGTGAATTTCAGTCCGTCGGCATCGCCTTCGATCTGTGTCATCGCACCCTGTTCCAGGGGATAGAAGCAGTAACGTACTTTCTTTGGACTCTCGTGGCCGCTCAAGGCCTGTTCCCATTTCAGCGAATATGAGATAAAACCGTAGGAGGACTGTTCCGGCTCTTCCTTTGTACTGCATTTAATGAAACATGTAATGATCATTAATATGCAAGCGGCAATTCCGCATGAGCAACCTATCTCTCCTTTTATCATCACCGAATATTCTTTGAAATTCAATTCCTTTTGTTTCTGTCGCAAATATATCGGGAAAAAACATGCAGAAAATTGCTTTTTCTATTCAATAAGTTGTAAAAAGTGCGAAAGCTGTTGATTTTTGCTGCTTATTCTTCTTTATTCGTCCGTAAGGCACGGGGAGACATGCCGAAATTGGCACGGCAGAAATGGGAAAAGTTGGAAAGTGATTCGAAACCATACTTATAGCTGATTTCGGAGATCGACATATCGGTAGTGGTAAGATCGTTCTGGATGTCTTCACATTTCTTTTTCAGCATCCATTGGTAAGCGGGTTCGCCGAATGTCTCTTTGAACAGACGGCGGAAAGTCGGCGTGCTGTAGCCACCCATCTGTGCGAAGGCTTCCACATCTTTTGCCTTCATATAATTCTGCATAATGAAATAACGGAAGCTCTTGCTGTACCGGTAAATCGGAGAGTAGAAAGCAGAGAGTTCTTTTAATGTATAGTAGCAGTTGAGCAGGTACACCAGTTCTGTCCGTTTGGCATTCAGGAAACCGGAGCACAGCAGGTCGTCGTTCAGATACATTCTGATCCCTTCCACGAAATATTGCAAAGGCGGACACATATTCATCACGACCGGTTCGATGCGTGAAGTCTCTGCGATGCTTGCTCCTTTATTAAAACGTTCGTTGCAGACATTCATCGGTCGCTCGAACAGATACAAGATACATTCGGCGGCTTCAAGTATTTTAAATTCGACCTTTGAACCGATCGGTTGCAGGATAAACTGCCCTGCCTCGAAGATCGTGTCGGGATGTTCTTCGCTGTTGACCTGTACACTCCCTTTCAGCAGAAAATAGATTGTATTCTGCAGGCAACGTTCCCGGGGAATGATGATTCCCTTGGGATAAGAACGATATTTAAAGATGTGTTTCCTGTATTCAGGACAGGAGCCACAATCCGTGAACTTGCTATATCTCAGGTCGGAAGAGAACATAGACAATCATTATAATTTTACCTTGATACTTTTACCTTCGCTTTCGTTATGGAAACGATCGACAGCGGTCACAATATAGCGATATTTTTTCTTTCCGTTATTATAAGGCATTAAAAATCTTGTGTCCCGGGTGATTTTTGCTATTTTGGCCGGGTTGCTGAGATCGACCGGTTCTTTATCTTCGAAACAGTAAACGACAAAGTAGGAGGCAAGCTCCGGATTTGTGGGGCTTTGCTCTGCCTGCCAGTGCAGCATGTAGCCATCCTGGGTCCATTCTTTTTTCAATTTCTTCACCTCCTGCGGAGCCCGGTTGTGCATGTGGGTATAGGCCGGGATCAATGCCGGATAACGGTGATAGTTCCTTTTCAGGCTGTCCGCCACGCCTTTGTTATTCCATAACAGTTCATTGGCCGGCCAGAAGCAGTTACCTTTTACTTTCGACAGCGAACGTTCGTAGAGCATTTTACGTGTCAGCTGGTCGGCTTTCATCGTGCGTGCCACGTCCTGACCGATATAAAGGTGAGGACCTGCCGGGGTTGCGTTCTTGTTCCACCATTGGATCAGGGTGATATAGTCGGCTGCCGAATGGCCTATCTCCCAGTATATTTGTGGCATGTTATAGTCGATCCAGCCTTCTTTTACCCAATGCAGGATATCTGCATAAAGGTCGTCGTAGTTTTGCAAGCCGTTGGTGTTGCTGCCGGAATTGTCGGGTGTGTTTTTCTTGTTCCGGTAGATGCCGAACGGGCTGATGCCGAAACGTACCCAGGGTTTGGTCAGGAGTATCGTCCGTTTCAGTTCACTGATCAGGGTGTTCACGTTCTCCCGGCGCCAGTCGCCGCGCTGTGCTTCCGTATATCCTTTATTCAGACCGTATTTACGGAAACTGTTATCATCGGGGAAAGGCATTCCGGGGGCGGGATAGGGATAGAAATAGTCGTCCATGTGGATAGCATCCACGTCGTAACGGCTGACGATATCGCGTACCACCTTGCAGATGAACTCACGGTTCTGAGGAAGTCCCGGGTCGAACAGGATCTGCTTATTATAGGTAACGAACCATTCCGGGTGCTGGTTGTAAATATGAGAGTCGGCAAACCGGGTGTTGCCTGCCGTGCTGGCACGGTAAGGGTTCAGCCAGGCATGGAACTCCATGTTCCGTTTGTGGCATTCTTTGATCAGGAATTCCATTACGTCGAAATCACCTGCCGGGGCGACACCTTGCTGGCCGGTATAAAAGCGGCTCCAGGGTTCGATGTCCGATTTATAGAAAGCATCCGCTTCGGGACGGACCTGGAAGATGATGGCATTGATACCGCAGGATTGCAGGTAATTCAATTTGCGCACAAAATCTTTCCGCATCTGCGCCGGGGTCATGTCTTTATATTCTCCCTGAAAAGCTGTCTGTATCCAGGCTCCCCTGAATTCCCGTTTGTCTTTTCCTTCTGTTTGACGAACAGGCAACTGGCGTGTAGTCGAACAGGAGGTTACTACACAAAGGAACACTGCCAGAAGCAGGCGGATATACTGATTGTTCATGAATCTTGTCTGGTTTGAGATTATTGTAACACTTTCTTCATTTCGGGGCAAAGATAATAAATAATAACAAACCCGAATACCTTGATACTAAGAATCGGGTTCTCGTTTCTTTTTGCTATTTTTGTATCCTTATTAGGAAAAGATTTATGTCTGAAAATAATTCTATATTTATCAAAGGGGCTCGTGTCAATAATCTGAAGGACATTGATGTAGAGATCCCACGCGACAAGCTGGTCGTCATAACCGGATTATCCGGCAGCGGGAAATCATCACTTGCTTTCGATACGTTATATGCCGAGGGGCAACGCCGCTATGTGGAAAGCCTTTCTTCTTATGCCCGCCAGTTCCTGGGGCGTATGAGCAAGCCGGAGTGTGATTATATCAAAGGCATTCCGCCGGCCATCGCTATCGAACAGAAAGTGAATACCCGTAACCCACGTTCAACAGTGGGGACATCTACGGAAATTTATGAATACCTGCGGTTGCTTTATGCCCGGATCGGCAAGACGATCTCGCCCGTGTCGGGTATGGAGGTGAAGAAGCACCAGGTGAAAGATATCATTACCGAGGTCCTGTCGTATCCGGCGGGAACCCGTTTTGCCGTGTTCGCCCCGGTCGTTTTGCCGGAAGGCCGGAGCATGAAGGAACAGTTGGAGATCCTGCAGAAAGAGGGATATACCCGTTTGTCGATCGACGATACGGCTTACCGTATTCAGGAAGTAATGGCAGACGAAGCCTTGCTCGCTTCCCAAAATATCGAACTGCTGATCGACCGTTTGGCTGTTTCGGACGACAAGACCTTGAAGAGCCGCCTTGCCGACTCGGCGGAAACGGCATTCTTTGAAGGGCATGATACCTGCATTATCCGTATTTATGCTACCGAGGGAACGGTGGTGAAAGAATATTCAAAGAAGTTCGAGGCGGATGGTATTACGTTCATCGAACCGACCGATATGATGTTCAGCTTCAACAACCCGTTGGGTGCCTGTCCGGTATGCGAAGGATTTGGTAAGGTGCTGGGTATCGATGAGAATCTGGTTGTGCCGGATAAGAGCTTGTCGGTTTTCCAGGGGGCGGTAGTCTGCTGGAAAGGCGAAGTGATGGGAGAATGGCTGAAAGAGTTCATTGCTAAGAGTGAGAAATACAACTTCCCGATTCATCGCCCTTATTACGACCTGACGCAGAAGGAAAAAGATCTGCTGTGGCATGGGGCCCGGGGATTGCATGGGATCGATGACTTCTTCAAATTCGTGGAAGAGAATCTGTATAAAATACAATACCGTGTGATGCAGGCACGTTACCGTGGAAAGACGACCTGTCCTTCCTGTAAAGGTGCACGTCTGAAGCCGGAAGCGCTTTACGTGAAAGTCGGGGGAAAGAATATCTCCGAACTGGTATCGCTGCCTATCACGGAAGCAAAAGCCTTTTTCGATAATCTGGTACTGGACGAAACGGATGCGGCTGTGGCCAAACGTCTGTTGACGGAGATCATGAACCGCCTGCAGTTCCTGCTGGATGTAGGATTGGGATATCTGACGCTCGACCGCCTTTCGGCCTCTTTGTCGGGTGGTGAGAGCCAGCGTATCAACCTGGCAACCTCGTTGGGTAGTAGTCTGGTCGGTTCCTTATATATATTGGATGAGCCGAGTATCGGACTGCATTCGAGGGATACTGATTTGCTTATAAAAGTGTTGCGTCAGTTGCAGGCGCTGGGTAATACCGTTGTCGTGGTGGAACATGACGAAGATATCATCCGTTCTGCCGATTATATTATCGATATAGGTCCGAAGGCGGGACGTCTGGGTGGCGAAGTGGTTTATCAGGGGGATGTCAACAACCTGCAGACCAGTAGTAACAGCCATACGGTACGTTATCTGACGGGTGAAGATAAGATAGAAGTTCCTACTTTCCGCCGTTTGTGGAATAATTATATAGAAGTAAAAGGGGCACGCAAAAATAACCTGAAAGGGATCGATGTGAAGTTTCCGCTGAATGTGATGACGGTGGTTACCGGTGTCAGCGGTTCGGGAAAGAGTTCATTGGTACGTGACATCTTCTATGAAGGAGTAAAGCATTATCTGGATGAGGCTGCCCGTCTGATGGTGGACTGTTCGGGTCTGGAAGGTGATATGAAGATGATCGAGGGAATCGAGTTTGTCGATCAGAACTCGATCGGTAAAAGTTCGCGTTCCAATCCGGTGACTTATATCGGGGCTTACGACGAGATCCGTAAGTTATTCGGCGAACAGCCGTTGGCGAAACAATTAGGATATACGGCAGCCTATTTCTCTTTTAATAAGGAAGGCGGCCGTTGCGAAGAGTGTAAAGGCGACGGGCGTATTACGGTAGAGATGCAGTTTATGGCAGATATTACATTGGTTTGTGAAAGTTGTCATGGAAAGCGTTTTAAACAGGATGTGCTGGATGTGGAATATTTCGGTGTGAATATTTATGACATGCTGGAAATGACAGTCAATCAGGCTATCGAATTTTTTGAACAACATACCGGGTCGCAGGAAAAGAAGATCATCAAGAAGCTGAAGCCGTTGCAGGATGTCGGTTTGGGTTATATCAAGCTGGGACAGACTTCTTCAACCTTGTCCGGTGGTGAGAACCAGCGTGTGAAGCTGGCCTATTATCTGGGACAGGAAAAGCAGCAGCCGACCTTGTTCGTGTTTGACGAACCGACTACCGGTCTGCATTTTCATGATATAAAGACCTTGTTAAAGGCATTTAACGCGCTGATCGACAAAGGTCATACGGTCGTGATCATCGAACATAATATGGATGTGATCAAATGTGCCGATCATCTGGTCGATCTGGGTCCGGAAGGCGGTAACGCAGGTGGTTATCTGGTTTGTGCCGGAACACCGGAAGAGGTGGCTATGTGTCCGGAATCGTATACAGGTAAATATTTAAAAGAAAAATTATAGAGAAGCAATCCGACAGAGATTATTCCATATTAAGAATCCCTTTCCGGTTTAATGTTAATTTACATTACGGGAAGGGTTTTTTTATGTTTGCATAAATATATTCCCTATCTTTGATACTATCAAATGATACTATCGCAATGAAACCTCCTTATAAAATAACACCTTATATATTAGCAAGGGTTGCTTCGATTTCAGAAAAACTTGGTGAAATAAAAGCAGCCTGTTTACATAGGCCTCCTACTGAATTGAGAAAAAAGAACAGGATTCGTACTATTCATTCATCTCTTGTCATTGAAGGAAATACATTATCTTTCGATCAGGTTACGTCAATATTGGAAAACAAACGCGTAATAGCTCCATTGAGGGATATTACTGAAGTGAAAAATGCAATCTGTACTTATGAAAATATCGAACTTTTTGATCCTTTCAGTATAGAATCCTTATGTGAGGCACATCGGATATTGATGGATGGATTGGTTGAAAACGCTGGAAGGTTAAGGAGTAAATCTGTTGGTATCATAAAAGGGGAACAGTTGGCACATGTCGCTCCTTCAGGAACTCTTGTTAAATCGCTGTTGAATGATTTATTCCATTATTTGAAAAATGATGATGAAATATTGTTGGTCAAGAGTTGTGTTTTTCATTATGAGTTTGAATTTATTCATCCTTTTCTCGATGGAAACGGAAGAATGGGACGTCTGTGGCAAAGCGTTATTTTGATAAAGTATAATCCGGTATTCGGATATTTACCGGTAGAATCTCTTATTAAAGAAAATCAGGAAGAGTATTATCGGACATTAGCTATTGCAGATTCAAAAGGAGAATCTACTGTTTTTGTTGAATTTATGCTAAGAATAGTGGAAGAGTCGCTTGAAGAATTATTGCAGTCGCAGAATGTGACACTTTCGGGTCGGGACAGGATTGCATTGTTCCGGGAGCATATAAAAGATGGAACCTTTACTCGTAAAGATTATCTGAGGTATTTTAAAGAGCTATCAACCGCTACTGCCAGCCGCGATTTGAAAGAGGCGGTTGAAAGTAATCTGTTGCGGAAGGAAGGTGAGAAAAGTTTAACGCGCTATAAATATATAATGTAGAATCTGTCGTCGTACTATAAAAAAACGGAGAATGCTTTCAATGAAACATTCTCCGTTTATATTGGATAGAGTTAGTCTTATTTTTTCTTCATATCAAATGATAAGTCCATCGGAGTGAAAGGAAAATCGGTTTCGCCGACTTTTACGCTGGCTGCTTTCAAAGCGAACTTCAAGTTCTTGTCGCTTACTGCATAGGAAGCTTTATTAGGTGCTTCAATGTTTACTTCAACTTCCATATTCAATGCTTCGATAGAGATTTTCAATGGATCCGGATTTAATGTCATAACGACAGAATCTTTTGCCGCATTCATTGTAGCGGTGTAGATTGTTTTGTATTGCAGGCTATCGCCAATCTGTGCGATGATCGGTTTGGAAGCTTCTTCACCAAGGATTGCTACTACTAATGCTTGATAAGGGAATTTTTCAAACTGAATTGAGTCATTTGCAACTTTAAGTTCCAATTCTGTTGCTGTAGGATCTGCTTCTGTTGCTTTAGCTTCTTTAGTATAAGTCATCTTTCCTGTGAATTCGCCATTAACATCTTCTACAGTTCCTACTGTCGGAGTGTTATCGTCATCATCACTACAAGAAGCAAAAGTTAAACCAACTACTGCTAACATCATCACAAGCGACCATTTCAACGTCTTTTTCATTTTTCTTTTATTTTAGTGTTAATAAATTATGTACGACTAATAAGATGATAGAAGTTGTAAAAAGGCTGCATCTCTATTGAATAATAAATGAGAAAAATAATATATTTAAATGTAAGACATTGATATGTAGCTGCTTTTAAAATGTTTTTTTATTTGAATTGTTTCAGAACTTTTTGGTTGAAGAGCTATTCCGGGGTATAGACTTTCCATCATTTAGTATTAATCGCTTTTTACAACATCTGCCGGATTTCCGTTTGCGGCCCGAACCACTTGTCCTAAAACTGTCAGTATAACTAACAGGATAGTAACCAGCAAGATGCTTATAAACATCCAGAGTTGGATATGAACGCTCTGCGGATATTGTTCCAGCCATTTTTTGGCGAACAGATAGCCGACAGGTAAGGCGATGGCATTGGCTGTCAAAGTGATGATTGTGTATTCTTTCAAGAACATATCAATGATCTCACGAGACGTGGCTCCCATCACTTTGCGGATGGCTATTTCCTTCTTTCGCTGCTGCATATTGGACGAAGAAATAGAATAAATACCAAAGATGGAAATTAATGCGCATAAAACGGCCAGTAAGGTGAATAACCGGAGACTGGCGTTTTCGGTGCGGGTCAGTATTTCCAACTGATCGTTGACTGTCATTGTCTCGCTCAACGGAAATCCTTCGGGGGTTATACGACTGATCAATTCCTTTACGGCTTTTAAAGCTTCTTTTTCCTTTCCGGGTAAAGTCCGTAAATATAAATAGTGATCATAGAAATTGTAATATTCAATGACTGTGGGAGGTATTGGGTTTCGAAGGCTTAGGCCGTGGAAATCTTTTACGACTCCTACTATCTCAAAATAAAGGGGAGGTGTATCGTCCGTCCCTCTTAGGATATAGTCTTTTCTGCTAATCATTTTTCCGATCGGATCGGTGGTGTCAAGCAGATGGGCCATTTGTTCGTTGATAAGTATTTTATGGCATCCGATGCCGGACGGATCATCCGATTGCATGTCTGTATCTTCCAGGTAACGTCCTTTCTGCAATGTTATTTTCATCTTTTGTGCGAAGTCTATGCCAGCCTGGATCATCTGGATCTCATAAGAAGCATTGGCCGGTTTGTTTTCCCATCCTATTTCTTTTTCGGTGTGCCAGTTATCATGACTTAGCCGGAAATTTCCTCCGCGTATGCAATCGGTAATACTTGGTATTTGTTTTATCTCATCAATGAATTGTGAGTAGATTTGTGAGGATATATTAACCTGTATAAGGTTGTCGGTATCAAATCCCATCGCTGTATTTTTCATCCGGTTGATTTGTAGGAATAATATTTGTGCGGTAAACATGAATCCGACACAAATACCTAACTGTAGTCCGATACTGATTTTACGGATCCATTCATTGTTGGCCGTATGGAATGATTGGGGACCTGCTTTGAAATCGTTTGATTGCTTATGGATAAAGCGGCTGATGATAAGCAGGACGATTGATGACAGAAGAGTCCAGCCGAATATTCCCGTTTGTAATAAGTCTATAAATAATTCCTGTTTTTGAATAGACGTATCCAATAGTTGTTCGATATAAGGAGTTGTCAGCTCTATCAGGGAGACCCCGACTAACAAGGCTAACAGCACCTGGATAGAAATTTCAATGATGATCTGGCAGAACAAATTCTTTTTTACTGCTCCCAGAGAGGTTCGTAGCTTAAATTCGCGGGAACGTTCAAAGATGCGGTTGACCTGTAAGTTGATAAAATTGAACAGGGAACAGAATAGCAATAATAATCCGGAAATAACAAAGGTCCGGATATAGTTTAGATTGAAGGACATCTCCGCCCCCAATTGGTATCTTGTTTTTGTGATAGGGGTTATTTCGATATATAAATTGGGGTTTAACTGATTTTTTATCGAATAGGTGCGTAGCTTCCGACTGAATGCTTTTACATCTGTATTTTCATGGAGGCATACATACATTTCATTAGGTGGATAATTCCAGTAATATTCCGGCGAACGGCTGGTATAATGGCTTTTATCGACTTGGATACTATAATAGCCATCTGCCTGAAAGATGCTGTTTGAGGGAGGATTTTCAATAACGGCTGTTATTGTCTGTGTGAATTTATTCTGGTCGGTGAGTGTTTTACCAATTGCCTCTTTCGGGGTTCTCCAGTATTTCAAGGCAAATCTGCGAGTTACCATCAGATTCGTTTTTGTTCCATCTTCGGTTGTCGGGATGGGATCTGTTATGTTTCCGGCTATAACTTTGGGAGGAAAAAGCCGGGTATAGCTTTGATTCACCCATTTAAATAAGGGGGTACCGATTGTTTTATTATCGGAAGTGTATATGCCCCCGGCATTAGATAAAGTAGCGGCATATTTGACTTCGGGGAAGTTTTCATTTAATTCAGCGCATAAAATGACTGGAGCACCCGGCAGCATTTTCCCTGTTTGTTTGTCGATCGTATATATATTATAGATATGTTCCGATTCCGGGTAAAAGCTGTCGTAAGATGTTTCATATCTATACCAATAGTATCCAACGGTGAAAAAGGTCAATCCGATTGCTAATCCTAATATGCTGATGCAGGATTGCGTTTTGTATTTTAGTAGGTTTCTGAAACCTATTTTGAAGTAGTGTTTGATCATGATGATAATATATTAAATGATAATAACCAAAAAGTGTGCCATGCGTTAATTATGTGTAGTATAGTGGTTTATCTTAGACACGTATCTCTCTTGTAAGTGCTTTATCGCACGTTTTACGTTCAAAAACGCACGATTCTGTCTTTTTGTTTTACAGATTGCTATCCGACATAACGAAAATATGCCTACTTTTATCTGTTCAAAAAAATCTGACGAAATGAATTCTACCAACCATGCTGTTTATCCGAAAGAGCGCATACGTTTCGCTGTTCTTTCTTTTTTTCTGGCCCAGGGACTTTGTTTTTCGAGCTGGGCGAGTCGTATTCCTGACATCAAGGAGATCTTTACTGTAAATGATGCCTTATACTGGGGGATTGTATTATTTATGATCCCGGTAGGGAAATTTGTTGCGATTCCGCTGGCGGGTTATCTGGTGTCGAAACTGGGGAGCCGAATCATGGTGCAGATCAGTATTATGGGGTACGCTTTGTCATTGTTTGCGATAGGAACGGCTTTGAATATTTATATGCTTGGTGTGTTCCTGTTCTGTTTCGGGGTGTTCTGGAACTTATGCGATATATCGTTGAATACGCAGGGAATAGGTATCGAGCGGCTTTACGGGCGGACCATCATGGCTTCTTTTCACGGAGGATGGAGTCTGGCTGCCTGTATGGGGGCTTTGATCGGTTTTATTATGATCGTTTCAGATGTCACTCCGTTCTGGCATTTTACGTTGATTGCTGTATTGATCCTGTTGCTGACCATGGTAAGCCGTAAATATTTGCAGGAAGATGTTGCCTCTGCGGAGGTACAGGAAGAGCCTGTTGCCGACAAGTCGGAGAAATGGCAATATATCAGGAAGCCGGAGATGCTGCTGATCAAATTAGGACTCGTCGGCTTGTTTGCATTGGTGGTGGAGAGTGCGATGTTCGACTGGAGCGGCGTTTATTTTGAATCGGTATTGCAGGTACCTAAGTCTTTACAGATCGGGTTCCTGGTGTTTATGGTGATGATGACTGTAGGGCGTTTTCTGGCTAATTATGCATACCGGATATATGGAAAGCAACGGGTGTTGCAATTGTCGGGAGCTTTTATTTTTATAGGTTTCTTTATTTCGGCGTTATTGGGTAGTACGTTCGATTCTATGGCAATGAAAGTAATCGTGAACTCTTTCGGATTTATGTTGGTCGGACTGGGAATATCCAGCATGGTTCCTACTATTTATAGTTTGGTCGGTGCCAAGTCGAAAACACCTGTGGGAATAGCTCTTACTATTCTTTCCAGTATCAGTTTTATCGGTTCGCTCATTGCACCGTTGCTGATCGGAGCTATTTCACAGGCATTCAATATGGAATATGCTTATATGGTAGTCGGTCTGCTGGGGCTTTGCATTCTGTTGATGACGACATTCAGCAAGGCGTTTAAATGATCCGGAGATTTAAATCTCCGGAAATCGTTGTTCTGCCGTTTCCATACAATGGATTACTGCCTCTTTTGTGCCACTGAAAGGGCCGGAAGCCTCTATCTTGAGGGTCGACATTGCAGCAGCAAAACGACCGGCCTCTTCTATGGATGCTCCTTTGGCGCGCTGATACAGGTAACCGGTCATATAGGTATCGCCGCAGCCGGTAGCATCTACTACTTCCCTGGGTTTGTAAGCCGGTATCTTATGGAACGTTTTCCCGTCATATATAACGGAGCCGAGACTCCCCAATGTGATCAATACCTCTTTCACTCCCCAGTCGTACATTATCCGGGCGGCACCTGCCACATCATCATGCCCTGTCAGAACCTCCATCTCATGCTCGTTCGCTTTCAGGAAATGGATATATTTTAAAGCCTCTTCTTTTTCAGTCCAGTCGACGGCATATACTTTCTTATCACGGACTTCGCGCAGATATCCTTGTGAGTCGGCGGACACAAGTCCTTTTTCAGCCATGAATCTTACAACATCTAAAGAGAAGTCGTCAGCCAGCAGACTCCCCAGGTGAATAATCCGTGCCTGTATATCTTTCAGATAATCGACCGTGAACGGATCCGCTTTTGCCAGAACCCGTTGCGTACGGTTGTCCTGATTCTCGCCGTAGATATTTTCGAAATAGACAGAATGTTTACTAGGCATAACAGAAACGTCGATCCCCTCGGACCTTAATTTGTCTACTTCTTTCATTTCTGTTTCAGCCAAAGCTGTGACCAACGAATAATCGATATCGTTGAAATGTTTGATTGCATGCGAGAAGTAAAATGCGGTTCCTCCCGCCATGTGTACTGTGTTTTTAGGGGTCACTATTTTATCTAGTGTGATGTGACCTATACAACAAAGATCGTGCATATTATAATATTGTTGATAACTGTACAAAAGTAGTCAAAAATGAGCATAGGTAGGAAAGCTTCTTTATTTTTATTATTTTTGTCTACTGCAATTCTTAAAATTGATGTTATGAGTAAAGACCTGATTTACGAAACGTTAATCAGCGCGATCAGAGAGAAGATACCCCACAAAGCGACCTTAACCAATGCACTTGTTGAATTACTGTGCATAGAACGAGAAGCCGTATATCGCCGTATGAGGGGCGATGTCGCTTTTTCTTTTACGGAGATAGCAGCCATCTCCAATAAGTTCGGGATCTCGTTGGATAGTCTGGTCGGAGGATGGGCGACAAAGAGCCGTCCTTATCAGCTGAGCCTGGTGGAGTACGTAGATCCTATAGAGGATGATTTTAAAATGTGGGGAATGTACAATGAACGTTTGTGGGGTGCACGCAACGATCCTTCTTCAAACAGTGTGGAGTGTATGAATGTACTTCCTGCTACCTTTTTGCTGGATTATGAATATATAATCCGTTTCTATTTGTGTAAATGGTATAATCAATATGGACATTCGGATAAGGCAGTTCATTTCAGAGAGATAGAACCTTCTGAGAAATTATTGAAAGTGCAGCGGGAGACTGCCACTGCAGCGAAATATCTCAGGAAAACATCTTACGTAATGGATCCTTTAATTTTCCAGTATATTGTGAATGATATTCTTTATTGCCGCAGCATCCATCTGATAGATGAAGAAAGTGTCCGTCTTTTAAAGCAGGATTTGCTTTGTTTTCTGGATAATATGGAAGTTCTGGCAGCCCGTGGCATGTATCGTGAAACGGGTAATCCGATCTTGTTTTATATTTCAAATATCAATTTCGATGCCAGTTACAGTTATCTGGAGGCGCAAAACTACCGGCTCAGTATTATTCGTGCGTTTATATTGAATACGGTTGTATCATTGGATCTGAAAGCCTACGAAATTGTCCGTCATTGGTTGCAATCTTTGCTGAAATCATCTACTATGATATCTGTCAGCGGAGAGCAACAGCGTATTTTGTTCTTTGAGAAGCAAAGGAAGATCATAGATAGCCTGTAATCATAAATAAATCTGTATATTAGTAGCGTCCTTTAAATGTAAGCCCATGGAAATTCTACTCATTATACTGATCGTGGTTGTGTGGATCAGCCTCTATTCTCATATAAGTAAGATGAATACTCATACGGATTCCTTACGGAAAGATCTGTATAGTTTGCGGAAGCATATCGAAGCTCAGTTGGATGAACTCCGGAAGCAGCAGGCAGCGTCTCTGGCCGGAGAAAGGTCTGTAGAGGATATTCCAAAAGAAAAAAATCAAGAAACTATTGAAAAAACGGTAGAGATATCTGTCGAAAAAGCAAAGGAAGTGATCGTTCAGGAACCTTTGGTCGAAAAGATTATTCCTCCTGTTATGCGGAAGGTAGAGAAGCCTGTTGAAAGTCGGCCGGAAGAACCGGGTTCTTCTGTGAATGTTAAAGAGAAAAAGGTAGTACCTGAGCCTGTTATCAAGCCTTTTGGAATTGTCAAAGAGAAGAAGAAGGTCGATTATGAAAAGTATATCGGAGAGAATCTGTTCGGAAAGATCGGCATTCTGGTGCTGGTTGTCGGCATGGGATTGTTTGTCAAATATGCGATCGACAAGAACTGGATCAACGAGGTGTTCCGTACGGTACTCGGATTTGCAGTCGGCGGCGGATTACTGCTTTTATCCCAGAGGCTTAAAAAGACGTATCGAACGTTCAGTTCCCTCCTGGCAGGAGGTGCCTTTGCGATTTTCTATGTGACGGTAGGAATGGCTTATCATTATTATGGCTTGTTCAGTCAGACGGCAGCTTTTATCATACTGGTGGCATTGACGGCTTTCATGTCGCTTCTCTCTGTTTTGTACGACCGGCGTGAGTTGGCAGTTATTGCATTGGCAGGAGGTTTTATAGCTCCATTCCTGGTCAGTAACGGGATGGGTAATTATCTGGTGCTGTTCACTTATATGACGATATTGAATATGGGGATGTTCGGCTTGGCATTGTATAAGAAATGGGGAGAATTGCCACTTATCTGTTTTGTCGCTACCTATGTGATCATGCTCGGATATTCGCTGGTGGCGGATCTGGATATTGCCCGGAGCGCACAACTGTTTCATCTGTTGCTTTTCTCAACGTTGTACTACCTGATATTCCTGTTGCCTGTCGTATCGGTGCTGCGTACGGATAATAAGAAGGTAAATCAATTACTGGTGATGACGGTCGTGTTGAATAATTTCCTGTATCTCTTTTTTACTCTGTGGTTTTTGCATGAATTACAGTTACCTTATAATATCAAAGGGGCATTCACTATATTTATAGCGTTTGTCAATGGCGGTATCGCTTTTGCCGTGCGTAAACGGGCGGCAGACAAAGGATTGTTACTTGCTCTTCTGACCGGAATGTTTTTTACTTTTATCTCGATCAGCATTCCGATTCAGCTGGAAGGTACTTTTATAACCTTGCTGTGGGCAACGGAAATGGTGGTGATCCTTTGGTTTTTCAGTCGGTTCCGGCAACCGGTATATGCTTGTTTTACATATATATTGTTCTGTCTGACAATTATCTCGTATCTGATGGATCTGGAGAATGCGTTATCTGATGGTCTCGTTTCTTCGTTGTTCCTGAATGGAACGTTTGCTACCGGGATTTTTACCGGTCTGGCGTTCGGTGTTTTTGCCTGGTTAATGGAACGAAAGAAAGCCTTATTCACGGACTTATCGAAGATACCATATACTCCGTTTAGTGCGATTGCCTGGTTGGTAGGATGCGGTATTATCTATCTTTCGTTTATTGTAGACTTTTATTTGCATATTACATATGCACCTTTAGCCGAGTGCGCTTGCCTGGCATTTACTTGTCTGGCATTGTTGTTGTTGCTGGCTGGGTTGAGATTGCGTTTTGCGATCGGTTATTATACGATTGTTTATGCGATAGCAGCCGGACTTTCCGTCTGTTTATTCGTGCTATTGTCGTCGATTGTCAATGAGTATAGCAATACTTTGTTGTTTCTATTGCAGTGGGGGGCATTGGTGGTTGTGATTGTACATCTGTTTCTGCTGGCCGGGTATTATTATTGTTTATATAATTTCCGGCAAAAAAGTGCGGATTGGATGACCTCGTTCATTGCGATCGCTTCTACTGTCCTGTTTTCTGTTGCCGTTAATAATATGTTGCGTCTGACCGGTTGGGAGGAAGAATCGAGTGCGGCTTTGTCCATTTCCCTGAGTATTGCCGGATTTATCCAGATGTCATTAGGCATGCGTTTGCATCTGAGGATACTGCGTATGATAAGCCTGGCTGTTTTCGGAATAGTTCTGTTGAAGCTGGTCATTGTCGACCTCTGGCTGTTGCCGACGGTAGGGAAGATTATTGTCTTTATTATGTTAGGAGTTATCTTGCTTGTCTTGTCTTTCCTGTATCAGAAGCTAAAGAAAGCATTGTTTATTGATAACGATTAGGAACTGTTTGCTTGCCGATAATTATGGTAAGACCTGCCGATAATTGTCGACAAGTTTACTCACAATTATCGACAGGCTTGTTGACAATTGTCGGCAAGCAGATAGAATGGTTACGATCAAGTTGAAAAAACTGGTTTATAAAAATTCAATAGTCTTTTCCAGTGCCATTCCATGAGAACCTTTGATCAGGATATGATATCCTTTCAACGGGGCTGCTTTTAATGCTTCGATTAATTCTTCTGTTGTCGAGTAAGTGGCAAATTCTTTTCCTGCTTTTACGAAATGTTCTCCGCAGAGAAATACTTTGTCGAATTTACCGGCTTTGATCTCTGCTACTGCTTCGGCATGTAGTTCGTCACTGGAAGGGCCCAGTTCACGCATATCTCCCAGGATCACGGCTTTGGGTGATACCGGCATGGCGGCGAAGTTCTCCAGTGCAACTTTCATGCTGCTGGGGTTTGCATTGTAAGCATCGATAAGTAACGTGTTATTAGCCGTCTCTTTTAGTTGTGAGCGGTTGTTTGTCGGTTCGTATGCGGCAATGGCGCGACTGATTCGTTCTGCCGGGATCTTAAAATAGCGGCCTACGGCAACAGTAACCAGCACATTGTCCAAATTATATGCACCTATCAGGTGCGTATCTACTGTATGGATTTTGCCTTGTTGTTTCCAGTCGAAAGTAAGGTACGGGTTACAACTGATCACGTGACCCGAAGCAAATGAAGTATCGTCAGCCCCGTAGGTGATCTGTTCGATCCCTTTGGCTATTCCCTGCAGATCTTTATTCTCTTTTTTGAGGAATATCTTCCCTTTTGTACGGCGGATATAATCATAAAGCTCTCCTTTTGTTTTTACCACTCCTTCAAAAGATCCGAAACCTTCCAGGTGTGCACGGCCGACATTTGTGATGATACCGTAGTTGGGGAGGGCTATTTCTACCAGTTCCTTGATATCTCCCGGATGACTTGCACCCATTTCGATGACGGCCATTTCATGATCGTGCGTTAATCGGAGCAAAGTAAGAGGAACTCCGATATGATTGTTCAGGTTCCCTTCCGTATAGAGTAGGTTGAATTTGGTGGACAGGACGGCTGCCAGCAATTCTTTGGTAGTAGTTTTTCCGTTGGTTCCGGTAATCCCGATAATGGGAATGCCCAATATCTTACGATGGCGGTGAGCTAATTGCTGTAAGGCCTTTAATACATCGTCTACCAGGATGGTGCGTTCTCCTGTGACATAATCCGGATTATCGATGACAGCATAAGCGCAACCCGTATCGAGTGCTTTTGCTGCATATTGGTTGCCGTCGAATCTTTCTCCTTTCAAGGCAAAGAAGATCGAACCACGCGGACAATTACGGCTGTCTGTCGTTATTTGCGGATGGTGTATAAATAATTCGTACAGTTCTGAAATACCCATAGCTTTTTTTCGTTTGGTGATTATTTGGTGAGCAAAAGTAGTAATTAAATGAAGAATGAGGAATGAAGAATGAAGATTTAAGTGATAATCGTGTATCTTTGCTGGAAATATAAGTTGGAATGTTAGATAAAACGCTCAATATGAAGGGAACACTGGTGTCTCTGTCCACACCGGTGGTGATGGGAATTTTAAATGTTACCCCAGATTCTTTTTATGCCGATAGCCGGAAACAGACGGAGGCTGCTATTGAAGACCGGATACGGACCATTTTATCGGAAGGGGCACAGATCATCGATATAGGCGGTTATTCATCCCGTCCGGATGCGGCTGAAGTCTCACCGGAAGAGGAGATGGAGCGACTGGCTTTCGCATTGGAGATATTGAATGCACATTATCCGGAAGCAATCATATCCGTAGATACTTTCCGTGCCGGTGTTGCCCGGAAATGCGTGGAGGAGTACGGGGTGGCTATGATCAACGATATATCCGGCGGTGAATTGGATGCCGGAATGTTTGCTACGGTAGCAGATCTGAAAGTTCCTTATATTATGATGCATATGCGTGGAACTCCCCAAACGATGCAGCAGTATACCGGTTATACGGATATGATGGAAGAGATCATGCTCTATTTTGCCTCGAAAGTCCGTGAACTTCGTTTGTTGGGAGTCAATGATATTATTCTTGATCCCGGTTTCGGATTTAGTAAAACCGTCGATCAGAATTATCTGCTGATGAATCATCTGCAGGAATTCGGTGTATTCGGTCTGCCATTGCTCGTCGGTATATCCCGTAAAAGCATGATATATAAATATCTGGGAGGTTCTCCGGCAGAAAGTCTGAATGGTACGACGGTCCTGAATACGATCGCTTTGATGAACGGGGCGGATATCCTCCGCGTTCATGATGTAAAAGCGGCTGTCGAGGCTGTAAAGCTGGTTACTAAAACTGTCAATTGTCAATTGTCAACTATCAACTCATAATATTATGTGGATGCATTTCGGAGTAAAAGACCTGATCGATGTACTGCTGGTAGCCTTTTTCCTGTATCAGACTTACAAACTGATGAAGAGTTCGGGTACATTGGCTATCTTTAGCGGGGTCGTTTCATTTATTATTGTGTGGATCCTGGTTTCCCAGGTATTGGAAATGCGTTTGATGGGCGCCATACTGGATAAGTTTATCAGTGTCGGTTTTGTCGTGCTGGTGATCCTGTTTCAGGATGAGATCCGGCGTTTCCTGATGGCGTTGGGGTCTCATCGGGGATGGAAATTTCTGGGGAAACTTTTCTCCAAACGTAATGTGAATAACGAACAGGAAGGAAAGTATGTCGCTCCGGTAGTTTTGGCTTGTATGAATATGGCCCGTAAAAAAACCGGTGCCCTGATCGTGATCCAGCAGGACGTCAACCTGTCGGTGTATGAACATACCGGTGAGATGTTCAATGCAGATGTGAATGCCCGTCTGATAGAAAATATCTTCTTTAAAAATAGTCCTTTGCATGATGGTGCCATGATCATTGCCGACGGACGTATCAAGGCTGCCGGTTGTATTTTACCGGTTGCACAGAATGCCAGTTTGCCGAAAGACCTGGGATTACGTCACCGTTCCGCATTGGGGATGTCTCTTGAGACCGATGCGTTGATTATTATAGTTTCGGAAGAGCGGGGTAAAATATCTGTAGCCCACAATGGCAAACTGGAGATTAATATTTCAGCCGAAGACCTGCAACAAATCTTGTCCGGTGAGCGTGAAGTCGTGAATTACTGTTAAATCTTCTGAAAGTGGCAGCTCCGGTTGCAAATCTTTTATGCTTTTTGCAAACTCTATGTTGCATTTTGCCTACTTTTGTACCCGCAAACAGTAGCAATTACTAAATTCTATAAAAAATATCTTCCGCTATGGACTTAATGCAAGAGATTATTGCACGCGCTAAAGCTGACAAGCAGCGCATCGTTCTTCCTGAAGGAACAGAAGAAAGAACACTGAAAGCCGCCGACCGTTTATTGGCCGATGGAGTTGCTGACATCATTCTGATCGGAAATCCGGCTGAGATTTCTTCCCTGGCAGCAAACTACGGTCTGAACCACATCGGACAGGCTACTATTGTTGACCCTAAAAATCATGAAAAGAAAGCTGCTTATGCTGACCTGCTTTTCCAGTTGCGTCAGAAAAAAGGTATGACTCCTGAAAAGGCTGCCGTTCTGGTAGAAGATCCTTTATTCCTTGCTTGCCTGATGATCAAGGCAGGTGATGCTGACGGTGAAATTGCCGGAGCCCAGAATACAACAGGTAATGTGCTTCGTCCTGCCTTGCAGATCGTTAAGACTGCTCCGGGCATGAGTTGCGTATCCGGTGCTTTCCTTATGTTCACAAAGAAACCGGAATATGGCAAAGAGGGTTTGCTCGTATTTGCCGACTGCGCTGTGATGCCGAATCCTACAGCTTCGGAACTGGCTAGCATTGCTATTGCTACAGCCGCTACGGCTCGTGATATCGTTGGTGTGGAACCACGTGTTGCTATGTTGAGCTTTTCAACAAAAGGAAGTGCATCTCATGAAATGGTAGACAAGGTCGTTGAGGCTACACGTCTGGCTAAAGAAATGGCACCTGAACTGAAGATCGACGGCGAATTGCAGTCTGATGCCGCTTTGGTAGAATCGGTTGCTTCATTGAAAGCTCCGGGTAGCGAAGTGGCCGGTAAGGCTAACGTATTGGTATTCCCGACACTGGAAGTTGGTAATATCGCTTATAAACTGGTTCAACGTCTGGGTGACGCAGAAGCAGTAGGTCCGATCCTTCAGGGTATGGCTGCTCCTGTCAACGACCTGTCACGCGGTTGTTCAGTAGATGATATCTATAAGATGGTTGCTATCGCCAGCAATCAGTCTATCGGCTTAAAGGCTGCTAAAAAGTAAAAAAAGACACAACAAGAAAGATATGAAGATATTAGTATTAAATTGCGGAAGTTCGTCTGTTAAGTACAAGTTGTTCAATATGGACACACATGAGGTACTGGCACAGGGCGGCGTAGAGAAACTGGGTTTGCCGGGTTCTTTCCTGAAATTCACTCAGCCGGATGGCACAAAAGTGATTCTGGAGAAAGAATTGCCTGAGCATAATGCAGCTATCGAGTTTATCCTGAGCGTACTGACTGACGATCAATACGGCTGTATCAAGTCGTTTAACGAAATTGATGCTGTAGGTCATCGTGTGGTACACGGTGGTGAAGCATTCAGCAGTAGTGTGGAGATTACTTCGGAAGTGATCGGTAAAATGGTTGAGTGCATCGACCTGGCACCGCTTCACAACCCGCCAAACCTGAAAGGTATCCGTGCCATGAGCGCATTGATCCCGGGAATCCGCCAGGTGGGTGTATTCGATACTGCTTTCCACCAGACAATGCCTGATTATGCTTATATGTACGGTCTGCCTTATTCTCTGTATAAGAAATACGGTATCCGTCGTTACGGCTTCCACGGAACCAGTCACCGCTACGTTTCAAAACGTGCTTGTGAAATCCTGGGTGTTCCTTATGAAGAACAGAAGATCATCACGGCTCACGTTGGCAACGGCGGTTCAATCGCTGCTGTAAAGAACGGTAAGAGTGTCGATACTTCTATGGGGTTGACTCCGGTAGAAGGTCTGTTGATGGGAACACGTTGCGGTGATGTGGATGCGGGTGCACTTACATTCATCATGGACAAGGAAAAGCTGGATGCTAAAGGTTTGTCTGACCTGATCAACAAACAGAGTGGTGTGCAGGGACTTTCCGGCATTTCTTCCGATATGCGTGAGATCGAAGCCGCTGTTGCCGAAGGCGACAAACGGGCTATCATGGCATTGAACATTTACAACTATCGCATCAAAAAATATATCGGTGCTTATGCTGCTGCTATGGGTGGTTGCGATATCCTGGTATGGACTGGCGGTGTAGGTGAAAACCAATGGGCTACCCGTCGTGTTGTATGCGAAAATATGGAATTCATGGGCATGAAGATCGATGTTCAGAAGAACGACGGTATGCGTGGTGAAGAAATGGTGATCAGTACTCCGGACAGTAAGGTGACAATTATCGTTGTACCGACTGACGAAGAATATATGATCGCTTCCGATACAATGGATATATTAGGTAAATAAATAGATACCGGATATGAATCAGGAGACCGAAGGAATGGTGTATAACTATCCTCCGGTCTTTTTATACCATAAATACTATGTTGAAGATCCTCCCTGTTTTACAATCTCTATTCAGGAATAAAAAGTTCCTGGCCTTGTTGATCCTGGCAGGCTTGCTGATCAAATTATTGATGCTACCCTTTTTTCCTGAGCCGGGTGATTATACATTCTTTTTGAAACCGTGGGTCGAATTTATCCGGTCGCATGGTTATTGGCAGGCATTTCGTTTTGAATTTGCTAATTATTCACCGGCTTATTTATATTTTTTGTTGGGAATAGCCAAACTGGGAGGAGAACCGCTTATTCCGATCAAGCTGGTATCGATTTGTTTTGAATATGTTGCAGCTTGGTTTATAGGGGGAATTGCCTATCAGAAGTATAAGGAAGATTGGGTGAGATGGTGTGCTTTAGCAGTAGTTCCGCTGTTGCCGACAGTTCTGATCAATAGCTCTTACTGGGGGCAATGCGATTCGGTGTATGCCTCATTTCTGGTGGGGAGTATTTATTTTGTATTAAGAAAGCGGTCATTCCTTTCCATTCTGTTTTTGGGAATTTCGTTCTCTTTTAAGCTTCAGGCTGTCCTTCTTTTCCCGTTTTATTTTGTATTGTTGTTGAAAAACAGGGTCAAATGGTATTATTTTCTGTTGGTACCGGCTGTTTATTTGATTTCATTGTTACCGGCATATTGTGCAGGGCGACCGCTGACGGAGCTGTTGTCTGTTTTCATCTCCCAGTCCGAATATTATGAGTCACTTTCGTTACAGTTCCCGAATCTGTATATGTGGATCAGTGACGATCATTATGAGACGGTTAAATGGATCGGCATTCTCCTTACATGCCTGTTTGCTCTCCTGACTGGGGGATTGCTGGCTAAAAAGTACAGGGCGCAGTTAACGAATAATTATCTGGTTCGTCTGGCTCTTCTTTCTGCAGTGATTTTTCCTTTTTTGTTGCCGGGTATGCACGAACGGTATATGTATGTGGGTGATCTGTTGGCAGTTGCTTATATTATATATTTCCCCCGTAAGTTCTACAATGCTTTGGGAATTCCCCTTATCTCTTTATTTTCATATGCTCTTTGTACTTCATTGAATGAGTCTTTGATCCGTTATCTGGGTGTTCCCGTAACTATCTTTTATATATGCGTTATAGGCCTGTTGATACGGGACTTTTATTTGTCTTCCCTGAAAGAGGATAAATAAATTACTCCCTTTTTAGGTAAATCCCGAGAAAACTATGTAAATTGCAGGCGAAAAAATAATTACTAATCCTCACAGCTTACAAAACACAGGATTAGTGTTTAGACTGCTCCGACACCGGTTGGAGCAGTTTTTTTATGCTCTCATGTGAGGCTTATTCTGTTTCGAACTGCTCCAGGAAGAGATTTTCCCCGTCCCAAACGATATAGGAGAAAAGAGTCATCCAGTCGCCGGCTATCAGCAGGCGGGAAGTGCGGGAGAGCATCAGGTCGAGCATGATATGGCGATGCCCGAAAATGAAGAAGTTGATATCCGGATGCGTTTTCAGGTAGTCTTTAGCGAATAGAACCAGATATTCAGCTGACTCACCTTTATATTCGAGTGCATTTTCTTTTTCCAGTCCGCTTTTACGGCTGCTCAATGACCAACCGAGGGCAAAGCCGAAGGTCCAGCGGGGATGAATACCTCCGTAGAGCCACTGGCAGAATTTATTACGGAAAAGGGCACGGATAAAACGGAAGGCTTTGCTGCGATAGTCTACTTCGTCACCGTGACCCAGAAAGAAGCGTTTGCCTAGCAGGTCGGTGGTCAGTACGTCGCGGTGGATAATTGCACCGATCTCATTCGGCAGGTAGTCGAACATCCAGATATCGTGATTACCGATGAATATATGGATTTCTATCCCGCTGTCCGAAAGTTCGGCCAGTTTACCGAGGAAGCGGGTGAATCCTTTGGGTACGACATATTTATATTCGTACCAATAGTCGAACATATCCCCCAGAAAATAGATGGCCATAGCCTCGTCTTTGATGCTGTCGAGCCAACGTACCAGCTTTTTCTCGACTGCCAGCGGGTCTTTATGAAACCGAGCGCCCAGATGGGCGTCCGATGCAAAAAATATTTTCTTTCGGGATGAATTCATAAGAAGCCGAGTTCCAGTTTTGCCTCTTCCGACATCATATCCTTATCCCATTCCGGTTCGAAAACGAGATTGACTTCCACATTATTTACACCGTCTACCGATTCTACTTTCATGCGAACATCTTCCAGGATAAAATCGGCTGCCGGACAATTCGGGGCAGTCAGGGTCATATCTATACGGACGTTTTTTTCGTCGTCTATGTCTACTTTATATATCAGGCCGAGATCGAATACGTTGACCGGAATTTCAGGGTCGTACACTGTTTTCAGCATGGCGACAATCGCTTCTTCTGTTTGGAGGAATTCGTTGTTCATCTTCTTTTAATTTGAATGCAAATATACATTAATATCTTCTATATACTAAACCATAGAAAAGAGAAAATGTTCTACAGGGCCAGTCGACCCTCGTCTGCATAGCTGAAGTAACTTTCCTCGCAGAGGATTATATGATCCAGTAAATTAATTTCTAACAGTTCGGCTGCTTTATGCAGGCGTTTGGTCAGGGAGTCATCCTGTGAACTCGGACGGGTGTTACCGGACGGGTGGTTATGGCATAGGATAATGCCTGTTGCCAGTGCGGTGATAGCCATTTTCAGAATGATGCGCAGGTCGGCGGAAGTTTCTCCGATGCCACCCTGGCTGATCCTGTTTTTTCCGATTACTTTTCCGGCACGATTGGTCAGTGCGATCCATAACTCTTCGTATGGCAGATCGCAGAGTAACGGATGGAATAAGGCATAGGCATCATGGCTGCTCCGGATCGATTGGCGGAAGATAGGATCTGAAAGATTACGCCGTTTGCCTAGTTCGAGAGCTGCACAGATCGTGATAGCTTTAGCTTCGCCGATACCTTTGAAACCTGATATAAGTTCCTGGATAGTCAGTTTTGCCAACGCGTTCAGATTGTTGTCTACTGTGTTGAGGATACGTTGTGAAAGTTGTACGGCTGTTTCGTTACTGTTACCCGAGCTGATCAGGATGGCTAAAAGCTCTGCTTCACTAAGGGAGGAAACGCCTTTGAGTAACATTTTTTCGCGTGGGCGGTCTTCTTCTGCCCATTCTTTTATTTTCATAGTTATACATTGTTTTGGTGAAGAAAAACAGAGGGACGGCTTTTTGACCGTCCCTGCATTATATCATATTATTCACGGATACGTCCTACGTAAGAACCGTCTGTCGTGTTGATTTCGATAATTTCGCCTTCGTTGATGAACAGCGGAACACGAACTTCAGCACCGGATTCTACTGTAGCCGGTTTCAATGTGTTAGTTGCAGTATCGCCTTTTACACCCGGTTCGGTATAAGTGATCTTCAACTGAACTTTTGTAGGCATATCTGCGAAAAGAACAGTTTCTGTCGATGCATCGGAAACAACTTCAACGATCTGGCCTTCTATCATATAGTCAACGCCATTGATCAGTTCCTTGTCGATGATTACATCTTCGTAAGTTTCCTGGTTCATGAAGTGGAAATGATCGCCTTCACGATATGTATATTGATAAGGACGACGTTCTACACGTACGTCTTCCAGTTTTTCACCAATATTGAAACGGCGTTCGATCTGGCCTCCTTTTACTACATCTTTCAATGTAGTACGCATAATTGTGTTTCCTTTTCCCGGTTTTACGTGAAGGAAGTCAACACAGAAATACAGTTTGCCATCCAAACGAATACAAGTTCCTTTTTTAATGTCTTGTGAATTAATCATACGAAATATTTTTATTTATAATGTTTTTTTGAATTGTCTTCGGTCATTTTCGGGTACAAAAGTAGTGTTTTCCTCTTAAAGTACCAATAAGCGGCAATCTTTTTCTTTAGAAATGAGTTGCAAATCAGTCTGATATGATTTGCAGGGGGATAAAAGGAGGATTTATTCTAAAACAAGGAAATGATAAAACTGATAACAGGGACCAGAATCGCAGTCATGATTCCCATCAGCCCGATCGCTAATCCGCTCAAAGCGCCTTCAATGGCACCGATCTGAATGGCGACTGAAGTTCCCAGTCCGTGTGAAGAGGCTCCGAGGGCCAATCCCTTGGCAATCCGGCTTTCTATTCCGAGTACTTTCATGACAAACGGACCGACAATACTGCCGAATATACCTACTGCTACAACGATCACTGCTGTCAGTGAAGGGATTCCTCCAGCCTTTTCAGCGATCCCCATCGCGATAGGAGTTGTGACCGACTTCGGTTGGAGCGAGGCGATCAATGCCTGGTCGGCCCCCATCAGATCGCCGATTACGATGACACTGACGATACCTACGATTGCTCCGACGAATACGGAAGTGAGAATGGAAATTACATTCCCTTTCAAGTACCGTACCTGGTCATAGAGGACGAAACCCAATGCTACGACCGAAGGCCCCAGCATGAAATGGATCAGATGGCTCCCTTTCTGAAAAGATTCGTATTCTATGCCCATTGTTTTCAGAACAAGTATGATTACGAATATGGAAGTCAACAACGGATTCAGCAGGCTGATACGTGTCTTTTTGTATAAAGCGAGTGCTGCTAGGTAAGTACCGATCACTAAAGTGAGTGCAAAAACTTCGGAATGTACCAGATTATTCATTGCTTTCACCCTCCTTTCCGAGTTTTTGCTGGATAAGGGCAACACTGGCAATCACCAGAATGGTGCTGACAACGGAAGCAGTCAAGATCACTGCCCAATATTGTGAGATAATGCCGAGAGAACTCATCAGTCCGACACCGGCAGGCAGGAAGAACAACCCCATATTCTCAGTCAGGATCGTCGATAACTTCTTTACATTTGCCGGCTTTACCAATTTGAATGCCAGTGCCAGGAATAACAATACCATACCGATGACACTTCCCGGGATAAAGCCATCGATGAAAGAACTGATAAATTCTCCGGTAAAATAGAAGAACAGAATGTAAAATGCCTGTTTTAGCATATTTCTTTGCTGTTTTATTAGTCACTGCAAAGATAACAGCTTTACAGGAAATATGTTCTATAACATATTAATTTAACATATCCAATCCTCTACAAGGCTGCTGTAATCTTCCTCATGTTTATAGTTCAATTATTTCTAAATATGAGCGTTAACTCTGTCCTCCCGGGCTTGACCCGGGATCGCATCCTATACTGATAATCAACACTCAGTATGAGATGGCGGGTCAAGACCGCCAGGACAGAAAGAGAGCCGCCATGATAGGATAAAGGTTCACCTTTTCCTAATTTTGTAGCAGATTAATTCCGCCAACGGGTTCTTATCATTCTTTCTTTATTTCCCCCGAAAAACAGGCTAAATTCCATCTTTTAACAATCCCTTGCGGAAAGTTGAAAAACAGGTATTGAAACACAGCGTATTATGAAATGCGTACGGGTATATATCTATATATGTAATGATAGTTGAAAATACTGTATGAACGATTGAATATTATAGGATAGAATATAAAAATCAAATGACGAAATTAAACGTTCCTTTTTTCTCGCCAGCAAAGTTAGGCATAAGTTTTAAACCTACAATTCTTTCCCATAATTTTTTTTCAATCCTATCCTCTTTCTTATCAATTGAATAGCAATTAGAGTACAAAAATCGTACTTCTTATTACCAAGGCAATATACTACCTAAAAAATGGCGAGAAAAAAGGAACGTTTAATCTAGTCATTTACTCTCAGAGACGTTCCAAATCCAAGGTTAAAAGGCTTTTTAAGTAACACTATTATTAATATTAAATTAAACGATTATGAACAAAAAGTTTTCTACGCTTTTGATGGCGGGTATGCTGGTCGCAGGCTCGTCATTTAATGTTAATGCGGCAGACGTTAAAGTGAATGGGGCACCGCTGAAGGTAGAACCTTTCGGAGGCACCAAAAGCGGCGTCTTTATTGTCAAAGATGCTGACAACGACGGTAAGATTAGTGGTGCGGACTACCTTCTTAAAGCAACTAAGACTAAGGCTGGACAGTTGACTTACTCTGTGGTTGATTTAGGTACGGAAGACCTCAGCACTCTGACTGATAAAGAACTGGATGCACTTCTTTGGAATTTTAAAGAAGATATCATTACTGAAGGTGGTAGCGGTACACCGGGTGCTGCTGCAGGAACTAAACACTACTACTATTCTTTGGAAAGCAAAGCAACCGCAGTTCCTTTGGCTTTTAAAGTTAATGTTAATCCTTTTGTTTGTGTAGATAAGGCAGAGGAGTCAAAATTTGACAATGGCAAGACCCAGATTTGGTTCATGTCAAAAGTTGGTGATGGCAAGAATCAGATTAAAGCAGCTGATAAAAACGCTCAGTTGTTTTTGTATTATACCGGTGCCGCTACTTCCGGTGGCAACCAATTATTGGCAGGTAGTTCAACGGCTGGTGTAGATGGGTTCACATTGGGTGGTCCGAATTCTTCAGATAACTTCCTTCTTGCAACCTTAGGTGAAAGGGAGATTCTAGGAGAGAATGTAGCTGAAGAACTGAATGATATGAAGGGCGGTAGAGGTTTCATGTTCTCGTTTGCTAATAACACATATAATAGCAAAGAAGTCTATGACAATATCTTCAAGGATCTGGATTTGAAAGCGTTCTATGTGGATGAGGATCTGGATCTGAATGGTGCTACTGATGAAACTGAAGATTTCATGCCGACGGATTCTCTCGCTTGGCAAGCCAATGGTGCACATTATGCTATCCCTGCCGGTATCTATTTGGCTTCAGACTGGAGCGCATTGGATAGAAAAGATGCCGAAGATAAAGAAACGTTGAACACTTTCCGTATCACAAGTAAAGAACAGTTCAGCAAGATGACTTTCGTGGCTATTCATCCGCAAAGCTATACCAAGCTGACAGACGCTGGCCGCACTAATGGTGGCGGTTTCTTGCTGAAAACCGTAAAAGGTAGCGACATGAACTTCTATGATAAGAAGGGTGTGGATAAACTGGAAGTAACAAACAATGCAGACATCCATAATGCAGCTTTGATGTCTAAAAAAGATGAAGTGTTCGTAGGTAACGCTTGTTTCACTGCCACGGTGAAGAATCCGCTGACAGAAAATGAACAATATGAGTTGACTGTCACTGACGCTCGTTTGGATGTTGCTAAAAACGGTACTCATGCTAATAAATCTGTAACTGTTACAGTACGTACCAGCACTAACAATGTGAATGATCCTGCCGGAGATCCTTATCTGATGTCTGGTGTGGGAACTGATGTCGTAGCATTGAAAGCTGTTCCTTCAACAACATTGGCCGACGCTACAAGCCTGTTACACAACGATGCTACTCCGGCTATCTATGCAATCAAGTTTGTCAGCGGTGCAGAAGAAGCCGCCAATGAAGAGGTTTCTGAATATGGACAGTATTTGACATTGGAGTCAGATAATACAGATCCTAGTTCGCCGAACGACTTTACATTTGCTGCTATGCCGAGTGTAAATGACGGAGCTAATGAAAACGACCCATTGTATCAGTTCGTAATCACAGGTGTTAAAGACAATGATAACGATCCGGATCACAAAAGAGAAACTGTCGAGATTACAAACCGTCTGACTGGTGCATCAGTTTGGGCAGTATTGTATGCCGAAAAGAAATTGGGTGACGATATCTATACGGTATATCCGTCTGTTAAAGATGGTATGCCACGTGACCAAAAGTTAAGAATTGCTCATACTGATGCTAGTAATGGAGATTTTATTTGGGATAATTCTTTGGAATTCAGAGGTATGCAAGTTCAGTTGATTGAAAAGAAAGATGTAAAGAAATTTGATACTTTCGAAACAGCTGAAAGCGAAGAAGGTTTGTTCACTTTCGAATTTGCCAAGACTGCTGAAGCAAACGACAGATTGTATGCCGCGGCTGCAAGGGATAAGAAGACCGGTAAGATTGAAATCTTTAATAATGGAAGCAGAGATGAGGTTGTAACATCTAAGACTGCTGACCAGTTCGAACTGATCCGTGTAAAAGAAGCTGGTAATGATAAGAAAGATAAAGTTTCTTACATCCTGAACGATTTCGTTTATATCCAGAATAATAACGTTGTTACTTCTCCGATTGAAAAGGATACAGTTGCTTTCTATACTTATAATGTAAGATTCTTTGCTCCGGATGAAGATGATGTATATTACCTGAATGGAGGAAATTTATCACTGACCGAGAAAGAAGAGTACATTATCAAATACAATCTGGATGGTTCTGTATCTCTGGTAGAAAAAAAGACTGGAACTACTTCAAATGTTGACTTCAGAAGCGCTATAAACTATTTGGCAGTAGCTGATGCTGTACAGGATGAAGAGACAGAAGAAACAGAAAGAGTTGATGTAGCAGCATGGGAAAATGCTCTGTATTATGATTATAAGAACGATTACAACGAACTACCGGTTAAGACCTTCTTGGTACCTGAAAAGGTATATGGTTCATTAGAAGCTCTTCCGCAGACAACAGAATTCAAGAATACAGACAACTATGGTGGTTACCTGTTCATGAAGGATGAATTTGCAGCTGTGGTCAATCCGTTTGAAACTATGATATTCCGTTTGGATACAGTAGATACAGACAAGAATATACCTTCATTCTACATTCGCACGGAAGATAAGGCGAAGTTCTTGTATTTCGCTACAGACTCAGCTGACAGTAAACGAGTAGCTGACTGGAGAAAATATACATTTGCAAAAGATAATGAAGACTATGCTACACGCTTAATCTTTAAAGATGCAAGCATCGTCAGCCTGCAGGATGCTGATACATTGCAGACAATGGTTGACGGCAAGCTGACTAAGGTAGCTGTAAAAGAAAACAAAGTGACAGGTGTTAAGGGTGGCTTGAATAACTTCAAGTTCCAGGTAATCGAATCCGGTGACGGAGACGGTACTTATGTAATCCGTAACGCAGCAAAAAGAGCTTATGTAATTTCCGTCAACGGTAATCTGACATTAGGTGCTGAAATAAAAGCCGCTGCTCGTTTCGAAGTAGATCCTACCATAACAGTAGCTAACGAAAGCATCGATGCTTCCAGTATCCAGGTTATTGCCGCTAACGGTGCCGTAATCGTTAAGGGTGCTGCCGGTAAGACTGTTACAATCAGCAACGTATTGGGTCAGAAAGTTGCTAGCACAGTTGTTACTTCAGATGAAGCTACCATCGCTGCTCCTGCCGGTGTAGTTGTAGTAGCAGTAGAAGGCGAAGCTGCTGTTAAGGCTATCGTAAAATAAGAAATTATTTATAATCAATAAATTTAAATTGACTGTGTGTCGTAGAGCTGGGTTCACCCACCTCCATGACAAGTATCCTGCGACAGGCGAACAAGCGGTCGGCATTAATACTAAAGTAATGAAATAAAGTTCTTCTGTTCTAACTCTGTGAAGAGCGAAAAACAGACAAAAAAAGCCCCGGGGGATTTCCTCCGGGGCTTTATTGGTTAGAAAAAGGTGAAATATTTTTTAGATGACAGTTGACAAGTGACAGTTGATAGTAAGGCTTCGCGATCGAATGTAGAAAGATATGAGTCAACGTTACAATAATAGAAAATATTGAACCCAAATGACAGGTATTGTAGGGGGGCGCCCCTATGTCAATGCCGAAGAGATGAACATATAAATCATCATTCCTATAATGTCGTTGGTGATTGTGATAAATGGTCCTGTAGCCAGAGCCGGATCGATTTTCAATCGGTCGAGCGTCATCGGCACAAGCGTCCCGAAGATACTGGCAAACATAACGACAGAAAACAAGCTTAATGAAACCGAGGCCGTGATCCCTTTATCCCCCAGCATAAAGAAATTGTAAATGAATACGACCAGGCTGATAATACTGGCATTGATGAGCGCAACGATGCCTTCTTTCAGTATCTGCGGAAGAATATTGTCCTGTTTCAACGAATTATTAGCCAAACCCTGTACCACGATGGCAGAAGACTGTATCCCGACATTACCTCCCGTACCACCGATCAGCGGGATGAACAATGCCATCTTTGGGTTACTTGCCAGATTCCCTTCGAAACCGCCGAGAATGACCGAATTCGCCAGTCCGCCAATCATGCCGATCAACAACCAGGGGAGACGTGCCGCTGTTTGGGTAAATACGTTGTCCGAAGTTTCCACGTCCTGCGAGATACCGGAAGCCAACTGGTAGTCACGTTCATGTTGTTCACGTACTTCATCCATTACGTCGTCGATCGTGATTCGTCCGACCAGGCGTCCGATGCTGTCTACTACCGGAAGTGCTACAAGGTCGTATTTCTCAATCGTTTCGGCCACCTCCTCGATGCTGTCGCTGTCGCGGACAGAGATCGGCTCCTTTTTCATCACATGTTTGATCTTTGAAACGGAAGGGTTGGTGATCAGCCGTTGCAGGGGGAGGACGCCTTTCAGACGTTCGTCGTCGTCTATTACATATACATAATAGATTTCGTCCATATCTTCCGCCTGCTTACGCATTTCGTCGATACATTGCGGCATGCTCCAGTTCTCGTTGACCACGATCATTTCCGTACCCATCAAACCACCGGCGGTGTCTTCATCGTATTTCAACAGGTCGACAATATCGCCCGCCTGTTCGACGTCTTCGATGTGCGAGAGGATCTCTTCCTGTGTATCTTCGTCCAACTCACGCATCAGGTCTACCGCGTCGTCGGTCTCCATGTTGTCGACGAAGCGTTTGGCGATCAGTTCGTTGGGTAGCTCTTTCAGTAATTTATGGCGGTCTTCTTCGTCCAGTTCCATCAAGACGTCGGCAGCCTTGTCGCCATCCATCAGCAGATACAGATAGATCGCTTCCTGAAGGTTCAGCTCCTGGTATAACTCGGCGATATCCGCCGGATATAAATCGTGGAGCAACGCTTGTGCTTTAGCATCGTTTTTTTCAGTAATGATGCTTTTCAGGTTGTCGATATAGTCTCTCGTCAGTTCGATCATGCCTGTTTTCTTTTAGATGTTTTTCAGATGGCGGTCTGCAATCAATGTCAGTTCGACAAATTGTTCCACCGAAAGCTGTTCGGGGCGTTTGTCGAAAATCGGGAGCGCATAGTCCGGACAGTCTTTCCCTAATAGCGGCTTCATTGAATTCCGGAGTGTCTTGCGGCGCTGATTGAAAGATGTCTTGACCACCGTCTTGAATAATTTCTCGTCACATCCCATTTCTTTCCGGTCGTTCCGTACCATCCGGATAACCGCACTTTTTACTTTTGGGGGTGGGTCGAAGACAAATTCACTGACCGTAAATAGATATTCCACTGTGTACCAGGCTTGCAGAAGAACACTGAGAATACCGTAGGTCTTGCTGCCCGGTCCGGCGGCCAGGCGTTCGGCTACCTCTTTCTGAATCATACCCGAACAACAGGGAACGTGATCCTTATAATCGAGCACTTTGAAAAATATCTGACTGGATATATTATAAGGATAATTTCCGATCACACAGAACTGGCCGGGGAAAAGTTTCGACAGGTCCAACCGGAGGAAATCTTCTGCCAGGATACGCCCTTCGAGTGCCGGAAAGTTCTGCTCCAGATAATCGACCGACTCCATATCCAGTTCTACCACTGTCAGGTCGTGACCCGCTTCCAGCAGATATTGGGTAAGCACACCCATGCCGGGACCGATCTCCAGAACCGGTAAATCTTTGTAGTCCGACAACGTATCGGCAATACGCTGTGCGATCTGTAAATCCTTCAGGAAGTGCTGTCCTAATGCTTTCTTTGGCTTAACTAATCTCATCCGGTTATTTGATGTAAAATGTTTGTATTAAAATATAATGCTTATCTTTGCGGGTGCACAAAAATACAACAAATAATTTAAAGTATCCTACGTAGAATGAATTTTAAGAGTATCCTACAAACGTTTGTCAAGATATTTTTGCCCTTAGCTTTTGGCTGTTTGCTGCTTTGGTTTTTGTATAGCAACATGGATGTTACCGAGATATGGCGCGTCATCCGTGAAGGGGTAAGATATGATATCATCCTGGTTTCTTTACTGTTCGGTTTGTTTGCCAATGTGGTTCGCGGATTGCGTTGGGGGCTGTTGATCTCATCGCTGGGTGATCGTTTCAAGATGAGCAATATCATTTATGCCGTATTGGGAAACTATGCCGTAAATATGGTGTTGCCGCGTGTCGGGGAAGTCTGGCGCTGCGGAATTATCACTAAATATGACAAGATACCTTTTACCAAGCTGTTCGGAACCTTGCTGATCGACCGTGTGAGTGATACGATCGTTGTCGGATCGATCACTTTGCTGATCTTTATTTTCAATTTCGACTTCTTTATCAGCTTCTTTGCCAGGAACCCGGCTTTGCTGGAAGGCTTTCAGAAAATGTTCGATTCGATATGGATTTACGTGGGTGCAGTAATTTTAGTCGCCGGAATTTGGTTTGTTTTCAAATATATGAGTAACTTTACGCTGGTACAAAAAGCAAAAGCGTTGTTACTGAATGTATGGGACGGAATGAAGAGTATCTGGCTGTTGAAGCAGAAAGGTCGTTTCCTGATTCAGACATTGATGATCTGGGGAGGTTATTTCTGTTATTTCTATATCACTTTCTACGCTTTTGACTTTACCCGTGATCTGGGGATAACGGTCGGGTTGATCGCTTTTACGATGAGTAGTATCGGTGTTGCAGTCCCGGTACAGGCCGGTATCGGAGCCTGGCATTTTATGGTGATCGCTACCTTGGTCTGTTTTGGTGTCAATGAAAATGATGCTGCTGCTTTTGCCCTGGTAGTACATACGGTGCAGACAGCCTGGACGGTGATATGCGGTCTGTTCGGTATCGTGGCTTTGCCGCTCACCAATAGAGAGGTGACAGTTGACAAGTGACAGTTGACAGTTAAAAAAACTCCGGGCGGTGATCTTTTTGTGGAATAAGTTTGTTACTATATATTATTTATTAATCTGGTTGTCAGTGACTCTTTTGGCATTTATCTGTCAATTGTCACTTGTCAACTGTCAACTTAGAAAAGATTATGTCAGCAGAAATCAAGAATCTTTCCCCACAGCATGTATGGGGTTATTTCTATGACCTTACACAGATCCCACGTCCTACCGGACACATGGAAGCAGTAACCCGTTTTGTGGAAGCTTTCGGAAAAGGATTGGGATTGGAAACCCTACGGGATGGAGTTGGAAACGTTTTGATCCGTAAACCGGCTACTCCCGGAATGGAAGGCCGCAAAACAGTTATCCTACAGTCCCATCTGGATATGGTCCCCCAAAAAAACGCCTCTGTAAAACACGATTTTCTGACTGATCCTATTGATGCTTATATAGACGGTGATTGGGTAACTGCCCGTGAAACGACATTGGGAGCCGATAATGGTATCGGTGCGTCACTGGCAATGGCAGTGCTTTCCGATACGACTATCAAGCACGGACCGATAGAAGCCCTTTTCACTATCGATGAAGAAGAAGGGATGGATGGTGCTTTCGGTTTGAAACCCGGTTTCCTGAAAGGCGAAACATTGATCAACTGCGACTCGGAAGAGGAAGGTGAACTGTTTGTCGGTTGTGCCGGCGGTGCGGACCTGAATATTTCGATCCAGTTTAAAGAAGATACTTATATTCCGGAAGGCGATGTGGCTGTAAAGTTGAGCCTGACAGGATTGAAAGGCGGCCATTCCGGTGTGGATATTCATTTGGGACGCGCCAATGCGAATAAACTGATCTTCCGTTTTCTGAAAGAAGCTGTTTGTGATTATGGTGCCCGGCTATCGTCTATTGAAGGCGGTTCGTTGCGTAACGCGATTCCGCGGGAGGCTTTTGCCGTAATCACGATTCCGGGGGATAATGTGGAAGCTTTGTGGGAACTGGTAGCTGACTACCGGGATATGTTCCGTGAAGAATATGCCGGTATCGAAAATAATATCGACTTTGTTGCTGATATGACCGACCTGCCTGCTACATTGATTCCGGAAGAAATTCAGGATGATATTATCAATGCGATCGAAGGTTGCCAGAATGGTGTGATCAGTATGTTGAGAGATTTCCCCGGAACGGTGGAATCTTCTTCCAACCTGGCAATTGTCAAATCATCGAACGAGTTGATTGAAATAAAGATATTGGTGCGTAGTTCTTCCGAAAGTCGTAAGGCTTCCGTATGTTCCAGTCTTGAAAGTGTTTTCTCTTTGGCTGGTGCTAAGGTGGAATATGGTGGTGCTTATGGTGGTTGGCAACCGAATATCAATTCTCCGATTCTGAATGTGATGCAGAAAACATATGAAGAGATGTTCGGTAAGAAGCCGTCGGTAAAGGTGATGCATGCCGGTTTGGAATGTGGTATCATTCAGGAATCTTATCCTGCGATGGATATGATCTCTATCGGACCGGATCTGGAACATCCGCATTCGCCGGATGAAAGGGTGAGTATCCCGTCTGTGCAGAAGGTGTGGGATTTCATTGTTGCTACGCTGGAAAGGATTTAAAGATAGTTTATATATCTTCTCTGGAAAATAAGAGGAGAGATGTCAAGACAGGACTTCCGGATAGGAAAGGTAGAACTTTCATATTTGGGAGTCCTGTCTTTTTTATAGGAAAGTATTTCTGTTTGTATATTCTGAGGCCTTTAATATCGACTTTAGGAACACCCCTTTTTATTTTTGGAACAAAAAACTCATGGTTTTGCCTATGATTAGGAACAAAATTGTACTTTTGTAGGCTACATTAATTAAGATAAAGAGAATGGCTAATGATGAATTGAAACAAGCCTGGAAAATACCTGAGCCAACGCTTCGGAGACTACCTTGGTATCTTGCTTTTCTGAAACTGATGAAAGGCAAGGGAGAGACGTTTGTATCATCTACCCAGATTGCTAAAGAAATTAATGTAGATCCCAGCCAGGTGGCGAAGGATCTTTCGTTTGTCAATATTTCGGGGAAGACCAGGGTCGGCTATGATATCTGCGCCCTAGTAGATGTGTTGGAAGATTTTTTGGGTTTTACTGCGCAGCATAAAGCTTTTTTATTCGGTGTCGGTAGCCTGGGCGCTGCCTTGTTGCAGGATACCGGGTTAAATCAGTATGGACTGGAGATCGTTGCCGGGTTTGATGTCCGCAAAGAACTGGCCGGGACAGTCGTGAATGGTATACCTGTTTTTCATCTGGACGATTTCCCAGCCAAGCAGAAAGAGTTCGGTGCGACGATCGGTGTTATCACGGTACCTGTAGATAAGGCACAGGGGGTGACCGAGCAGATCATTGCCGGAGGTATCAAGGCCTTGTGGAACTTTACCCCGTTTCGTATCCGTGTCCCTGAACATATTGTGGTACAGAACACTTCCATGTATGCCCATCTGGCTGTCATGTTTAATCGTTTGAACTCAATTAATCACTGAAATGAAGATTATAGCAGTAGGAATGAATTATGCAGAACACAATAAAGAGCTGCATCATTCGTTAGAGTTATCGGAGCCTACTATCTTTATGAAATCCGATTCCTCCCTGTTGAAAGATGGGAAACCGTTTTTTATTCCCGATTTTTCTTCGGAGATACATTACGAAACGGAGATCGTTGTAAAGATAGACCGGCTGGGTAAGAACATCGCCGAACGTTTTGCACATCGTTACTATAATGAAGTAACTGTCGGTATTGATTTTACGGCCCGTGATCTGCAAAGAGAACTGCGTGCGAAAGGATTACCCTGGGAGATCAGTAAAGCTTTTGATAATTCGGCTGTTATCGGGACGTTTGTGTCTTTGGACAGAGTAGGGGATATCAACCGTATTCCGTTCCATCTGGATATAAACGGTCGGAAGGTGCAGGAGGGAAATACCTCGGATATGCTTTTCCCGGTCGACAAGATTATCGCTTATGTGAGCCGTTTTTTTACTCTGAAGATAGGAGATTTGATTTTTACAGGAACACCGGTCGGTGTAGGGCCTGTTAAGATCGATGATCATCTGCAGGGATATATCGGTGAGCAGAAGTTACTTGATTTCCACGTTAAATAGTTGACAGTTGACAAGTGACAGTTGATAGTTATTTGTCCTTGATTTTATCTGTCAACTGTCACTTATCAACTATCAACTGAAAAAAGATATGTTACGATTATTATATACATTCATAATAAGTGTCTCCTTTTTCTCTTTCGCCTGGGCGGATGGTAGCAAGTATGCAACCAGCTCTGCATTGGCATCCGGGAAATGGGTAAAGATACAGATTGAAGACAGAGGAATTTATAAACTGACATATGCCGACCTGCGAGGGATGGGATTTTCTGACCCGGCGAAGGTTTCCGTACATGGTTACGGTGGTTGTATGCTGGATGAAGATTTCTCAAATCCTTATATAGACGATATACCTGCCGTTCCGGTCTGGCGTGGTGACGACTACCTTTTATTTTATGGCTGCGGAGTTATCAACTGGACGTATGACAAGAGTACGGAAAGTTTTGTCCATACCAATAATCCTTACTCCAATTACGGTTATTATTTCCTGACGGATGCTACTGGTACGAAAGAGATGGAATCGGTGGCTTCTGCTGCCGGTGCTTCTTTGAAAGTGACGACCTTTGATGATTATCGTTTGCATGAGAAGGATCTTGTATCCGTGAATAATTCGGGACGGGAGCTTTTTGGCGAAGCGATGGATATGACCCTTTCAAGAGATTTCTCATTTACCGGAATAACCGGCATTACCAATGATGACGGTAAAATTGCGTTACGCTTTATCGCCAAACCGACTACCGGTAACGGAAGCGTGAGTATGAGTGTGGATGGCGAGAAGTTATTGGAAAAAACGATTGCTCAAAGTGGTTCGAGTGGTAGTGAAACGTATACTATGGCGCGTTTGGTCTATGAGGTCGTGGACTGGAAAGGGGATAAAGGTACGAATGTAAAAGTAAATGTAAGATACGGACAGCTGGGACATAAGAATGTCCATTTGGATTATATCCGTTTGCAGATGAAGCGGGAGCTGCAACCGTATGGCGTCTGTACGTTTTTCCGTAGTCTGGCCTCTGTTGGAAATGCCTCCCGGTTTGTCATCCAGAATGCCAATACGAACACAATGGTTTTTGATGTGACGGATAAGTTGAATCCGAAACAGATGGAAACGGAACTGAGCGGAAATGAATTGTCTTTCTCTATCCCGGCAGGGACGTTGAGAGAGTTTGCATTAGTGCAAAGAAATCAAGCGTTCCCTTCTCCGGAAGTCGTAGGTGATGTAACGAACCAGGATTTACATGCTTTGCCGCAGACCGATATGATCATTATAGCCCAACCCGGGCTGACTGCACAGGCAGAACGACTGGCCGAGGCGCATCGTACCCGTGACGGCCTGACGGTTCAGGTGGTGACTCCGGATGCTATTTATAACGAGTTTTCGAGCGGTACTCCGGATGCTACGGCTTACCGTCGTTTTATGAAGATGTTTTACGATCGTCAGACTTCGGAAGAGGATGCTCCCAAGTATCTGCTTCTTTTCGGTGACGGGGCGTTTGATAACCGTTTCATCACGTCCGGCTGGCAGAATGTGACGACAAGTAATATGCTGTTGACCTACCAGACGGAAGAATCATTGAATGAACGATCGTTTGTTATAGACGATTATTTCGGTTTTCTGGATGATAGCAATAATGGAAAAGAACTGATGTCTGCCAGAGTCGATATCGGAATAGGCCGTTTCCCGGTCAGAACACTGGCTGAGGCAACCAATATGGTGAATAAGGTCATCGGTTATATGGATAATAAAGATACCGGATCGTGGAAAAATAATGTCTGTTTTGTGGCGGATGACGGGAGTAGTGCGGACGGCTATATGATAAATCATGCAGACCAGGCTGACCGGTTGGGGGAATATATCAATACAAGCCATCCCGAATTTCTGGTGAATAAGATTTATTTTGATGCTTATAAGAAAGATGTTTCAGGAGGTCTGGCTACTTATCCTGATGTAAAAACGAATATTCAGAAGCAACTCAAAAACGGATTGTTGCTGATAAATTATACCGGACATGGGAGCACTACAGCCTGGAGTGATGAAAGGGTGTTGACTGAAAGTGATATAACTCAATCGACTTATACACGTTTGCCTATCTGGATTACGGCAACTTGTGATTTTTGCCGTTTTGATGCTTCGGTCACTTCCGCCGGCGAGCAGGTTTTCCTTAATAAGGTGAGTGGCGGTATCGGTTTGTTCACGACGACCCGCGTGGCCTATTCCACTCCGAACTTCGAAATCAATGACAATCTGATCCGTAATCTGTTCGAGAAAAAGAACGGACGTCGTCTGACATTGGGGGAAGTTATGAAAGCAACGAAGAGGGCATTAGGTTCGAGCCGGTATAAACTGGGATTTGCTTTGATCGGTGACCCGGCATTGAAGTTAGCTTATCCGGAATATCGTATGCAGGTAACGGCCGTAAACGGGAACCCGGTGACGGATGATCCGGTAGATTTCAAAGCGTTGCAAAAAATAACAGTAGAAGGGGAAGTGTTGAATGCAGATGGGAATGTAGCAACGGACTTTTCCGGTTTGTTGAACCCGACTGTCTTGGATAGCCGTGTTTCTTATGAAACGTTGGATAATAACAAGACCGGCAATACATTTAAGTATACTGATTATTCGAATATACTTTTTATTGGTAACGATTCGGTCCGTGCCGGAAAATTCAGTTTTACCTTTACCGTACCGAAGGATATATCCTATTCAAACGAATTCGGAAAGATGAATCTATACGCTTCGGATGAAACGAATAATCTGGAAGCACAGGGTGCTTACCTGAATTATCGTGTCGGAGGAACGGATGATAATGCGGAAGACGATCATGACGGTCCGGAGATTCGTGTCCTGTATATGAACGATTCTACATTTGTCAATGGTGGTCAGGTTAATACGACACCGTTCTTTGTGGCACGTCTTTGGGATAAGAGTGGTGTGAATATCACCGGTAGCAGTATCGGGCATGATATGATGCTGATCATTGATGGCGATCCGTCACTCAGTTTCAACCTGAACAGTTATTATGAATTGATCCCGGGAAAGGATGGGGAAGGTATTGTGAAGTATTTACTTCCGGCGTTGACTCCGGGAATCCATACCGCTGAGTTTAAAGTTTGGGATATACAGAATAATTCGACTACGTATGAATTTGAGTTTGAAGTGGTGGAAGGGTTGAAGCCTTATCTGCTGGAACTGACCGCAACACCTAGTCCGGCACGCGAGCAGGTAGAATTCCACTTGTTTCACAACCGTCCGGAAAGCCAGTTGACGGTTGGTATTATGGTATATGATATGATGGGGCGTCTGCAATGGAAACATCAGGAAACCGGAGCATCCGAGCTATTCAAATCGTATACGGTAACCTGGGATCTGACGAATAACAGAGGCGGACGTCTCCGTCCCGGCATATATATATATCGTGCGGCAATCAGTTCCGGAGGCTCTAAGGAGGCTACGGATGCAAAGAAATTAATAATCCTCGCACAATAAAGTAAAGTAAAATCAGTTTATATGTTCGTAAGGTAAATTTTTATTTACCACGTTTTTAACAGATATAGTATGATAAAAGAATTAAGAATCAGTACACTTATAGTTGCAATCAGCCTTTTGGCTACTTTCACGGTGTTGCACGCCGAGGGTGATAAGGCTAAATTTGCTCCGGTTAATACGGCGGTACCTTCACTGTCTATTGCTCCTGATGCCCGTGGCGGTGCAATGGGTGACAACGGGGCTTCAACTACTCCCGATATAAACTCTCAATATTGGAATCCGGCAAAGTATGCGTTTATGTATAGTAAGGCGGGAGTTTCTTTGTCATATACTCCCTGGTTGCGTAAATTGGTAAATGATGTGGCTTTGGCAAACCTGGCAGGTTATTATAAGATCGGCGATAGTGATTTGCAGGCGGTCGGTGCTTCCCTGCGTTATTTTTCGCTGGGAGATGTTCCTTATAATCCTATTACCGGGGAATCGACGGGCGGTTACTCGGTTAGCCCCTATGAAATGGCTTTCGATGTAAGTTACAGCCGTAAATTGTCTGAGTCTTATTCGATGGCTGTTGCTATGCGTTATATCCGTTCGGATATGGGAACGGATCCTTCCGATGAAAGCCGTGTACCCGGTAATGCATTTGCTGCGGATATTGCGGGTTATCTGGAAAAATATGTGATCCTGGGTAACAGTGAATGTTTGTGGAGTTTTGGTTTCAATGTATCCAATATCGGTACGAAGATTTCTTATGACGGCGGGGAACATAATGAGTTCATTCCGACGACTCTTCGTCTGGGAACCGGTTTGCTCTATCCGATCGACGACTATAACCGGATCGGTCTGTATCTTGACTTGAGTAAATATCTGGTGCCGAGTTTGCCTTATCTGCGTGAAGGTTATACCCAGGAAGAGAAAGATGAATACGATAAGAAAAAAGATGAATATAATGATGTATCCGGTATTTCCGGTATTTTCAAGTCTTTTGGCGATTCACCCGACGGTTTCAAAGGCGAATTGCAGGAAGTGATGGTTTCTATTGGTGCAGAATATAGTTATAACGACCAGTTTTTCCTTCGCGGAGGTTATTTCTATGAAAATGCAAATAAAGGTAACCGTCAGTATTTCTCTGTCGGAGCAGGTTTCCGTATGAGTGTATTCCAGTTGGATGCAGCTTATCTGGTAAGTACGGTTCAGAGTAACCCGTTGGACCAGACGCTTCGTTTTTCTCTGTCGTTCGATATGGACGGTATCAAGAACCTGTTCAGATAATCAGTTGAAGGTATGAAGATACGTGTAGGTTTTGGTTATGATGTGCATGCCCTGGTCCCTGACCGGGAGTTATGGATGGGCGGTATTCGGATAGAGCATACATTAGGACTGCTGGGACACAGTGATGCCGATGTGTTGATCCATGCCATTTGCGATGCTTTGCTCGGAGCGGCGAATATGCGCGATATCGGCTATCATTTTCCCGATACGGCAGGTGAATACAAGAATATAGACAGCAAGATATTATTACGCGACACAATGAAATTGCTGCGTGAGGCCGGTTATGAGTTGGGCAATATCGATGCAACCGTTGCTGCTGAACGTCCGAAGCTGAATCCGCATATTCCTGCGATGAAGCAGACTCTGGCAGAAGTGATGCAGGTAGACGAAGATGATATTTCCATCAAGGCGACAACAACTGAAAAGCTGGGTTTTACCGGACGCCAGGAAGGTATTGCAGCTTATGCTACTGTGCTGATCCAGAAATAACTATATTTTCGTGATGAACTTCGCAGGGGATTGTGAACCAGAATGTACTTCCTTTCCCCTCTTTTGATTCTACGCCGATCTCTCCGTTCAGACGCTTTACGATGGTCTGGCAAATAGATAATCCCAATCCTGTTCCCTGTATAAAGTTGTCGAATTTGGCAAACCGTTCAAAAACATGCGGTACGTTTTCTTTGGTAATGCCTTTGCCGGTATCGGAAACATAGAAGCGCAATCCGTTCCCTGTTTCTTCATATCCCATTTTTATACAGCCTTCGAAAGTGAACTTGCAAGCATTTGTCAGGAAGTTGGTTATGACTTGTGTCAGGCGCGTCTTCTCCGAATAGATATAACAAGGTCGTTCCGGGATTGAATATTCCAGTGTCACTCCCTCTTTGGGCCGGCTTTTGAAAGTTTGTGCTAATGTGATGAACAAGGCGGACACATTGATATTGGAGAACGTGAATTCCAGTTGATCGGCTTCTATCTTTGACAGGTCCAGGATATCGTTGACCAATTGTAACAAGAGTTCATTATTGGTTTCTATGATATTGCAGAATTCTATCGTGTCTTCCGGGCTTTCCGAATGGGCTATCAGGTTGGAAAAGCCTACGATTGCGTTTAATGGTGTCCGTATTTCGTGGCTCATATTTGCCAGGAAGGCACTTTTTAAGCGGTTAGCTTCTTCTGCTTTTTCTTTTTCACGCCGTTCTTCCTCTTGTTTGAGCTTTTGGAAATAAAGACGGAAACGTAGCACTGCTATTGTTGCCAGCAGGCAGATGATCGCAAATGCACTAAATATGTGTATCTTATATTTCTGGAAAAAGGTTGGAGGCTGCTGATAATAAATGGCATTCAACGGAAAACGGGATGGTTCGATGCCGTGGTTGAAAAGATGTTGGTAGTTAAGGTGCGTATGTGGTTCTCCTCCGATATGAGTTGAGATATCCCGTGCCTCTGTTCCTCCCAGTATCAACCGGATAGTGGAGATTACGGATTTGCTGAAATCGTTTTCTGAGATGTAATGTCCTCCTGCAAAGTTGCCGGTTTCGATGTTCAGGTCTGCCAAAAGATATACCGGGGGTTGCGAAAAGCTGTTGGTCATTTTTTGCACATTATCTATCAGATAATGATTTTCTTGAGTTTGTTTGAATACAAACCAGGAATAATAGATGATTCCGGTTTCTTTGCCGTAAAGACTTAAACTATCCAGCAGATTTTCGGTAGAAAGGTCCGGAGTCGACAAGACCTTCAGTTTTAATTCGGGAAAGTCTGCCTGCATTGTTTTCGACAGTTCTTGCTCGGTATATAAGCTGATATACCGGTTATCGCGGATAAAGACTATCTTATTCAGTTCAGGTTGTAATTTCTTTATTGTTTCGATGGTTTCTTTTACAAAGAGAGGTTGGATTAATCTGGTTACATTGTATCCTTTTACCTGATCTTCTGTGAGAGCCATGTGTTGAATGGTTTGCAAGTCCCTGCCCAGAAGATACTCTATTTTGGTAGGGATCAACTCCTGGGAATGGCAGATGATAGTAGGAACACCTTTCCATTCCTTTTCGAAAAGAGGTCGGCAGACCAGCCAGGAGGGGTCTCCTATACAAACAATCACTTTTGGAGGAACTGTATATTTTTTTCGTAATATCCCGACTTTCTCATTTACGTCTGTCGTATCTTTCATGGCAGGTATTGAGAGTTCTTCTCCGACTACAGACATATTTTCTTTGGCGAAAGTGTTGTTGATCGCTTCGTAAATACCTTGTGTCCATACTTCGCTGAAGTTTATGGAATGCACAACTAATATGTAATCGTCTTTATCGTGTGGGAGGGCTAAAGAACGACAGGTTAGTAGTATAAAGGATAATATGAAAAAAAGTCTTTTCATACGCACAATTATGAATTTTACGACGCTATGAAATTCAGTCTATTTCAAGCAAAGATATGTATTATTCTTTGTAATTTTGCTTATCCCGTCGTTAATTTGTAGTTTTGAACCGAATAAAATTGAATGAGTTATGAAGAGTAATGACTGGAAAGACCGTTTGGGAGTAATGTACTCCACTAATCCGGATTTTCAATATAATACAGGGGGAGAGGAAGAAGAGGATACACTTCCTAAAGAAAAGCAGCTATTGCGTATTTCACTGGACAAACGTAACCGGGGAGGTAAAGCCGTTACATTGATTACCGGATTCCGTGGAACGACGGACGATCTGGAGGCATTAGGCAAGTTCCTGAAGGTAAAATGCGGTGTGGGTGGTTCTGCCAAAGACGGCGAGATCATCGTGCAGGGAGATTTGCGCCAGAAGGTGCTCGAGATATTGCAAAAGGAAGGCTATACAAAAAGTCGGGTCATATAAGGTCTAATTAATTGAGATAATATGCTAACTGTTTACAGAGCTTCAGCCGGAGCGGGAAAGACTCATAAGCTGACCGGTGAATACCTGACCTTATTGTTTGCCGGGTCGGGGGCTTATCGCCGTATCCTGGCGGTAACGTTTACCAACAAGGCTACCGATGAGATGAAGGGCCGTATTGTAGAGGAACTTTACAATCTCTCATCCGGTCGTAAATCCGATTATGTGGAGTCGTTGTGCTCGACTTACTCTCTGACTGAAGAACAAGTCCGTAAACAGGCTACTGAGATATTGATCGATATCCTTCACGATTATTCGGCATTCAATATAAGCACAATCGACCGCTTTTTCCAGCAAACCATGAGGGCCTTTACCCGTGAGATCGGTTTACAGGGTGGTTATGGTATTGAAATGGATCAGGAACTGGTACTGACTACGGCTGTCGATAATCTATTGGCTGATCTGGAAAAACCGGAAAGTAAGGAATTATTAGGCTGGCTGCTCCGTTTTGCAGAAGATAAAATCGAGAATGGAGGAGAATGGAATCTCCGTAAAGATATCATGTCCCTGAGCCGTGAAGTTTTTAAGGAAAGCTATAAGGCTTCCAGTGAAGAAGTCGCTAAGGATATCGAGAACAAGGAAGCACTTGAAAACTATAAGAATGAATTATTCGGCATTATCCGTTCGGTAGAGGCGGAAGCGAAACGGTTAGGAGAGAGTGGACTGGCATTGCTTAATAAATATGCTATCCGTACGACTGATTTTAAAGGAGGAAGCCGTTCGCCGCTCACTTTGCTGGATCGTCTGGCTAAAGGCGAAATGAAAGAGCCGACCGCTACTTTTATCGGTTTGGCTGATAACCTGGAGGGTTGCTTTACGAAAACAACTCCTCTCGGGACGCGTCAGATTATCGGTTGCATATTTGAGGAAGGACTGAATGACTGCATCAAGAAGATCATAGCCCTGTTCTCAAATCTGACTGCTTATAATACTGCCCGTGAGATTGTCCGTTATTACTATACTTTGGGGATTCTGACAGATGTTTCACGGCAGATTGCTTCTTACCGCGAAGATAAGAATGTCATGCTGATCGCCGATACAACGGAGCTGCTGAATAAGGTGATCGGCGGAAGCGATGCTCCGTTCATCTACGAGAAAACAGGAACGCATGTGGATCACTATATGATCGACGAGTTTCAGGATACCAGTGGTATGCAATGGAATAATTTCCGTCCGCTGATAGAAGAAAGCCTGGCTCACGATCGAGCCAATCTGATCGTAGGAGATGTGAAACAAAGTATCTATCGTTTCCGCAACTCCGACTGGAAATTACTGGACGAACAGGTACAGGCCGATTTTTCGTCCGGGGAGGTAAAAGAAGAAACATTAAAAGAGAATTGGCGTAGTTGCCGGAATATCGTAGAATTCAATAATACCTTTTTTACTGCTCTTCCGGGTGTTTTGCAAACCGTCTATAACGAAACTTTGCTGACTTCTTCGTTAAGTGAAGAGCAGCGTGCTGCTTATCTGACAAAGATCATGTCGGCTTATACTAAAAGTTATCAGCAGGTACCTCCGCCTTTTCAACAGAAAGACGGTCATGTGAAGATCGAATTCCTGACCGGTGATGAAGAGAAAGACTGGAAAGAGGAGGCGCTGGATCGTTTGCCTGGTGTGGTCGAACAGTTGCAGGATAACGGTTATGACTTGAAAGATATTGCTGTTCTGGTCCGAACCAATATGGAAGGGGCGATGGTGGCGGATAAGTTGCTTTCCTATAAAGAATCGAACCCGTCCGATCGTTATCATTACGATATAATCTCTGATGATGCTCTGTTTGTTAGCGGGTCGCCGGCAGTCCGTTTTATGATCGCCCTATTGCGTTATCTGAGAAATCCGGAAGATAAGATCAACGAACAGACCGCATTGTATTCCTACCGGATCCTGCAGGGAACGATAGAAGATGAAGACCATTCGAATCTCTATTCTGTGGTTACTTCCGCTAATGTCTTTCCGCCGGAGATAGCAGCAGAGTTACAAACCCTCTCCCGTCAGTCGTTGTATGAAATATCGGAAGGGCTTTTCCGTCTCTTCTCCGGAGATTTTCAGGAGAATGAACAAGTCTTTGTCCAGGCATTCCTGGATATGGTATCGGAATATACTCAGAAAGAAAGTGCTGACCTGAGTCGTTTCCTTAAATGGTGGGATGAAACGGGATATCGTAAAACGATCGCAACTCCGGATGCACAGAATGCGATCCGTATCCTGACCGTTCATAAGTCAAAAGGATTAGGTTTCAAAGTTGTTATTATTCCTTTTGGAGACTGGGAAATAGATCATAAACCCAGTAAGCCGGTTATCCTGTGGTGTAAGCCTGAAACGAAGCCTTTCAACCGGTTGCATCTGGTGCCTGTGCGTTACAGCCAGTCCTTGGGCAATACCATTTTTGCGGAAGATTATTTCCGTGAACGGCTACATGCCTTTATCGATAACCTGAATACGCTGTATGTCGCTTTCACCCGTTCCAAAGACGAATTGATCGTGTTTGCTCCTCGTCCGAAGAAGATTAAGGAGGAAACGGGAGAAGTTGAAAAAATATCTTCCATAGCCGATGCTTTGTGGGCAGCCTTATATGTGGAGGTACACGATACCCGTGAAGGAGATACGCTGGTCTCTTTGCCATCTTCTTTTGATACGAAAGCCGGTATTTTTGAGTTGGGCAATTGGTGGTATCCTTCGGCTGCAAAGTCGGATGAACACAGTCCGGAGGAGATAACGATGGCCCGTATCAGTTCGATCTCTCCTGACGATCGTTTGCAACTACGTTTGCATGGAAAAGGCTTTTTCTTTGATAATGCCCGCCGTAAGCACGGAGCTTTGATGCATGAGGTGCTGAGCCAGGTACGGACCCGCAAAGATATTCCTTCTGCTGTTGAAAGCTATCGTCTGTCAGGTGTCATAAATAAGGAAGAAGCAGAGTTGCTGATTGTTCGTTTGGAAGAGTTGTTGGATACACCGGAGGTTCTTCCCTGGTACGACGGTACGGCACGTGTGCTGAATGAGGTCGATATCCTTTTTGGAAAAGGATTATCCAAACGTCCTGACCGGGTAATGATTTCGGATGAAAAAGTGACCGTGATAGACTATAAATTCGGTGAAATACAGGACAAACGACATCATAATCAGGTAAAGAATTATATGAAACTGATCAACGAGATGGGATACGAGAGGGTAGAAGGTTATCTCTGGTACGTGGAGTTGGGGAATATAGTATCAGTTGACAGTTGATAGTTGACAGTTAAGTACTCAAACAAACAACTGTCATCTGTCAACTGTCAATTGTCAACTGAATTGTTTTGTTATTCCGTAAAAATGAATACTTTTGCAAATTGAAATAAAAACGCAGCTTTAAAGGAAGAATGAAAGTACATAAAGAAGGGACTGGCCTGTTACTTACGTTATTTACGGTTTTATTTGTCGTAAATGTCGCATTATACCATACCGTGGGTAAGGGGATACTGTTCTATATCGTTGCTACCATTTCAACGATTCTTTTTTTGCTGATACTGAATTTCTTTCGTAGTCCGTTCCGCCGTTTCCCCTACGATTCGGAAGGATTGGTGATCGCACCTGCCGACGGTACGATTGTGGCGATCGAAGAAGTGATGGAGAACGAGATCCTTCATAGGCAATGTCTGCAGATATCTATCTTTATGTCCGTATTCAATGTGCATGCCAACTGGTTCCCGGTAAACGGAACAGTGAAACATGTTTCCCATAATAACGGACGATTCATGGCGGCATATTTACCGAAAAGCAGCACCGAAAATGAACGTTCGGCTGTTGTCATTACTACCAAGAACGGAGTGGATGTGCTGGCACGTCAGATAGCCGGCGCACTTGCCCGGCGTATTGTCACCTATGCCAAGGTTGGAGAAAAATGTCATGTTGACGAACAGATGGGTTTTATCAAGTTCGGGTCGCGTGTAGATGTTTATTTGCCGGTAGGGACAGAAGTGCTGATCGAAATGGATCAGAAGGTAACCGGTAACCAGACGCCGATCGCGCGGTTAAGTAAATGCCCGTGTGAATAGAATCCGGAAAATATACAAAAGATGAATATTAGAAAGCATATACCCAATACAATCACTTGCATGAGTCTTGTATCAGGTTGCATCGCTACTGTAGTGGCTTTGCAGGGTAATTTGTTGTGGGCAGCCATATGGATCATTATTGCTGCTGTTTTTGATTTCATGGATGGGTTTGCCGCCCGTTTGCTGAAAGCCTATTCCCCGATGGGGAAGGAATTGGATTCATTGTCGGATATGGTTAGTTTCGGAGTTGCACCCGGTATGATTGTATTCTGGATGCTTAGCCAGGCAAGTCTTTCGTTGGGAGAGATCGGCCGTTATATTCCTTATCTGGCTTTCGTGATCCCAGCTTTTTCCGGTTTGCGTCTTGCCAAGTTCAATATCGATGAACGGCAGACAACATCGTTTATCGGTATGCCGGTTCCGGCAAATGCCCTGTTCTGGGCTTCTGCCGGATACTCTCTGGCTCCGTTGGCACAGGCAAATCCTGTGTTGTTCATTGTGGTTACGCTGGCGGTGGCCTTGGCTACCTCTTTATTACTTGTATCAGAAATTCCGATGTTCTCGTTGAAGATCAAATCGGTTGCATGGAAAGGTAATGAAAGACGCTATATATTAGTAGGTTGTGCAGTCTTGTTCGTTGCCCTGTTCGGTATGCTGGGTATAGCCGGGACCATTCTTCTCTATCTCCTCTTGTCTATTTTTAACAAAAGACAATAAACAAGAGGTCTGTTCTATATGTTTCTCTTATAAACCAACTAAGTAACGAAGTATTATGTTTAAGTTTTTGTTTGTAATGTTTTTCTTCTTCATCCTGTTAGTGTTCCTGATGGGATTCTCTATCCTGCGTACATTTAAGAATATGTTATTCGGTAGTGGAAGCAGCAATACAAAGAAGGGAGAACAGCGTCGTCAGACAAGCAGTTACTCTAGCGGGCAACATCAGTCGCATACTACCGAGGACGATTATGCCTCGGCTAACCGTAAGAAGATCTTTGCTAAAGATGAAGGCGAATATGTTGACTTCGAGGAAGTGAAGTAATTACAGTAACGATCATCCCGTGCTTGACGCGGGATTTCTCATTCTCTTATCTTCTCTGCCGGAAGAATTTCTGCATCTCTTCTGCGCATTCTTTCTCCATCACACCTTTTTTTACGATAGCTTTCGGATGAAATGCTTTCGGCGCATATTCCTGATACCCTCTTTTCTCATCGCTTGCACCGTACACGATCGTACTTAATTGTGCCCAACCGATGGCACCTGCACACATAATGCAGGGTTCTACCGTTACATAAAGGCTGCATCCGGTTAGATATTTAGCCCCTAATACGCTGACAGCTGCCGTAATTGCCAGCATTTCCGCATGGGCGGTCGGATCGTTCAGGCGTTCTGTCTGATTGTGGGCACGGGCAATGATCTGGTTATTACATACAACCACGGCACCTACGGGTACTTCTCCCTCGGCAGCAGCAGCACGCGCTTCCACCAGTGCCTGTTTCATAAAATATTCGTCATTAAATGGATTCATCGTCTCATTTCCGTTTCTTTGAAGAGGGTAGGATAATCCTCTTCCAGCGTTTTGAGTATATGTGAAAGGATTGTTTCCCGATACCAACGGGATTTATTTTCGATATTATATCTGGCAAGATAGCGGTCGACGGCCTTTTGCTCTTCTTCGTTGAGCATAAAAGTAACCTTATGCACCCTCGGGCGATTCGGCTGTGCTTGCGAGTATTTCCGATTTGTTGCCATATTGTGCAAATGTACAAGTGAAAGGCCAAATAAAAAAGAAAAACAGTATATTTGTGCAAATTAATGAGATGGCTGAACAAAACGATTTAGGGAGAGATGGTGAAGCGAAAGCACGTGACTATTTGATCCGGCAGGGCTACACGATTTTGCATACCAACTGGAGGTGGCATCATTATGAACTGGATATTGTTGCGACGAAAGATGAGGAACTGATTGTCGTTGAGGTGAAAACCCGTTCGGAAGATTATCTCTTGTCGCCGGAGGAAGCTGTCGATAATAAAAAGATCAGGCGTATCGTGGCTGCTGCGGATGCCTATGTCCGTTATTTCAATCTGGAACTGCCGGTCCGTTTCGATATCATCACCCTGATTAAAGGAAAAGAAGGATTTCAGATCGAACATATCGATGGTGCTTTTTACGCCCCTTGCCGATAAATAAAAACAAAGAAAACGTATGAATATAGAAGAAGCCCGTGAATATTGTCTGTCGTTGAAGAATGTAACAGAATGCTTTCCGTTCGACGATGTCTCCCTGGTCTTTAAGGTGGAAAATAAGATGTTTGCCCTTTTGCCGCTGGATGTTGAAGAACCTACGATCTCGGTGAAATGTAATCCGGATTATACGGAAGAATTACGCGACCGTTATAAAGCTGTCGAGTCGGCTTACCATTTCAATAAAAAATACTGGAACGGTATTTTTCTGGAACGTGATATGCCTGATGATGAGATCCGTTATTGGATTCAGCATTCTTACCGTGAAGTGATAGCCAAGCTACCGAAAAAAATAAGGGAGATATACAATGAGTGACGGAAATGAAATACCACGGATCATCCGTTTAGAAGAGACGACCTCCACCAATAGTTATCTACGGGGATTGGTCGGGAAAGAGCCGTTGCCGGAGGGTAGTGTCGTCGTTACCGAATACCAGACGGCAGGGCGTGGACAGGTTGGTAATACCTGGGAATCGGAAATAGGAAAGAATCTGATGTTTAGTGTGATCCTTTATCCCGACTTTCTTCCTGCCAATCGTCAGTTCCTGATTTCCCAGATAGCTGCATTGAGCGTAAAAGAAACGCTCGACGAATATGTAGACGATGTAAAGGTGAAATGGCCGAACGATATCTATTGGCGTGACCGGAAGATATGCGGCATGTTGATCGAGAATGACCTGTCGGGGCGTGAACTGTATTGTTCCGTACTTGGTATCGGTATCAATATAAATCAACAGGAATTCCTGAGTGATGCACCGAATCCGGTTTCACTGGCTCAGATAACGGGACAGGAATACGACCGGACAGAAGTTTTGAATAAATTCCAGAAACATCTTTACGAACGTTACATCGACCTGATCAGAGAGAAGGAGGACGATATCCGGAATGATTATATGGCAGCATTGTACCGGGGGAATGGCTTTTATCCGTACCGGGATGAGAAAGGTCTGTTTGAAGCCTGTATTAAAGGGATAGAGCTGACGGGACATCTTATCCTCGAATTGCCTGACGGGGAGTTGAGACGCTATGCATTCAAGGAAGTATCTATGGTACAGAGCGGGAAGCATTGAACCAATGCTGAATAATTTACTATTGAACCTAATAAAAGAACACCATGAAACTAGTATCAATCGGCAAAGTAATTCTATTTTTATTTATTTTATTTGTTTGTTCCGGTATAACGGCACAGTCTTATGAACGTGACTGGCGTACGGATCGTCAGAAGATCAAGATCATCTCTTATAACATCATGGATGGTTTCAGTAATGGTGCGGACAAAGATCGTATCGCACGCTTTACCGCCTGGGTTAAAGAACAGTCGCCCGATGTCCTGGCTTTGAACGAACTTTGCGGTTTCACCGAAGCGAAACTGAAAGAATTGGCTGCCGGTTACGGCCATCCTTATGTCGCTATTGTAAAGGAGAACGGTTATCCGGTTGGTCTCACTTCCAGAACTCCGCTCAAAGTGATCGATAGAAAGATAGATGGCTACGGTCACGGGCTGTTACACTGTAAAGTGTTGGATATGGATTTCCTGGTGACACATCTGAATCCTTCCGACCGTCTGAAGCGTAAGAAAGAAGCTGATAATATCGTCGACTATATAAACAGTAACCAATTAACCAACTGTCTGTTGATGGGAGATATGAATGCCCATTCTCCTTTTGATGCCTCCTGGACAGACGAACATCTGGAAGATTATGCTGTTATCTCCACATTTATGGCTGCATCTTTACATGATATCTGTTATATGTTCACCCCTGACAGCCAGCGTTATTCTTTTCCTTCCCGGATATTGGCAGGTTCACCGAAGGGGGATGCTTTACGCCGTCAGCAGGAACGGATCGATTTTATCTTTGTAACCGACAGTCTGCGTCCGGATTGTGTAGATGCACAAATTTATAATGGTCCGGACAATGATTATCTGTCTGACCATTATCCGATCGGGATCAGTATGTTCATACCTAAAAAGTAACAAGATAAAAATACCCCCGGCGGAAATTCCGTCGGGGGTTATTCATCTGTTGGCTCCGAGATTATTTAATCTCAATGTTTCTATGCAATTTAGCTGCTTCTACAGGTGCTTTTTTAGGAACATCTACTGTTAATACACCATGTTCCACTTTTGCACTGACCTGATCTTTATCAACATCATCCGGCAATATCATTGTCTGCTGGAATCTTGAATATGAGAATTCGCGGCGCAGATAACGTCCGTTGTGCTTTTCATCTTTATTCTCACTTTTCTTTTCCATCGAAATAACCAGGCAATTGTCGTCGTCGATACGAACGTTGAAATCGTCCTTTGTCATTCCGGGAGCAGCCAATTCTATTCTATAATCTTTTTCGCTTTCAATCACATTGATGGCAGGGGCTGTAGAATTAGCTTTTTCCATCCAGTCGTTATCGAAGAAATCATTGAAGATACTCGGTAACCAATTTTGATTTTTTCTGATCGGCATCATAATTAAATCTCCTCTATTTAAGTTACACATTCAATAATTTATTGAACTCCGGGCTTTTTCCGAACCCTTCGTTCATCTATCAATATACAAACTGTGTGCCAGAGTGCATAGAAAAACTATAGTGTCTTTTTGTCATGTACTTAAGTCTATTTTACTTATTTTCGTGACAAAATGCTTCTATACTCTTCTATTTGCTTCTAATATGATTAATTCTTTTTGGCCTTTTCCGTAACATGCTCTACACGGTCGGCGATGTATTCAGCCTGATTGACACCTTTGTCGACAACATCTTTGAATTTCTTTTTTGTTCTGTCTGCCAACTCACTCATGTCGTCGTGGATACATTTGAATTTACCATCGTCTTCCATCTTACGGAGTACATAACCAATTGCGATACCGGCTGCAATGCCAATTAATACATTTTTCATAACTATTTTATTTTAAATGATTCTGTCTGGTTTATTTATATATGAAACAGAACCCCGGGGCATATTGTTCCCGGCTTAAAGAGAAAAAATATGAAATATAAAAACAACGTTTCCCCATCTCTTTCCGCTGAAAGTAGTGGGGAAACATAAAGTTAGGAAGAAGGTTTGGTTGTTTTCTTAGTGTCTTCAAAATAAGGAATAAAGTGTGTTTCATTTCGATAACAAAAGTAGAGTGGCGGTATTACAAACCTGTTACATGCACTATACAGTTTTATTAAATAATACCGGAATAATTACCTTCTGATATTGTTTGCTGATTGAAATACTGTATTTTTGCCTTAAAGCAGAGATAAGCTGCGCCTCAGCATAAAAAATGAACGAGTTCATTTTATTCTGCTCCCGACTTGCATTATCTTTGCAGAAGAACATTTAGAAATTAAAATAGATAGAGATGGCACAGTACAAACGAATTCTCCTGAAACTCAGTGGTGAATCGCTGATGGGAGGAAAACAATATGGTATCGACGAAGTTCGTCTGAACGAATACGCAGCACAGATCAAAGAGATTGCCGAAATGGGCGTACAGATCGGGATCGTGATCGGCGGAGGAAATATTTTCCGTGGCCTGAGCGGGGCTTCCAAAGGTTTCGACCGGGTGAAAGGCGATCAGATGGGGATGCTGGCAACGGTGATCAATAGTCTGGCATTAAGTTCGGCCCTTGTCGCACAAGGTGTAAAGGCAAAGGTTCTGACGGCTATCCGCATGGAGCCGATCGGTGAATTTTATAATAAATGGCGTGCCATCGAATTGTTGGAACAGGGGAATGTCGTGATCATGTCAGGCGGTACGGGTAACCCGTTCTTCACAACCGACACCGGTTCATCCTTGAGAGGAATTGAGATCGAAGCTGATGTGATGCTGAAAGGAACTCGTGTGGACGGTATCTATACGGCTGATCCTGAAAAAGATCCGACGGCAACCAAATTCTCGGATATCACTTATGACGAAATCTATACACGTGGCCTGAAAGTAATGGACCTGACGGCAACCACGATGTGTAAGGAGAATAACCTGCCTATCATTGTCTTCGATATGGATACGAACGGTAATCTGAAGAAGGTAATGAGCGGAGAGAATATCGGGACATTGGTACATAACTAGACAGAAGACCCTGTCTCTTCTATTTTTCATAGTAGTGACAGGGTAGTGCCACAGTGATGGCACAAGACTGCCACAGTGATGGCACAAGACTGCCACAGTGATGGCACAGCATTCAGGTAAGGATAAAACAGATCCCGTTATAGGGGCAAAATATGATAAAAACCATAATTGTAAGCCATGAGGCATATCTTATCGATACTACTTCTTTTAAGTCTTCTTGTCGGTTGCAACCATGCCGATAAGGAGAAGAAGTATGTGATAGGAATTTCCCAATGTATGTTAGATGATGCCTGGCGGCAGGAGATGATCCGGGAAGTGGAGATCGAAGCATCCAATTATGATAATATCCAATTGGTGATAAAAGATGCCGACAGCAACAACGATCGTCAGATTAAACAGATCCGTGAGCTGATCGCTCAAAAAGTGGATATACTGATCATCTCTCCTTTCCAGTCCGACCCGATTACCGGCGTGGCGGAAGAGGCCTACCGGGCAGGTATTCCGACTATTATTACCGACCGGAAAGTCAATACGGACCAATATACCACTTTTGTCGGTGCCGATAATTATGAACTTGGTTTTACTGCGGGCAGGTATGCTGCCAGATATTTGCCGCCACATGCTACTATACTTGAAATATGGGGTATGATGGCTTCTTCTCCGGCTCAGGAACGTCATAAAGGTTTTCAGGCTGCATTGAAAGACCGGACAGACCTGGCTTTCCGTCCGATAGAAGGAGACTGGCGGTATGATGTGGTGGTAAAATGTCTGAAAGATATCGATTTCTCCCAGCCGGTAGATTTTGTGTATTCCCATAACGACATGATGGCGATTGCCGCACGTGAGCGTTTCCTGGCTTTGGACTCCGTTCGCGGCCGGGAGTTGCATATCATCGGGATGGATGCCGTTGCACATGCCGGACTGGAGGCTGTGGCAGACGGGCGGATCAATGCTTCTTTCCTTTACCCGACCGGAGGGGAACAGGTTATACGGACCGCCATGCAGTTGATAAGAGAGGAACATGTGAATAAATACATCCCTTTGCTTAGCGGCCAGGTAGATCAGGCGGCTGCTCAAACCCTTCTGCTCCAATCCGAGCGGCTGAGCAATTATCAGCAGCGCATAGAGACGCAAAGGAATCGTATGCTCGAACTGCTGAACCGCTTTTATTTCTTGCAGGATTCGCTGGGGATTATCATGCTTTTGATGATCGGGCTTATTTCTTTATCTGTCTATGTCTTCTTTATCAACCGGAAGGTGCGTATTAAAAACCATGAATTGCATGAGATCAATAAAAAAGAAGAGGAGCAACGGCGTAAACTGATTTCGCTGAATGCAGAGATAGAACAGGTGACAGCCTCTAAATTGCAGTTCTTTACGAATATCTCCCATGAAGTACGTACTCCGTTGACTCTGATACTCGGCCCGCTGGACAAGCTGCTTAATTTGTTGCATGATTCGCCCTATATATCCGATCTGGAACTGATCCATAAGAATGCAGGCCGTTTGCTCAGGGTGATCAATCAGATCCTGGATTTCCGGAAAGTGGAGAATAAACAGGAGACACTAAAGATCCGCGAAGTCGAGATCGTCTCTTTTGTCAGCGAGCTGAAGTCTTATTTCAACAGTATGGCGAAGGTACGTTCCATCGATTATACATTCTTCCCGGAGATGAAAGAGTGTACTGTCTGGATGGATGCCGACCTGATAGAGAAGGTTCTGGTTAATCTGCTGTCCAATGCCTTCAAATTCACTCCCGAAGGAGGAAAGATTCGTGTGTCCCTTTACGATAAGGGAGAATGGGTGGAGATTGGTGTCGAAGATAGCGGCTGTGGTATAAAAGAGGAAAATATACCTTATTTATTCAACCGCTTTTATTCGGAGAATGGCCGGGTTGGTACCGGTATCGGCCTTCATTTGGTGGATGAATATGTCCGGATGCACAATGGAAAGGTGTCTGTCGATAGTACATTGGGTAAAGGGTCCTTATTTACCGTCAGTCTCAGAAAAGATAAAAAAGAACTGAAAGGGGATTACATAACGGAAACGCCTGTCTCGCTGCTGGCTTATGATGCCTCCCAGTTGGATGATTCGGAAGAAAAAGCGTTGGTAAGCAAGGAGTATCCTTATACGGTTCTTATTGTGGAGGACGACGATGAGGTGCGGAGCTTCCTGGAAAAAGAGCTGTCCGCTAACTTCCGTGTTCTGACAGCTACCAATGGAAAAGTCGCTTTGGCAATTTTGCAGGATGAGGAAGTCTCGTTGGTGTTAAGCGATGTAATGATGCCGGAGATGAATGGTTTTGAGTTATGCCGGTCGATAAAGACGGATTTGCTGACAAGCCATATACCGGTGATTCTCCTGACGGCTTTGTCTGACGAACGTCAGCGGATGTACGGTATCTCAGGCGGTGCGGACGGTTATATCCAGAAACCGTTCCGGATCAACTATGTGAAGATCCGCATTGTCCGTATCCTGGAGGAACGCAGACGCTTGCGGGAACAACTGTTGCATAAATTGCAGGATAGCAACTTACTGATGTCAGAGCCGGAGAAAGTGGAAAATATGGATGACCTTTTCCTTCGTAAATTTGTGACACGTATAGAAGAAATTTATATGGACCCGGAATTTAACGTCGAAAAACTAAGTGACACACTGGGCCTGTCACGTGGGCATTTACACCGTAAGATAAAAGAACTGACCGGAACGACTCCTGTCGACTTTCTTCGTAATTACCGCCTGGGAAAAGCGGCACAGTTACTTAAACAAAAACAATATTCAGTCAGCGAGATAGCCTATCAGACAGGTTTCTCTTCTCCCGCTTATTTCTCGAAATGTTTTAAAGCGGTGTATAATATGACTCCTTCCGAATTCCAGTAAGATTGAAAATATAACAAATGTCATCTGATTATGACAAATGTCGCATGCTGTAGGCTTTTTCTTACAGATGTTACATTTATTATCGACTTGAGCAGGATTGTGATCGTCGGCTGTTCAGGCGGGTGGTATTTTTGTCGAAAATAATTGTTCAACAAATAAATTTAAACACATGAAAACATCACTCACTAAATGGTGCCTCAGTGTCTGTCTGTTATTTTTTATACAGACAGTTTGCGCACAACAGGTGTCTGTAAAAGGTGTTATCACAGCCAAATCAGACGGATATCCTGTTATCGGTGCCTCTATTGTGCAGACAGGAACCACGAATGGGATCGTATCCGACCTGGATGGTAAATTTACACTGGATGTGCCGGCCGGCTCATCATTGACCATATCTTATATAGGTTATAAGACAATCACGTTGAAGGCTGCTCCGGAGATGGAGATCGTTATGGAAGACGATTCGCAGGCATTGGAAGAAGTGGTCGTAACAGGTTATACCACCCAGCGGAAAGCTGATCTGACCGGTGCCATATCGGTGGTCAGCATGGACGATATTGCAAAGCAAAATGAAAACAACCCTATGAAAGCATTGCAAGGACGTGTCCCGGGTATGAATATTACAGCCGACGGTAATCCGAGCGGAAACACCACGATCCGTATTCGCGGTATCGGGACGTTAAATAACAACGATCCTCTTTATATTATCGACGGAGTACCGACGAAAGCCGGCATGCATGAGCTGAATGGGAATGATATCGAATCCATTCAGGTTCTGAAAGATGCCGCTTCCGCTTCCATCTACGGTTCGAGAGCCGCAAACGGGGTAATCATCATTACGACTAAAAAGGGGAAGGAAGGACAGTTGAAGATCAACTTCGACGCATCTGTTGCAGCTTCTATGTACACGAATAAAATGGAGGTGCTGAATACCGAACAGTATGGCCGTGCCATGTGGCAGGCTTATGTCAATGAAGGACAGGACCCCAATACCAATGCCTTGGGTTACAAATATAATTGGGGATATGATCCGAACGGTTACCCGTTGCTGAACAGTATCAGCATGTCTAAATATCTGGATGCGGCCAATACGGTTCCGGCAGCGGATACCGACTGGTTTGACGAAACGACCCGTACCGGTATTATACAACAATATAATGTATCGGTAAGCAACGGCTCTGAAAAAGGAAGTTCTTTCTTCTCTTTGGGTTACTATAAAAACCTGGGTATTATTAAAGAGTCTGATTTCGAGCGTATCTCAGCCCGTATGAACTCTGATTATAATCTGATTGGGAAAGTTCTGACGATCGGTGAACATTTTACCTTGAATCGTACTTCTGAAGTACAGGCACCGGGTGGCTTCCTGCAGAATGTATTGCAATTCAATCCCTCTTTGCCTGTATATACTATTAACGGAGAATATGCCGGCCCGGTAGGAGGATATCCCGATCGTGAAAATCCGGTAGCAAGACTCGAACGTAATTCGGACAATCGTTATACCTACTGGCGTATGTTCGGTGATGCTTATATAAACCTGAATCCGTTCAAAGGCTTTAATCTCCGCTCCACTTTCGGATTGGATTATGCCCAGAAAGCACAGCGTATTTTTACTTATCCGATTACCGAAGGAAATGTGGCAAACGATAAAAATGCTGTCGAAGCAAAACAGGAACACTGGACGAAATGGATGTGGAATGCGATCGCAACCTATAATCTGGAAGTGGGTAAACATCGTGGTGACGCTATGGTCGGTATGGAGCTTAACCGGGAAGATGATATGAGTTTCTCCGGTTATAAAGAAGATTTCTCTATTCTTACCCCTGATTATATGTGGCCGAATGCCGGTTCGGGAACAGCCCAGGCTTACGGTATAGCCGAAGGATATTCGTTGGTTTCCTATTTCGGGAAATTCAATTATGCTTATGACGATAAATACTTGGTCTCTTTAACCGTACGTCATGACGGTTCTTCCCGCTTCGGAAAGAACAACCGGTACGCCACTTTTCCTTCTTTCTCTGTGGGGTGGCGTTTGAAACGTGAAAAGTTTATGGAAAGCATTATCTGGCTCGACGATCTGAAAGTTCGTGCTTCATGGGGGCAGACCGGTAATCAGGAAATCTCCAATATAGCCCGGCATACGATCTATGTTCCTAATTACGGCGTTACGGAGTCGGGAGGTCAAAGCTACGGGACCTCTTATGATATTGCCGGAACCAATGGCGGAAGTATCCTTCAGTCCGGATTTAAACGGAATCAGATCGGTAATGATGATATCAAATGGGAAACGACTGCACAGACTAATCTGGGGGTTGACTTTTCTCTTCTCGATCAGACATTGTACGGTTCGCTCGACTGGTTCCACAAAAAGACAACGGATATTCTGGTTGAAATGGCCGGTATTGCCGCTATGGGCGAAGGCAGTACTCAGTGGATCAATGCCGGAGAAATGAAAAACGTCGGTTTTGAATTTAATCTGGGTTACCGTAATACGACCTCTTTCGGTTTGAAATATGATCTGAGTGCGAATATCTCTACTTACAGGAATGAAGTTACCGCATTACCGGCCACGGTTGCGGCAAACGGTACTTTTGGAGGTAACGGTGTGCAGAGCGTGATAGGACATGCCAACGGTTCGCAGGTGGGTTATGTCACTGACGGCATTTTCAGATCGCAGGAAGAAATAGATAACCATGCAACGCAGGAAGGGGCCGGTCTGGGACGTATCCGCTGGCGCGATCTGGATAATAACGGTGTGATCAATGAAAAAGATCAGCAATGGATTTACGACCCTACTCCCGCATTCAGCTATGGCTTGAATATCTATCTGGAGTATAAGAATTTCGATCTTACCATGTTCTGGCAAGGCGTTCAGGGAGTAGATGTCATCAGCGACCTGAAAAAAGAAACGGATTTGTGGAGTGGGTTGAATATCGGTTTCCTGAATAAAGGCAGGCGGGTACTGGATGCCTGGACGCCAACTAATTCCGGTTCGGATATTCCAGCATTATCACGCAGTGATTTGAATAATGAAAAGCGGGTTTCTACCTATTTCGTGGAAAACGGTTCTTTCCTGAAACTGCGTAATATCCAGTTAGGTTATAATCTGCCGCAGTCTTTGACCAGAAAAATAAAGATGGAACGATTACGCTTTTATTTAAGTGCTCAGAATGCACTGACTATCAAGAGTAAGAGTTTTACGGGAGTGGATCCGGAAAATGCAAACTATGGTTATCCTATTCCGATGAATTTGACATTTGGCATTAACGTAGGTTTTTAATACAATAAATCGGTTTATCATGAAAAGAATAATATATACAACAATTTTAGGGCTAACCTTGATGTGCAGTAGTTGCTCCGACTTTCTGGAAGATCAGGTGCCTCAGGGAACGATCAGTGACGAACAGCTGAAAGATCCTGCTTATGTAGACAATCTGGTTATATCGGCTTATGCGGTATGGATCACGGCCGAAGATATCAATTCCTCTTTCTCTATGTGGAACTACGACGTACGTTCGGATGACGCTTATAAAGGAGGAAACGGTACGGAAGACGGAGATGTGTTTCATGCTTTGGACGTTTCACAGGGCATCATGACCACTGCCTGGAATATCAGCGACATGTGGCAACGTCTGTATAACTGTATTTCGCGTGTCAACACTGCATTGCAGTTGCTCGAACAGGTAGATGGAACCAATTATTCGTTGAAGCAGGAACGTATTGCAGAAATGCGCTTTCTGCGCGGACATGGTCATTTCTTACTGAAACGCCTGTACAAACAGATTGTATTTGCCAACGATGCAAACTTATCGCCCGAAGAATACAATTATTTGTCGAATACGACCTATACAAACGATGAAGGCTGGCAACAAATCGCCGATGATTTTCTGTTTGCTTACGAGAATCTGCCTGTAAAACAAGCGGAAAAAGGACGTCCGGCAAAAGCAGCAGCGGCAGCATACCTGGCAAAAACTTATCTCTACAAGGCGTATCATCAGGATAACGCAGGATCTCATGAAGTTACGGGGATCAGTTCTGAAGATTTGCTTCAGGTGGTGAAATATACGGAGAATGCGATTATGTCGGCTGGAGGTTGTGCGCTGGAGCCGGATTTCCATTCAAACTTCCGTCCGGAACCTCAGTATGAGAATGGGCCGGAATCTTTATGGGCAATGCAGTATTCCATGAATGACGGGACAAATAACGGTAACTGTAACTGGTCTTACGGGTTGATCGTGCCGAATATACCCGGAGTGACTGACGGAGGTTGCGATTTCTATAAACCGAGCCAGAACCTGGTGAACGCATTCAGGACAGATGCGGCCGGACATCCGGTATTCGATTCTTTTAACAGCAAAGATTATGACTCGCAGTCGGATTATGCAGACCCTCGTTTGTTCCTGACTGTCGGAATGCCCGGATTCCCTTATGCTTTCAATAAGAAATACATGATGGACGAATCTACAACCTGGAGCCGTAGTAACGGACTTTATGGTTATTACGTGACTTTGAAACAGAATGTAGATCCTGATGGAGGTTATCTGATAAAAGGATCCTGGTGGGGATCTCCGATGAACCGGATCGTATTGCGTTATGCGGATGTATTGTTGATGCGCGCCGAAGCATTGATCCAGTTGAACGACGGCCGTATCAATGAGGCTATAGACCTGATCAACCAGGTACGTAACCGCGCCAGGCAGAGCACGTCTTCGATCTCGGATTATGAACTGGAATATGGCGTACGTTTTAATGTGCAACCTTACGCCGGAACTTACCCGCAGCAGGATGCCCTCAAATTATTGAAGTTCGAACGTCGTGTAGAGATGGCGATGGAATCGGAGCGTTTCTTCGACCTGGTCAGATGGGGAGAGGCTGCTGAGGTATTGAATAAGTTCTATGCAGAGGAAGCCAATGATTGTACAATCTATTCGAACGCTTTATTCACAAAGAATAAGAATGAGTATTTACCGATTCCGTTTGCCCAGATGAGTGCCAGCAATGGCAACTATACACAGAACTGTGGAGGCTGGTAATAATAATCTTTTTAAAGCATAAACATATGAAATCAATGATAAATAAAATCAGTTTGCTTCTTCTGGGATTTACGATACTGTTTGTTCTTCCGGGATGTAGTGATGACAATAAATCCGATCTTCAGTTGGATGGGGATACCTGGCTGACGGTTCTTGAACTGGATGATAATTACCAGGGAATCATAGACCGGACGACAAAAACGGTAACAGTGGCGGTTCCCGAAATATATCAAACGGACGCCATGAAGGTTACGGCTATTGAGGCTTCTGAGGGTGCTGTCACTTCCATACAGCCGGGCGATATGGTAAATTTCTCTTTCCCTCAGGTAATTAAGGTTTCAAATGGAGATGTTTTTCTGGATTTTACAGTTCAGATAAAACATGATGAGGCTAAGATAATCTCTTTCAAGTTGAATGATACGTATGCCGGGGTAATCGACCAGACTAACCATACTATTACCGTGCGTGTTCCTGGCACTGTGGATGTGAGGAATCTGGTGCCGGTGATAACGACGTCGGAAGATGCCCTTGTAACTCCGGCTTCCGGTCAGGCTGTCGATTTTACCGATCCTGTCGATTTCAAAGTAACATATAACACGGCTTCGGCGGTTTATAAAGTAACGGTTATTCCTACAGATGCCCCAAGTGCCGTATATGTCGGTTTGGCTGCGTCCATGGACCAATTGAATGCAGAAGAGAAAGAAGCGGCAATCTGGATGCTGAATAATATAGCAAATTCACAATACATCTCTTTTGAAGATGTTCAGGCAGGAAGAATCGATTTAAGTGAATGTAAACTGATGTGGTGGCATCTGCATATCGACGGAGGCATCGATACGATGGACAAATTTGATAAAGCGGCTCCGCAGGCTGTTAATGCTTTAGTCAGGATGAAAGAGTTGTACAATGACGGTATGAATTTGTTATTGACCCGTTATGCGACCTATTATGCGGCTAAACTGGGAGCGACTAAAGACGGGAACAATCCGAATAACTGTTGGGGACAGTCGGAAGAATCGGGTGAAATAGCCGGAGGTCCGTGGAACTTCTTTATCGCAGGACACGAATCTCATCCTATCTATCAGAACCTGATCATGAATAGCGGTGAAAATGATAAGGTTTACACCTGTGATGCCGGATACAGGATAACCAACAGTACGGCACAATGGCATATCGGCTCTGACTGGGGCGGCTATGATAATAATGATGTATGGAGAGAAAAGACCGGCGGAGTCGATCTGGGTTATGGCGGTGACGGTGCTATTGTGGTTTGGGAATACCTACCGGAAGAAACCAAAGGCGGAATTGTCTGTATCGGTTCCGGTTGCTACGATTGGTATGCCTTCGGGGTAGATGCTTCGGGTGACAAATATCACGGGAATGTTGGCCGGATGACAGAGAATGCAATCAACTATTTAATGAGTAAATAAAAAATTAAATTATGAGAACAATGATATATTCATTTGCCCTGACTGCCTTACTGACATCATTTGTCGGTTGCAGTGACGACAACGATCCGGTCCTGACACAGAAAGACTGGGATGGAACCACGACTTATTTCGCTCCGACCGATGCTATGAGTTTTGATACTTATTATAAACCTTATGTCGGTTATGTAGGCGACCCGATGCCTTTTTACGACCCGGTTGCAGGAGACTTTAAAATAATGTACTTACAGGAATTCCGGCCGAACCAGGCCGGAACTTACCATCCTGTCTGGGCGTTAAGCACTGAAGATGCGGCTTCATATACGGCGTTGGGAGAACTGATCTCTTGCGGAGGTTTGGCGGAGCAGGATGCTGCTATCGGTACGGGCAGTACGATTTATAATCCGGCCGATAAATTGTATTACACATTCTATACAGGCAATAAATATCGTCCTACGTCTGCCGATAACGGTCAGGTTGTGATGGTGGCGACTTCTCCTGACTTTAAAACCTGGACAAAGAACCGCTCTTTTTATCTGAAGGGAGATATCAATGGTTATAGCAAAAATGATTTTCGTGACCCGTATGTTTTTGAAGGAGAAGACGGAAAATATCATATGCTTGTTTCTACGACCAAAGATGGGAAAGGAGTATTGGCTGAATATACGTCTGCCGATATGAATAACTGGGAACATGCGGGTATATTTATGTCAATGCACTGGGATCGCTTCTATGAATGTCCCGACGTTTTCAAGATGGGAGACTGGTGGTATCTGGTTTATTCGGATATGTCGAAATACTCCCGTAAGGTACAGTATTTTAAAGGCCGTACGTTGGATGAGTTGAAAAATACAACCGATCCTCTTGCCTTTCCGGATAATAAAGAAGGTGTTCTGGATTCACGTGCTTTTTATGCCGGAAAAACGGCTTCGGATGGAACAAATCGTTATATTTGGGGATGGTGTCCGACACGTCCGGGCAATGATAATACGGATGTCGGTGCGGATAATGAACCGGAGTGGGCAGGAAACCTTGTCGCCCATAAAATTGTTCAGCATGCAGACGGTACATTATCTTTTGGGTTAATAGACGGCATTGGTAATAAGTATACAACGGAATCGACCGTAAAGGTGATGGAGAAAAGCAACAGTGTATCTGAAAATGGTGGTAGTTACACGTTGACAGGTAGTTCGTATGTTCTTTTCAATCGTTTGAATGTACATAACAAGATATCGTTTACGGTGAAAACAGCCGGTAATGCGGATAAATTCGGTTTCTCCTTTGCCCGTGGCACCGATTCAGAAAAGTATTATTCGGTAGTTCTGAATCCGGAAGACAACGGTAATAAACGGAAAATAAATTTTGAAGAGGAAGGTGAGAGCGGTAAAGGTTTTATCGCCGGAATAGATGGTTATCTGTTCGATACTCCTACGGATCATGTATATAACGTGACCGTTTGTACGGATAATTCGGTTTGTGTGATTTATATAAATGATAACGTGGCTTATACAAACCGTATTTATGGTGTACAGCAAAACACATGGTCTGTCAATTGTTATTCGGGAACTGTGGAAGTGAGTAATCTGAAGATTAGCTATTATTAAGTAAGTAGAACATCAAAAGAATAAACGTACCATGAAAACACACGATCAGTATATATATAAACTAAAAACGGCATGTATGGGATTCTTATTGGGAATAGCATCCATAGTCAATGCGGCAGATACTTCGCTGACCATCCGGCATCTTGCCAATGAGCAGAATATCCTGTCGGTTAAGTCGGCGACAAGGTTTGTACTGCTTCCTGTTCAGGATAGTGCTCCGGAAGGAAAAGTGTATGTCGTAGTCGATAATCAGGGAGTGAAAGGAATGAATGTTCGTATGGCGAGAGAAAAGGTCGATTATTATGTGCCGCTGGACCTGACCGGGTTTGAAGGAAAGGACCTTGCGATCGACGTGCAGAATGTTCCTCAATCCTCTCTTTGTTGGAAAGAAATTAAATTATCCGATACGTTCGATCTGACAAATCGTGAGTCTTATCGTCCTGTCTATCACCATACACCGCCTTACGGGTGGATGAACGATCCGAACGGAATGTTTTATAAGGATGGCGTGTATCATTTGTATTATCAGTTCAATCCTTATGGTTCGACCTGGGGAAACATGCACTGGGGGCATTCCACCAGCACAGACCTGGTAAGCTGGAAACATGAAGATATAGCGCTGGCTCCTGACGCCTGGGGTTCTATATTCAGTGGTTCTTGCGTGGTAGACCATGATAATACGGCGGGTTTCGGAGCCGGTGCTGTTATTGCCATTTATACTTCCGCAAAGCCAACTCCCTGGGGAGATTGCCAGACACAGAGTCTTGCATACAGTCTGGATAACGGATATACATTTACCAAATATGCACATAATCCGGTATTGACATCCACGGAACGCGATTTTCGCGACCCGAAAGTGTTCTGGTATGCACCGGATAAGCATTGGGTGATGTTGTTGGCTGTAGGTCAGGAGATGGAAATTCATACTTCTGCCGATTTGAAAGAATGGAAGAAAGAAAGTACTTTCGGTGCAAAACAGGGGGCACATGGCGGAGTCTGGGAATGTCCGGATCTGGTGGAGCTTCCCGTTGAGGGGACCGGTCGGAAGAGATGGGTATTGATCTGCAACCTGAATCCTGGCGGACCTTTCGGGGGAAGTGCCGCCCAATATTTTGTCGGTTCTTTCGATGGTAAAACATTTGTAAACGAATCGCCGGCAGTGACGAAATGGCTGGACTGGGGAAAAGATAATTACGCGACTGTAACGTGGAGCGATGCTCCCCAGGAACGTTGCATAGCATTGGGGTGGATGAGTAACTGGCAGTATCAGGCTATACTTCCAACCAAACAGTATCGGGGAGAGAATACGATAGCACGTGATCTGACTTTGTACGATCAGGGAGGAGAGCTTTATTTGAAGTCGTCTCCGTCTCCTGAAATAAAGAAGATCCGTAAGGAAAAAGTATCGATGCATTCTTTTAACGTAAGCGACACTTATGATATCGCGGAATTACTTAAGGATAATTCCGGTACGTACGAACTGGAAATGACAATAAAGAATATAAGTGCCGGGAAAGTCAAATTCTGCCTCTCAAATGAAAAGGGGAACAAGGTGGACATGTATTACGATATGAAACGTAAACTGTTTGTGATGGACCGTAGTCTGAGTGGCAAAGTAGATTTCAGTAAAGAATTCCCGGCTGTAACTGTTGCACCGATTGCTGAAACGAAGGAGATACAGATACGTTTGTTTGTAGATAAGTCCAGTATAGAGGCCTTCGGTGAAGAGGGTAAGTTCGTTATGACTAATCTGGTATTTCCGGATGCTCCTTACAATCGTATCAGTTTCCAGTCTGAAGACGGTTCTTATAAAGTTTCCTCATTGAAGCTATATAAATTAACTCTTTAGAAGAAATAGTGCCTTGTTTTCAGTGTAAAGCGACGTTTGTAATAGTTTATGTGTGATTTGTTATCGTCTATTTTATAAGTATATCATACTTTTGCCATACACTTTGAGTATAATTTAATAACATGAAAACAGTATGAATTACGGTAAATTGTTAACTTTATTAGTTATGGCGTTTACTCTTTCGGGAAGTATGAACGCAGAAGATCTTACACTGAAAATTACGAAGAAATATCTGAATCTTCCGGTTTCTCATCAGAAAGAACGGGCTGTGATGACTTTGGCTGTAGATGGAAAGCCTGTCCGTTCTTTTGATATCCGACTGGCATCGGGAGAGCCGGATTACTGGGTGTTTTGTGATGTATCTTCTTTCAAGGGGAAGCAGATAAAAATATCTTACCGCGGAGATGCCGCCGGTATGGATAAGATCTATCAGGCAGATGAAATAGCCGGGCAGGATAGTCTTTATAAAGAGACGAATCGTCCGCAAATACATTATACTCAACGCCGGGGATGGAATAACGACCCGAACGGTTTGATTTATTATGAAGGCGAGTATCATCTGTTTTATCAACATAATCCTTATGAGCGCGACTGGGGAAATATGCATTGGGGGCATGCTGTAAGCAAAGACCTGATCCATTGGGAAGAGTTACCCATCGCTTTATTCCCGGACGAACATGGAACCATGTTTTCAGGATCGGCTGTGATCGATTATAAGAATACGGCTGGTTTCAATAAAGGCAATATTCCGGCGATGGTTGCTGTTTATACTGCCGATAGTCCGGAAAAACAGGTGCAATGTATTGCATATAGCCTGGATAAAGGGAGGACCTGGACGAAATATGACGGAAATCCGGTTGTCGATTCCAAAGCAAAGTGGAATAGTCATGATACCCGGGATCCGAAAGTCTTTTGGTATGAACCGACCGGTAAATGGGTGATGGTACTGAATGAACGGGACGGACATTCCATTTATAATTCGGACGATCTGAAGCATTGGACTTTTGAGAGCCATATCACCGGTTTTTGGGAATGTCCCGAATTATTCGAGTTACCGGTCGATGGAGTTACCGGTAATAAGAAATGGGTGATGTACGGAGCTTCCGGCACTTATATGATCGGCTCATTTGATGGCAGGACTTTCGTGCCGGAATCGGGTAAACATTATTATTCAACCGGAACGATCTATGCTGCCCAGACATTTACCAATATTCCTTCCGGCGACGGACGCAGGATACAGATTGGCTGGGGACGGATTTCTCATCCGGGAATGCCGTTTAACGGAACCATGTTGTTGCCTACGGTTTTATCTCTGCGGACGACAAAGGATGGCATTCGTTTATTCAGTGAGCCGATAAAGGAATTGGAGACCCTTCAAATAGCGAAAGGACAGTGGAAAGATCTGTCGGCAGAAAAAGCCGGAGAGTTATTGCAACTTTACAATCATACCGGCAGTCTTCGTATTCGTACGACTTTGTCTTTGTCACATGCCACCAATGCCGGATTGAGCCTGTATGGACAGAATCTGTTGGATTATGATATGAATTTTAATAAAGTGAACGGAGTCTTTTATTCTCCGGAAGATATGACCAGCATGGAGATTTCCGTTGATATTATTCTGGACAGGACTTCCGTAGAGGTGTTTGTGGACGGAGGTGCCTATTCCTATTCGATGGAAAGAAGGGCTGATCCGAGTAATAAAGACGGTTTCCGTTTCTGGGGGAATAATATACAGGTGAAGAACCTGGAAGTTTATGAACTTCAGTCTATTTGGAATAAATAAAATATAAAATCATGGAAAAGAATAAACCTGTAGTAGTCGGTATCGGTGAATTGCTTTGGGATGTTTTGCCCACCGGAAAAAGAGCCGGAGGAGCCCCGATCAACTTTGTCTATCATGCCACGCAGATGGGAGCGGAGGGATATGCGATCAGTGCTGTCGGGAATGATCTGTCCGGTACGGAAATTGTTCAGGAGTTGGAAAAGAACCATATCTCCAACAGCCTGGGAATCGTGGAATATCCGACCGGAAGTGTGATGGTCGAATTGAAAGAAGGCATTCCGACCTATACGATCATTGAAGGTGTAGCCTGGGATCATATTCCTCTGACTCAGGAATCGATCGATCTGGTAAAGAAAGCAGATGCCATTTGTTTCGGTACATTGGCTTTGCGTTCACAGGCATCCAAAGACACTATTTTATCTTTGTTGACGTATGCCCGTGAAGAAGCTCTGCGCTTTTTCGATATCAATATCCGTCAGTCGTACTATTCGAAAGAACTGATAGAAACATTGCTCCACAAAGCGAATGTATTTAAAGTAAATGATGAAGAACTGGTTTTACTTCGTGGCATGTGTGATTTGGAGGGCTCGGATGAAGAGGTCTGCCGCAAGATGCTGCGGAAATATAATCTGAAATATGTCATTCTGACGGCAGGCAGTGCATTCAGTTCTATCTATTCGACGGATGAGCAGTCTACTATCCCGACACCTAAAGTTGAGGTGGTCGATACGGTCGGTGCCGGTGACTCCTTCTCCGGTGCGTTTGTTTACTCCCTGTTAACCGGGAAATCCTTGCGTGAAGCTCATCAGATCGCTGTAGAAACGGCCGCATTTGTTTGTACCCGGGAAGGCGCATGGCCTCCTTATCCTAATAAAGACTGATCATGAAAGAAAAAGGACTCTATATAAAGTTGATCCCGATCATGCTGGCGTTCTTCGCTATGGGATTTGTGGACTTGGTGGGTATTGCCTCTAATTATGTAAAGGCAGACCTCGGGTTGACCGATTCGGAAGCTAATATCTTCCCTTCTCTGGTTTTCTTCTGGTTTCTTATTTTCTCCGTTCCGACAGGAATGCTGATGAACCGTATCGGGCGGAAAAAGACTGTATTATTAAGCCTGGTTGTCACTTTCTTTTCTTTACTTCTGCCTATTTTTGGCGATGGTTATACGCTGATGCTTATTTCCTTTTCGCTGCTGGGTATCGGTAATGCATTGATGCAGACTTCACTTAACCCATTGCTGTCAAATGTGATACGAGGAGATAAACTGGCCAGTAGCCTTACTTTCGGTCAGTTTGTAAAGGCAATCGCCTCTTTCCTTGCACCGTATATCGCTATGTGGGGGGCAACGGCAGCAATTCCTTCGTTCGGTCTTGGATGGCGTGTGTTATTCCCGGTCTATATGGTCATTGCGGTCATCGCTATCCTGTTGCTGGGAGCAACGCAGATAGAAGAAGAGAAACCGGAAGGGAAACCTTCTACATTCAGCGAATGTTTTGCCTTGTTGGGTAAGCCCTTCATCTTATTATGCTTTATCGGGATCATGTGTCATGTCGGTATCGATGTCGGTACGAACACGACAGCACCGAAGATATTGATGGAACGTCTCGGAATGGGACTTCATGATGCTTCGTTCGCAACCAGTCTTTATTTTATCTTCCGTACGGCCGGTTGTTTCCTCGGAGCAATTATCCTGAGTCGTATGTCGGCAAAGCTGTTTTTCGGGATCAGTGTGATGATGATGGCTGCGGCTATGGTCGGACTATCCATTTTCCAGAGTAAAGATATCATATATATATGTATTGGATTGATCGGATTAGGGAACTCCAATGTATTTTCGATCATCTTCTCTCAGGCTATCCAATCGATGCCGCAACGGAAGAATGAAATATCCGGCTTGATGATTATGGGATTGTTCGGAGGAACAATTTTCCCTCTGTTCATGGGGCTTCTTTCGGATGCGATGGCTTCCCAATTGGGTGCTGTGATCGTGTTGAGTATAGGTGTATTGTATTTGATATTCCTTTGCCCGAAATTGAAATCGGCCTGATGGACCTGTAAGATTCATACAAATAAAATTAGTGCCGGATCATACGATTGCATGGTCCGGCACTGAACTCAAAACTACTTCGCTATATTATTCCCAGCTAATATCCAGGGCATTATATCCTTTGGTCTCATCACTGTTAAAGTTGTAATGATACAAGCGTCCTTTCTTTGTCTTTAGATTCAGGTAAGTATAACTTGCTCCTAAATACAGGTAGAACGAGTTGATGGAAATCTCAGATCCGGTAGGGTAGCATGGGATAGGGATTTTTTCCGTATCATTATTATAGAAATACCAGGTTGTTGCACTCGATTGATAGCCACCTGCCGGTGTGATAACATTCGTGGTGGCATCTAATGTAAATATAAAATCAGTACCGGAATTCAGATAGTTGGTGATCTTATATTTGTTCGTACCTTCCATTTGCAGGATATCTTGTTTGAATGCCGGGAAGATGGAACCGAATTTGAACGTTGCCTCTTTGATGGCAACTTCCCAACTGGCAACTAATACCGAACCTGTGAATTTGCTGGCTCCGTCGAGTATTGCATAGGGATCTGCATATTCGCTGCCGTCTATCTCGAGGCGGTAAGAATAGGGAGTTGCTGTTGCAGCATTCGGAAAACTGATCTTGATAGTTGAAATGCTTTGACCGGCAGTAAATTCTACTTTTGTCGGAATGGAGAGCACTTCGTCCTGGCTAAGTATTTTAATGGGTACGGATGCGGCAGATGCGGTTTGTTCGCGCCCTATTTTCAACGTGATGGCATATTCTTCCGAGGCATCGATTACTTTAGATGCTTCGTTCGTACTCAGGAAATAAACCTGCATGCAGTTCGGAGATGTTTGCGGACCGGGTTCGTAAGAATCATCGTCGCTGCATCCTGTGAAACCGAATCCAATCAGACCGGTCAACAGATATATAATGTTTTTAATTGTTTTCATAAGATTATTCATTTGCTGATTTGAGAATAGACGGATTATTCAGACCAGAGTTTGATCGCCATGGTTGGGTCCGGATTATTGATGACACTGTCGTTGATCCTGTTTTCCGTTTCTGTGATATAGATATTAAGCCATGGGGCAACATATCCAAGAATGGAATTGAAACGTTGTGAAGCGACATGATTAGTTCCTTTGTATCCGCGGACTATTTGCATTTCCAAGCGTTTGTAGTCAAAATAGATAATACCTTCTCCCCAGAATTCGATGCGTTTCTGTACTATTAACTTATCCATAAACTCTTCTATTCCGGCTAATTGCCCGCATTCATACGAACCGTCTGTGTAGCGATATTGGTTCATAAAACTTTCCAGTGCAGATACCCCGGCTTCCATACCTTGTGTAAATGCCAGTGCTTCAGCTTCGATGAAATACATTTCTTCAATTCGCATGACCGGAATGTCTGTTGCTGCCCCGATTTTGTAGGTATCCATTTCTCCTGAACCCGGACGGAATTTGAAACCTGTGTATGCCGGTGTTTTTGCCCAGTTCTCATCGCTTAATAATGTGTGATATTTGGCCGACGGAGCTTTTCCGGCATCTTCAGGGGCGATCCAGGTTACTTTTCGCCAGTCACCGTCGGGAATCTGGTCGAAAAGGCTTTTACTGATCATCCTGTATGTGTTGTACTTATAGTTAGCCACACCGAATGTTGTTTCCGGCGATATGTTACCGATAAAATTCTTGTAATTTGAGTTTATGGAGTTGGTACCGATAATGATGCCCAACATCCACGACATTTGCGAATCACTTTTATTAAAACCTGAAGTCGTGTTATGCCATTGATCTTCCGTCAATGGCGAATAGGCTCCGGAGTTGATCGCTTTTCGTGCGTATTCCAGTGCTTTGGCATAGCATCCTTCAGCAGATGTTACTCCCAGAGGGACCAGATCCTGGAGCTCGGCATCGCTTTCATGAGACATTTGCGTCGATAGGTCATCCGGATAAAGCCGGAAACGTGTTGCAATCTCCAGCCAGGTACGTGCTTTCAATCCGTAGACAACTGTCAGGTCCGGAGTGTTCCTGGCTTTGCGTGTAAAACCGGCCAGATATTCTTCAGCTTTGTCGAGGTCATTCAGAATAAAACGGTACATCTTGTAGAAAGGAGCACGCGGGTTGTTTTTGGCTTCTTCTTCAGATATATTTTCCGTTATGATAGGAACTGTAAGGCCGTAAATCTTATCGGTAGCGGCTTTACTGTCCAGGCTTGATACTCCTGTGTGTTTATATTCGAACATACAGGATAACTCCAGATATGCCAGCGCCCGGTAAGCCAGAGAGCTGCCCAGATATTGTTTTGCCGCTTCAGTCGCTTCTTCCGGGTCGACTGTACGGATGGTACTGTGGGCATTGTTGATTAATCGGTAATAAAAATACCAGATAATCTGTTGATATGTATAATTTCCCAGGTAATTCGTACTGCCCCACGGGTTATTAAAATAATCGTATCCTGTTTTACTGACCGGGAAATCGTTACACATAACATCCCGCGAGGTCATAATGGCTGGATAGCCGTAATCTGTAGCTCCGGCACTGGTACTGTTCAGAATATTATATGCATTCATATGGGCTGCTGTCGCGTTTGCTAGTGCTTCCAGTGCCGTGGTCGACTTTGCTACTTGTTCCGTTGAAGCGACATCTGTCGGGAATGTCTCTTCAATACAGCTGCTTAATAAAGTGGCTGCTGTACAAAAAGCGATTGTTTTTATAGATATTTTTTTCATCTTTACTTCGTTTTCAAATTAGAACTGGACATTTATGCCTCCTGAAATACTCCGGACAGGCGAGTAGGATAATCCGGACGGGTTACCTTCGAAATTGCTACGCGGGTCGAAACCTTTTCGTTTTGACCAGTAGAAGAGGTTGTCGCCGGCTACATAGACACGTACCTTGTTAAGGTATAAAGTTTTAACCAGTTTAGTGGGGAACGTATATCCCAGATTGACATTTTGTAAAGTTAGCCAACTGGCATCTGTTAACCAACGGTCGGAGGAACTCGTCGTATTGGTGTCTGCATATTGCCAACGTGGTATATTGGATGTCTGGTAGTCTTCCGACCAGGCGTTCAGGATATCTTTGTGGATATTTGATCCTGTTGAACCGGCAATAGGCGAACCCATCAGGGATGCATAGTCCTTGTCATAGAATTTCCCTCCGATAGAGTAAGAGAAGGATACGCCCAGGTCGATTCCTTTAAATGACAGATTGGTCCCGAAACCTCCGTACAGGTCGGGGAGGGCCGTTCCGCATAAATGGTAGTCAGCATCGCTGTACACCGTTGTTTTTTGCTCGTTTCCCTCTTTGTCGGTATAATACCACATCTGTTGCCCTTCTTCGGATACTCCGGCATATCTTTTTAGACGCCAGCTATACATAGGAAGGCCTTCTCCATAAAATTGGTTACTGCTGGGATAACCTTTATATCCGTCTAATTCGGTCCCTTTTCTGTCTTCGGCCAGATAGGTGATCTTGTTTTTATAATGGGTCAGGTTCAGATTGACCGACCAATTCAGATCTTTCGTCCGTATGGGGGTGACAGTCAGGTCCAGTTCGAGCCCTTTATTGGTCATATCGCCGATATTGTCGTAATATCCGCTGTATCCCATCGAGAGGGGAGTACCTAGCCAGCATAACATATCAGTCGTTTTGCGGTAAAAATAATCGATACTTCCGTTCAGCCGTCCCTGGAATAATTCGAATTCGAGTCCTGTATTGAAGTTCCCGTTTGTTTCCCAGGTTATCTCTTTATTCCCTTTTGTTTTGAATACGAGTGAGATCGATCCGTCTGAGTCCTGGATATCATAGGTATCCGTATATCTGTTATAACCTATGTCGTCATTTCCTTGTGAGCCGTATGATACTTTATATTTCAGCATGTCGATCCAGTTTTGTTTGAACCAGTCTTCTTTGTTGATAATCCATGCACCGCCGACCGACCAGAAGTTTCCCCAGCGGTGATCCGGATGGAAACGTGAGGAAGCATCCCGGCGATAAGAGCCGGAGATAAAATATTTTTCCTTGAAGTCGTATTGTCCGCGTAAGAAATAACCTTCTGTATTGTAATCTTCCGATTTAGAATTGGTATCGTTCAGAGTAATTGCTCCGGCCAGTTCCTGGTTGTCAAAATAAGAATACATATTTGTTTTACTTCCCCATACATATGCATAATTGTATTTGAAGTTTTCATGTCCGATCAAAGCAGAAATGCTATGATCGCCAATTTTCTTATTATAATTTAATAATTGCTGGAAGTTGACTGTCGTAGTGCGATAATGGTACGTATAGACATATCCACCCTGTCCGGCATAATAGCCATAGAAGGGTTGTGTAGTCGATGTTTTTCGTCGTTCATAATCAGAAACACCCAGATTAAGTGTGAATTTGAAATCGTTCAGGAATGAGATATCCATGAAACCGCTTGCATTAATGGAATTCCCGTTTGTTTTATTTGTGTTTAACCGGTCTGTCTGTAACGGGTTGGTGTTGGGGAGCACGGAACGTTCCAAACCTGCATTATTGCCTTTTCCGTAATCATATTCATTGCCGTTTTCATCCTGCAGGATATTCCCCTGGCCATCACGGACGTAGAGAGGGTAGATCGGAGCGATTGTAGTGACGTGCCCGAATAAATTCGTAGAACTCAAGTCGCTGGGGTCTACACCGGAAATTCCGTTTGTTATACTGTGTGTGTAACTGACATTTCCACCGGCTTTTAACCATTTCTTTGCCTGGTAGGCGGCTTTTAAACGACCGGAATAACGTTCGTAGTCGGCGTTGTAGACAACGCCTTCATTCTTAAGATAACCTAACGACAGGTAGAACTGGAGTTTCTCCGTGCCTCCGTTTATGTTTAGATTATATTCCTGGCGCAGGGAGGAGCGGTAGGCTTCTTTCTGCCAGTCGTCGGGCGTTAATAAGTAATCTTGTCCGTTATAGTTAACGATGTTGCCTAAAGTTGCGTTAGGGTTCAGACGTCCGTTTTCTCCGATCAGGTATTGTCCGTCCGGTACATTATATATCATATATCCCAATCCGCCGTTGGCAGAAGATTGCGGAATCATTTCGTTTGCGTGTTTATGTGCATCATAAACGCTTTGGCCTTGTCCACGTTGATAATAATTGTAAAGGGCCAGATAATGTTGTTCGTAATATTGTCCGGGGTCGGTAATATAATCATACAGTTTGGCGGCATGTGTATTAACCCCCCATTTGGCATCCAATGTGACAACCGCGTCGCCGGCTTTTGCTTTTTTTGTTGTGATCATGATCACACCATTAGCTCCACGGGCACCGTACAGGGCATTTGATGCGGCATCTTTCAGGACGGTCAGTGATTCTACGTCTGACGGGTTGATATTGTTCCAACCGCCATCATAGGGTATTCCGTCCAGGATAATTAGCGGGTCTTTGCCTGCGTTGATCGAGCTAAGACCACGAATACGGATTTCGGGAGTTGCATCAGGGGCTCCTGACGCATTTATCATTTGTACACCAGCCACTTTGCCGTTCAATGCGTCTACAACGTTCGTCACCTGCCGGGTACTTATGTTTTCTGCTTTTACAACACCGGCAGAACCGGTAAAAGCAGCTTTCTTTTGTTCTCCGAAGGCAACGACAAGCACTTCACCCATTTGTTGGACATCCGTCTTTAATACTATTTTCAAATTCGGTTTAATCGCTGTCTCTTCAGGTTGCATACCTAAAAATGAGACGACCAGAGTCTGTGCAGAACTTGGTACATTTTAATTTAACACCCTGATTATATCTCATATATAACTTGTTTTTTATAGCATCAAAAAATAGAGCTATACCAACAGGGTAGAAAATAAGAGATGGTAAGTAAAACACATCATAAAACATCATTTTGTAAATTTAAATTTGTTTTTTGATAAAATTTATTATATTTGCATATATAAAGAGGTCACACTAGTAATTCCTTGAAAAACAAATCAGGAAACAGTATATTAAACTATAATTATCCATTATGAAAAAGAAGCTTATATTATTGTTAGGAAGCCTTTTAGCTAGTATCACTCTGGCTCTTGCGCAAAAAATCACAGTAAACGGTACTGTATTCTCGGAAGAAGACAGCGAGCCCATCCAGGGAGCAACCGTATTGATAAAAGGAACGAATATAGGAACAATCACCGATGCAGACGGAAAATTCATTTTATCAAATGTACCAAGTTCTGCACAGACTAATTCAAATAGTTTTTAAATAAAAACTCTATATTTTAATGTTGTTTTTCTCAAATATATATGCTTCCTTTGGGATAACTTACCATCTGTATCCTATTTTGACATAAGTTTACTGTGGTGTTTTGTCAACTTATTTCAGGACAGGACATCCTTTACTTTTTAGCGGCTGATAATTGTGAACCATACGGTTGATGATTGTCAGCCAAGCGGTCGATAATTATCAGCCAAGCGACTGACGGTTATCAACCGCTGATTAGTCGCCGTAGTAATTGGAATTAGTATGCATGGTAATTCAAAAAACATGGTAGGAAACCTGAAAAGATACCGAATCATTTTGTTCTTGTTTGTCAGGTTCAAAAACTTTACTACTTTTGTTTATCGAAAAAACAGAAAACAAAATATCAATCAGTTATGGCAGATATCAAGCAGTATGTAAAGTCAGCAGAAGAGAAAATGTCGTTCGCAATCGATTATCTTGACGAACAGTTAGCTCATATCCGTGCCGGAAAGGCTAATCCGAAGATTCTTGACGGAGTGAAGGTCCCTTATTATGGAGGTCTTGTTCCTCTGACAAATGTGGCTTCGGTTACTACTCCGGATGCAAAAACGATTATTATCACTCCCTGGGAAAAGCCGCTTATCAAAGAGATTGAGAAAGCGATCATGAATTCTGAAATAGGTATCACTCCGGAAAATAACGGTGAAGTGATCCGTTTGGGTATTCCTCCGTTGACGGAAGAACGTCGTCGTAATTTGGCAAAACAATCCAAACAGGAAGCTGAAACGGCAAAGATCAGTATCCGTAATGCACGTCGCGATGCTATCGAATCGATAAAGAAAAGTGTGAAAGCCGACGGAACTCCTGAAGACGTGGCAAAAGATACGGAAGCGGAAGTTCAGAAGATACATGATAAGTTTATCAAAAAGGTAGATGACCTCTACGCTGCTAAAGAAAAAGAAATAATGACAGTTTAACTTGTAGGGGCGAAACATTTTTCGCCCTTCTTTTTTTATAAGATAATAAATAGAAAATGAAAGGACTGGTAATAAAGAATACAGGTAGCTGGTATACCGTACGTACCGATGACGGACGTGATGTGGAAAGTAAAGTAAAAGGAAATTTCCGTTTGAAAGAGATCCGCAGCACGAATCCTGTCTCTGTCGGTGACCGGGTTGATATCAATATCAATAATGAAGGAACTGCCTTTATTACCGAGATCGAAGACCGGAAGAATTATATTATCCGCCGGGCCTCCAATCTATCCAAACAGTCGCATATTATTGCTGCCAACCTGGATCAGGCTATGCTGATCGTGACTGTTAATTATCCTGTCACTACCACGGTTTTTATCGATCGTTTTCTGGCTACGGCAGAGGCTTACCGTGTGCCGGTCAAATTGGTTTTCAATAAGATCGATCGTTACAAAGGCGAGGATAAAGAATATCTGGATGCTTTGATCAATTTATATACGACGATCGGTTATCCTTGTTCCACTCTCTGTGCCAAGACGGAAGAAGGACTCGATGCGCTCAGAGATGATTTAAGAGATAAGATAACGCTTTTATCAGGACATTCGGGAGTCGGTAAATCGACTATAATCAATAAACTGGTTCCGGGTGTGAATCTTCGGACAGGCGATATTTCCGAATATCATAATAAAGGAATGCATACCACCACCTTTTCTGAAATGATCCCGTTGCCGGAAGGCGGCTACCTGATCGATACTCCGGGAATCAAAGGATTTGGAACGATCGAAATGGAAACAGCAGAGATTTCCCACTATTTCCCCGAAATATTCAAGTTTTCCGAAGATTGCAAATTCAGTAATTGCTCCCATCGGCACGAACCGGGTTGTGCAGTGTTGCAAGCACTTGAAGAACATTATATCAGCGAATCCCGTTATAAGAGTTACCTCAGTATCCTGGAGGATAAAGAGGAAAGTAAATATCGGGAAGACTATTAAACAGCCGGCAGGCTCATGCCTGTGATCTTACGGTAAAGGTCGAGTGCATATACATCGGTCATACCTGAAATATAATCGAGTACACATTGTATTTTCCCATAAGTTGTTGGTGCGTTTGTGTCGTATTGCTCCGGAATACGTTGCAGTAATAGCTTACTATATGCATGACTTTGGTTCATCACCGCTTCTGTCAGGCTGTCGATCAGATGACTGAAAATATGGTAACCCGCCAGTTCTATGTCCAGAACTTCTTTTGCACGGTAAATCTTTTTGTAAGCCGTTTTAGAACAAGCCGCATACGCTTCTTTGGCCTGTTCGCCGATCTGCTCTATTAGCGGGGCATTATAAGTTCCGTCAAGTATACCTTGTTCATTTTCCAGGAAAACGCGTGAACATTCATCTACCAGAAGGCCGATAATGCAAGAGCGGAGATAAGCGATCTGTTCGTTTGTGTCGTCCACCATTTTCATGACACGGGTGATATGATCCAGCCGTTCTCCTTCAAAGAAGTTTAGTAGCAGTTGGATAGCCTCTTCGGTTGTCAAGATATGAAGCTTGCATGCATCTTCTATATCCATGATCTGGTAACAGATATCGTCGGCGGCTTCAACCAGATAAACCAATGGGTAACGGACGAATTTGTTGTCATCTTCCGGATTGCGATTTATGCCGAGTTCTGTAGCGATACGCATATACGTCTCTTCTTCAGACTGGAAAAAGCCGAATTTCCCTTTTTTGCCTGAATAGACTGATGCATAAGGATATTTGACGATAGAAGCTAATGTGCTGTATGTTAAAGCAAACCCGCCTTTTCGTCTTCCGATGAATTGATGGGTAAGCAAGCGTATCGCATTGGCGTTCCCTTCAAAATGAAGAAAATCTTCCCAGCGTCCTCCGGCTGATCGGATCTCACTTTCCAGATAACTGCCGTTCCCTTCCAGGAAATAAGCGGAGATAGCCCTTTCTCCGGAATGCCCGAAGGGGGGATTTCCCATATCGTGTGCCAGGCAGGCAGCAGAAACAATAGAACCTATTTCCGGAAAATTGATACTTCCGTCGGGATACTTCTGCATCAATCCTTTGGATACATTATTACCTAATGAACGGCCTACACAGGATACTTCAAGGCTGTGTGTCAAACGGTTGTGTACGAAAATGCTTCCCGGTAAAGGGAACACCTGCGTTTTGTTCTGTAATCTGCGGAAAGGGGAGGAGAAAATTAAACGGTCATAATCCCGCTGGAAGTCGGTACGTTCGTGTTTACGTTCGTGATACTCTTCCATTCCAAAGCGTTTACCTGATAATAATTGGGTCCAGTCCATAGTTCAAATTAATAATGTAGTTCTACAAAGGTAATTAAAAAGTGGATATGGTTTTAGTATTTAGCGGAGACTTTGTTTTAAAAAGGATAAGTCCTACAAGAACTCATGTACATAGATTACAAATGTAATTTAATTATTTTATTAATACACTACATAAAGGATGGAAGCTTTATCTTAAAAAGTAAATATTAGCCATATTTAACCTTTTAAACATTAATATTTACATTTGCAACACCAGAAACCCTACCATTTACCTTCTATTTAACATAGTTCTTGTAGAACTATGTATGAATCTAAAGTTAATTGGATACGACTATTAACAATTTAACTCGTTTTAAAAAGCGCATTATGAAAAATTATTTATTGTCAAACCTAAACAATCTGTCTGTATGAGAAAGAGCTTTGTTATGTTGGTACTATTCTGCATCGGGATATGTACGAATGTGCTTTGGGCACAAGGAAAAGTAAGCGGTGTTGTAATGGACAAAGAACTGAATGAGCCTCTCGCTGGTGTTAATGTTCTACAAAAGGGTACGACTATCGGTACTGTAACTGATTTTGATGGTAAGTATTCACTGGATGTGGATGGTAACGCAATTTTAGTCTTTTCTTATTTAAGTATGAAAACAATAGAGGAACCGGTTAACGGACGTTCCGTTATCAATGTCTCTATGGTTTCAGATTCGGAGCAATTGGGCGAAGTTGTCGTAACAGCCATGGGTATCAAGCGTGAGTCGAAGACACTCTCGTATGCTGCCCAGACAGTTGGAGGCAAAGACCTGAACGAAATCAAGAATGTAAACATGATCAACTCTTTGCAGGGAAAGAGTGCCGGTCTGCAGATCACTCCGAACTCGACTGGTGCCGGTGGTGCATCCAAGATCCTGTTCCGTGGTAACAAATCTATTAATGGTAGCAACCAACCGCTGATCGTTGTGGATGGTGTTCCTTTGATGATGAATGTGTCAGACTCTCAGGTGAACAGTAACTATGGTGGAGGTCGTGACGGTGGTGATGCCATGTCTACGATCAACCCGGATGATATTGCTCAGATAACATTGTTGAAAGGTGCATCTGCTGCCGCTTTGTATGGTGCTGTTGCTGCCAACGGTGCGATCATGATCACAACAAAGTCGGCTTCGTCCGGTAAAGTCTCGATCGACGTATCCAGTAATACGACAGTAGAAACTATTTCTTCGTTACCCAAATTCCAGAATTCCTATGGAATGAGTGATGAAGGTACATTCAGCTGGGGCAGTAAATTGGCTAGTGCAGCTCCTAACTATGCAAAAGAATTCTATCAGACAGGTTTCACTACCAACAACTCTATTTCTTTGAGTGGTGGTAATGAACATATCTCTTCTTATTTTTCTTATGCAAATGTCGCTTCTAACGGTGTTACACCGAAGAATACCTATATGAGTCATAACTTATTGGCTAAAGTGGGTTTCAATTTGTGGAAGAAAGTTCATGTCGATGTAAGTGCACGTTATAATAATCAGGATATTAAGAACCAGGCTGCCGCCGGTTTCCTTAATAATCCGGTCACAGGTGCTTATCTGTTCCCGAGAGGAGAAGACTGGGATAACTATAAAAACAATTATGAAGTTTATAAACCCTCTTTGAACGCAAGTGTTCAGAACTGGACAAATACGGCTCAGGAACAATTCTCCAATCCTTACTGGATGGTGAATCGCCAGAAACCGACATCAAACCGTAACCGTTATGAATTTGGCGGTAGCGTGAAGTATGATATCATGGAAGGGCTTTCTGTTACCGGTCGTTTACGTTATGAACGAGGTGATGAAAAATGGATCTATAATGAGTATGCATCCAGTACTGGTGGTCGTAACCAGATGGGTACAATGAAAGATTCCCGTATCTTCAGTGAACAGATGTATGGCGATTTCCTGGCTAGTTACAACAAGACCTGGGAAGAAACTTATACTTTGTCGGTAACTGCTGGTAGCAGTTTCACGAAAACGACCGGTTCAAGTGTGGATCTGATCGGATGGGGTGATTCTAAGTTCGCAGTAGTCGACGGTAAGCCGACAGGTAGCGCTTATTATCCGAATATCTTCTCACCGGCAAACTATTACCGGATGAGCACAACGGAATCATTGAAAGAAAAACGTTTGAATTCAGTATTTGCAACTGCTCAGTTCGGTTATAAAGAAGGTCTGTTCCTGGATGTAACTGCCCGTAACGACTGGTCTTCTGCTTTGGCATATACAGATGGCGTTTCATTCTTCTATCCGTCGGTAGGTGCCAGTGCTTTGCTGGATAAGTTTATCGATTTCGGTAAGAATGTGAACATGTTCAAACTTCGTGCATCTTACTCTATGGTAGGTAACGACGTTCCTGTCTTTATGACCAATCTGCGTTATGAACTGGCTGATCAGGGTTCTCTTACTCCTCCTGAAAATGCTCCGTTCAAGACATTGAAACCGGAAAAGACCAATTCTTTGGAAGTTGGTTTCGACGGTACATTCTTCCAGAACCGTCTGGATGTAAACCTGACTTACTATAAGACCAATACAAAGAACCAGTTCTTCTCAATCTCTGCTCCCTGGGAAACAGGTCTGAGAAACCGTTATGTAAATGCCGGTAATGTAGAGAACCAGGGTTTTGAAATCGGTTTAGGATGGCACAATCAGTTTACCGATCATTTCAGCTGGAGCACAAACTTCAACTTCGCTTATAACCAGAATAAGATCATAGAACTGGTGGATGAACTGCCTGACGGTCTGACATTGGCCGATTATGGTGGTGCGAAAGTGATCCTGAAAGAAGGCGGTCATTATGGTGACTTGTTCGTACGCCAGATCAAAAGAGACGATAACGGTAAACCTCTTGTTTCTGAAAGCGGTGCACCTCAGCTGGGCGGTGATGGTATCGAAGACCTGAAATATGTCGGCGATATGAATGCGAAGGTAAATATGGGTTGGACCAATACATTCCATTATAAAGATTTTACTTTATCATTCCTGATCGATGCAAAGGTCGGTGGTAAAGTGATGTCGACAACAGAAGCTACTTTGGACGGTTGGGGCGTTTCAGAACGTTCCGGTGCTGCCCGCGATGCAGGTAAGGTCGTATTTGAAGGCGTTTCATTCGATCCTCAGCAGTTCTATTCTGTAGTAGGTGCAACGAACTTCAACTCACAATATGCAAATGAACTGTATGTTTATGACGCAACAAATGTCCGTTTGCGTGAATTGTCTATCGGATATACATTCCGTAATCTCTTTGGTATCGGCAAGAATCTGAATGCATCGATCATTGGCCGTAACCTCTTCTTCTTCTACAAAGACGCTCCGATGGATCCGGATGTATCAGCCGGTACAGGAAACGGCTGGCAGGGAATCGATATGTTCGCTTTGCCGTCTTCACGTAGCGTTGGTCTTAACTTGAAATTAAACTTTTAATCTTGATTATCTATGAAATTAAATATATTATTCAAATATGCAGCCGCATTGGGCTTGACTATTGCCTGCGGTACGATGGTTGTAGGCTGTACTGATAATTTTGAAGAACTGAATACGAATAAGTATGAAGTGGATCCGGATAACATGCCGTTTGAAGCTCAGTTTATAGAACCGATCACTTATGTGTATGCTCCGCAGCAGAATATGTTCCAGTTCTGGACAAATCTGAGTGTGGACTTGTTTGGCGGTTATTTCATGACTCCTCACAACTTTGGTGGTAACGGTAATGTTGATTATAATTTGAATCGTGGTTTTTGTGGTGGTATGTATGAAAACTTTTATCTGCATATCTTCAACAATACCCGTCGTTTGATCAATGCCTGTGAAGAAAAGGGCATTAAGGATTATGCTGCCGTTATGCGTGTTGTTCAGGTTTACGGCATGCTGATGATGACCGATGCTTATGGTCCTATCGCTTACCAGTCTGTTCTGGATGGAAATGATGTAGCCTTTGCTTATGACACTCAGGAAAGTGTTTACAACAGTATGTTTACTCTGTTGGATGAGGCTATTGAAGGATTTAAGAACGGCAATTCAGCAGTATCGGATATGCAACAGTTTGATTACTGGTGTAAAGGTGACCGCAGCTTGTGGGTAAAGGTTGCCAATCAGTTCAAATTGCGTATTGCTATGCGTATTGTCAAAGCCAATCCGACTTTGGCAAAACAGAAGGCGGAAGAAGCTGTAGCAGGGGGTGTATTGACCTCTGCCGATAAAGATATCCTGATCGACCAGGGTTTGAGTAATGAGTTGACCCGTATGTTCGAATGGGGTGACTGCGGTATTAATGCAAACCTGGTAACTATTATGGAAGGTTATAAAGATCCGCGTATTGCTCTGTATATTACGAAGAATAGCAGTGATATCAAAAGCGGAGATAATGTGATTGTTGCCGAAGGAACCAAATATCTAGGTATCCGTGGTGGTTGTAATCTGCCGAATAAACCTAACCAGTGGGGCAACTTCTCCAGTGTAGTATGTTCTTATTCAACTCCGTTCCCGGTAATGAAAGTTGCCGAATCTTATTTCCTGCGTGCAGAAGGTGCTTTGCGTGGCTGGAGTATGGGCGGCAATGCAAAGGATTTGTATGAAGAAGGTATCCGTCTCTCTATCAAGAATGAATTGAAGTATAAAGGCGTTTATGCCGGTGTCACTTCCATTACTGACGAAGAAATCGATGCATACATTAATGGAACGTCTATTCAGGCTGACTTTGTCGATCCGGTTGACGCTAAGAATAGCATTAAGGCTATGAATACTGTTCCGGTGAAATGGAATGACGGAGCAAGCAATGAAGAAAAGTTGCAACGTATCATTACACAGAAATGGATTGCCAACTTCCCGTTGTCAACAGAAGCCTGGGCTGAATATCGTCGTACGGGTTATCCTAAATTGTTCCCTAACCGTGTGAACAGCAGTAACGGGACAATCGATACGGATGAACAGATTCGCCGTTTGATCTATTCGAATATTGAGATCAATACCAATAATATCGAATTGCAGAAAGGTATCGAACTGCTCAACCAGGAAGCAAGTTCGAGCTTCAAAGGGGATATCGGTGGTACTCGCGTTTGGTGGGATAAAGCAAACGTTGGAAACTTCTAGTTCACGGATATTCATTGAATAAAATAAGAAAGGCTTCCGGCTCTGTCAGAGTGGGAAGCCTTTCTCCTTTTATATAGCTCTTATTTTATCGGGTAGAGTCTGGTATATCGGAGGCCCAGATGGCTTTGATCGTTTCCTCCTGATTGTAACCTGCCGGGCAAGCCTTGCTACGTGTATTGGCCCTGTAGGTGTTTTGCGTTTCATTCGGACAACAGATACCTCTTAGGCCAGGCATTTCGATATGTCCGTTCGGATCGGTCTGTTTGATCCACTGCCAGGCATATCTGAGCCAGTCATTCCGGTAGGATTCCGGTTGTTTGGCATACCAGGATATCTCGTCCCAACCCCATGGAAAGTAAGAAGTCGTATCGGCAGTATTGACCGGCTCTTCATGGCCGTAGTTGTCTATCTCCACCAGATACGGGAGCGATTCGCATTCCCAACCGCTGGGTGTTTTGCATCCCTGGCTTTTCCCGTAAATACCGTCCAGATGGTTGACGCGTAATTCCGCTCGTTGTGCTTCACCCTCTTTTATATTTTCAGGAATGGCACAGATACGCATGGGAAATGAATTGAAGTCGATCAAGCTTTTACCGTCTTTCAACATGCCTCCTTTAGGTGTATGGGCATCGAGAAGAACCCAATGGCGGCGGGCGTGGCTGGCGGCATAATCGCGGATATGGCCGATTACGTCTGCCCAGTGTTTCCGTTGAGGATCATGCATGCCAATCAGTTCGATCTGTCCCAGGTGGAAGGCTTCACAGCCGATGTTGATGAATGAACAGGCCAGGTATTGAAACCATAACTGTGTTTCGGTACGGCTGATATCCGGTACGCTTCCTCCTTTGTGCCAGTGATCTACATATTTACCTTCCTGGCTCAACATGTCTTTATAAGAGAAGTTACGCTTTTCCGGTTGTAGACCGTATGATTGGAATACCCAGTCGGGAATAGGTATTGTGTTGACATCTTCGGAAATGGCTTCGAACAGGCAAGCCTGAAAGATGATATCCGGGTCGTAAGCATGTAATTCCTGTATGATCGATTGGGCTTTCGTCCAAAAGCCCGGATCGTTGAGAATATGTTCGTTTTCCCAACGGAAGATGGCACGGCCGATGAACTTGGCTCCGGTGTTTTTGATCATGCGGATATCATCTGTATAAAGATCCGGATTGTTTTTACCCGGTACCAATACACAGGAGAGCGTGATGGAACGGTCCAGATAGTTTTCCAGTACTTCCCGGTCTATCCCGTTCCGGTCAAAATGATAAGCCTTATGCTGGGCATTTATGCAAAGAGGGAATAAGGCTAACAAAAAGAAAAGTTTGCAGATCTGTTTCATATGTTTCCTGATTATTTTCAAATATAAAGAATAATCAGGAAATGCAGAAAACTATTCTAATATTCCTTTACCCTGACGTATAATTTCGAAATCGTCTGTCGTGCAGTCTACTACCGTCGAGGCTTCAAAACCACCGTAACCCCCGTCGATCACGATATCTACCGTATTCTCATACTTTTCGTAGATCAGTTCGGGATCGGTGGAATACTCGATCATATCGTCGTCGTCATGTACGGACATGGTCAGTATCGGGTTTCCCAACTCTTTGACCAACGTACGGATGATATTATTGTCCGGTACACGGATGCCGACTTCTTTCCTGTTCTTATATATTTTCGGCAACTCGCTGCTTGTCGGAAGAATAAAAGTGAAAGGACCGGGCAAGTGTTTTTTCATCAGCTTGAAAGCTGAATTGCTTACTTTGGCATATTCACTCAGATTGGAAAGATCATAACAGATGATGGAAAGGTTACTCTTTTGCGGGTTGATCCCTTTCATTTGGCATATCTTTTCAACGGCACGGACATTCAGTGCGTCACAGCCGATCGCATATACCGTATCGGTCGGATAAATGACCAGACCTCCGTCACGGAGAACACCGATCACTTTGTCTATTTCCCTGGGATTGGGGTTTTCAGGGTAAATCTTTATTAGCATAGTTTTTTCAGTTGATAGTTGACAAGTGACAGTTGACAGTTAAAACAAGAAAATTAATCGGCTGAAAGCCACATATCTGTCAACTGTCATCTGTCAACTTTTACGGCTTAGCCGTAAATTATGTTGCCGTTCTCGTCGGTAAATTCTTCTAATCCTTTGCTATACTGGTTCATGGCTCGAAGGCTCATGCCCATGCTTGAGAAGCCACCGTCGTGGTATAGGTTCTGCATCGTTACCTTACGGGTAAGGTCGGAGAACATCATTACGCAATAATCTGCGCATTCTTCTGCCGTTGCATTTCCCAGCGGACTCATCTTGTCGGAGAAGTCCAGCAGATGTTCCATGCCTTTTACTCCGCTACCGGCGGTTGTCATGGTCGGTGACTGGGAGATGGTGTTGATACGCACTCCCTTTTCGCGTCCATAAATATAGCCGAAGCTGCGTGCAATCGATTCCAGCAAGCTCTTGGCATCCGCCATGTCGTTATAACCGAAGAAAGTACGCTGTGCTGCCACATACGATAAAGCAAGTACGGAACCGCCCTGAGAGATAGCATCCTGCTTTTTAGCTACCTGAAGCATCTTATGGAAAGAGACAGCGGAGATATCCAGTGTCTTATCCAACATATCGTAATCCAGGTCATCATATGTACGTTTCTTGCGCACGTTCGGGCTCATGCCGATTGAGTGCAATACGAAATCTATTTTTCCTCCCAGTATTTCTACTGATCTGGAGAATACCGTTTCCAAATCTTTTACGTTTGTAGCGTCTGCCGGCAGAACTTCAGCATTCAGCTTCTTAGCCAGGGCATCGACTTCGCCCATACGTACTGCAACCGGTGTATTACTCAATGTAATGGTTGCACCTTCTTCTACAGCCTTTTCTGCCACTTTCCAGGCAATAGACATTTCATTCAGCGCGCCGAAGATAATGCCTCTTTTACCTTTCAATAAATTATGACTCATACCTTTATTTAATTTATTTACGGCACAAAAGTACACAATTTGTGCAAGATAAACAATTTATGTCCGGCTTTGCTGTATAACTAATGAGTGAAATGATTATAAAACGATAAACCCGGATACAAAATCTGTATCCGGGTTTATCGTTTTATGTTCAGAACGTTATTCTCTGTAATATACCCTTTTTACCCGTGGAGACACTGACGTCAGAATCTCGTAAGGTATTGTTTTTAACTTGTCGGAAAGTTCACTGACCGGTAACTCTTCTCCGAAGACAATCACCGGATCGCCTTCCTGGGCATTTGTATCGGTGACGTCGATCATGCAGGCATCCATACAGATGTTTCCGACGATCGGGCAACGTTTCCCATTAATGAACACCTCGCCTCCCCGGTTACTGAAATGGCGGTCCAGCCCATCGGCATAACCGATCGGGATGATGGCAATGCGCGAATCGCGATCAACATAGGTCCGGCGACTGTAACCGATAGAATCGCCTGCCGGTACTTGTTGTATCTGAAGGATAGTGGTGCGCAGGGTACTGACGTTGCGTAACCCTTTCATGCCTGAAGCACTGACTCCGTATAAGCCGATTCCCAGGCGGACCATATCCATCTGATAGTCCGTAAAACGTTCGATCCCGGCTGAGTTCAGGATATGTTTGATAACCTTATATTCCAAGCCGTTCTCCAGTTCGGCGGCAGCCAGGGTAAATGTATCCAGTTGTTTCTTTGTGAAGTCATCGAAGACAGACGAATCGCTGCCCACCAGATGGGAGAAGACAGAACGTGCCGTAACGCCACTTTGTTCTTTCAATCGTTCGCAGATGGCAGGGACGTCGCCCGGCTGGAATCCCAAACGGTGCATTCCCGTATCTATCTTGATGTGGATCGGGTAGGAGGTAATGCCCCGGCGTTCCGTTTCCTTGATCATGGCATCCAACAGGCGGAAACTGTATATCTCCGGCTCCAGATTGTTTTCAAATAATACATTGAAGCTGCTGAACTCCGGATTCATAACGATGATGGGGATCGAAATACCTTCTTTCCGAAGTTCCGCCCCTTCATCGGCTACCGCAACGGCAAGGTAATCGCAACGATGCTCCTGTAATGTCTTGGCCAATTCGTATGAACCGGCACCGTATCCGAATGCTTTTACCATGCAGACCATTTTGGTTTCCGGTCTCAGCTTCGAACGATAATAGTTGAAATTGTGTACAACGGCATCCAGATTTACCTCAAGTATCGTTTCGTGTACTTTCTTTTCCAATAATTCGGAGATACGTTCGAAATGGAAATGGCGCGAACCTTTTATCAGTATCAGTTCGTCCCTGAAATTCTTGAAGGTCGGTGATTTAAGGAAATCATCCGTACTCAGGTAGAATTCCTTTTCTATATCGAATGCGTTGCCATATTCTTTCAGATCCCGTCCGATGCCGATAATGCGGTCTATGTTTTTACGCCGTACCAGGTCGGCCACCTTTTTATAAAGCGATTTAGGCAGAGTGCCCGATTGCAGGATATCGGAAAGGATCAGTGTACACTTGAGGCTCTTATCCACATGACGGCTCTGCTGGAAGTCGAGGGCGATGTCCAGCGAGTTGATATCCGAATTATATGTGTCGTTGATCAGTATGCAGTTGTTGATACCCTGCTTAACGTCCAGGCGCATGGCGACAGGTTCCAGCTGTGTAAATTTATGAGCGTCATTTACACTGGTAGGCTTTAAGTAAAGCATTACCGCCAGGCAGTGGATGACATTCTCGATGGAAGCGTCGTCGATGAAAGGAATGACATATTTCTGAGTCAGTCCGAGCAACGTGCAGCGGATGATCGTTTCCGATTCTTTTTTCTCGATCGTTTCGATATAAAGCGGTGCTTCCGAATCTGTCCGACTCCAGGCTATTGCCTTGTGCGAAAGGCAGGCCGATTCGATGCAGTTGGAGATGAAAGCGTCGTCACCGTCATATATGATTGCTTCGCAGTCGTTGAACAGCGTCAGCTTTTCCAGGCATTTCTGGGTAGTAGAAATGAAATTTTCCTGATGCGCCTCTCCTATATTAGTAATGACACCGATGGTTGGGGCAATGATCGGACGAAGGTTTTCCATCTCGTCCGGCTGTGAAATACCCGCTTCAAAGATACCCAGCGTATTCTTGTCGCTCATCTGCCAGACAGACAGCGGCACACCCAGCTGCGAGTTGTAGCTGCGCGGCGAACGGACAATATTGAATTCCTTATGCAACAGCTGATAAAGAAACTCCTTTACGATCGTCTTTCCGTTACTTCCTGTAATACCTATTACGGGGATATTAAACCGCTTCCGGTGATAGATCGCCAGCTTTTGAAGTGCTTTCAACGTGTCCTTGACCACCAGGAAGTTCGCTTCCTGGAGAGATTCGAACTCCGGAAGAAGTTCACTCACTACAAAATTGCGGACGCGCAGTTTATAGAGCTCTTTTATATATCTGTGTCCGTCGTTGGTCTTTGTCTTTAGGGCAAAGAAGAGACTTTGTTCCGGAAAAGAAAGCCGGCGACTGTCAGTCAGCAAGATACTAATGGTACTATCTTGTAGGTTTCTTGCTTTGGCACCAATAACTCCTACTATTTCTTTTATCGAGTATTCCATTTTTTACATTAGTTTAGACTTTATTATTTCCATCTCTTTTGTACTATCAAAGGAAGGAAATTTCTCGTTAATTCGTTCCATCTTTAACAAAGTTTGCGAGATGAAACGTTTATAGGCTTCACTTTCGGGTTGAAACGGGCGGTGATTAATAGCCTTTTGTATCTCTGCCCATTCTTTAAGAAAACCTTTCGTTTCATCGGATAAGAAATTTTCTGTAAAACGTTGCCAAATATAATCAACAGCCAGCTCCGAAGGGTGTAGCATGTCGTTGGCATAGAAGCGGTAATCGCGCAGTTCGTCCATCATGATCTCGTAGGCAGGGAAGTAAGCGATACGTTCAGGATAGGTCGTTTGAAGCGTATCGACAGCCAGCAGTAGAGTCGCTTTACTGAGCTGGTTTCCATGTGCCCCGTCTTTCCAGTGACGGATAGGGCTGACGGTGAAAAGAATCTTCAGTTCCGGGCATTGCTCCCAAAGGGAAAGCAACAGTTCTTTCCATTCCGACACGATTTCTGCTACGGATAACATCGAGCGGTCGAACATCTTTTCGGGTAGTTTATGGCAGTTTGCCACCACTTCGCCTGTACTTTTCAACCGGTAGACATAAGCTGTCCCCAAGGTAACCACGATGTATTTCGTCTCCCGGAGTTCTCCCGCCGAAGCAAACAGCCTGTCGTTTATATTCTCCAGGCATTCCGTTTCCGAAGTGGAAGAAAAGCGGCTGTGGTGCGTAAAGCTGTGAAATACGCCTTCGTGACGGAACAGATCGTTGGAAGTGAACCGCTCCGGATGCAGCAACCTGCGTAACGCCGCTGCGATGGATGCCGGATTATACAGTGTCCCGAACGGATTAATGTCGACATTGAACCGGTTCTCTGCCAGCTTCGTCCCGATATTTTCCGCAAAGCAGGAGCCGAGCAATAGCGTATGTTCCTGCCACGAAAAGCGGAAAGGCGGCTTGGGTAGTTGGATTGCAGTGTATAGTTCCATATTATTCTGTTGGATCGTTTGGTAACGGATCTGTCGGTGGTTGTTGTGCCGAACGTCTGATATAGAACGCCCGTTTCCCGCACCAATTCTTTTGTATCTGGTTGTCTTCCAGTAGCTGTTCCAGGTCTTTTTTAGTCTTCTGACGTGTACACTGGTTCAGGCTGGCGGCCACTGTCAGGTTGATCGTTCCGTAGTTCTTTATATACCACAGGATACGTTTCTGTCGGATATCCGAATTGTAGTTTTTTTTCTCGCTGGTCCCTTGCCGCCGTTCGATGCGTACGCCCCGGAAACGCTTCTTCATTTCCGGATCAGCACGGAACTCAATGTTCTTGAACTCGATGGATGCCGACCGGATATCTTTTTTATTTTCCACCTGTTGCTTGCATCTCAGTGTTACGGAAAACGTTCCGATCCCTTCCAGATGTACGCTCTGACTGTTGCTTAGGCAGAAGAACAATTGTTCGCAGATCGCTTTGATGGCTCCCTTGATATCGGCAGACGTAAAGGTACTCATGCTTTCGATCATCCGTGCCAGCTCGTTGGTGTTGACGGTCTGGATATTGATAGCTCTGGCATGTAACGTCGGCTTCTCTTCCCCGTTTTTGGGAGGATTGGCAAATAAGTCGTATTCAATACTCATACACTTCCTTCTGTTTAAGGTTTAACGTCGTAACTATTAAGGATTTTCCTCCCTAATCTTATTTATGAAATAAATTCTCTTCATAAAAGTAAGGTTAAGGATACAAATAAGTAAGGTATGCTTTTCATTTTCGCAATGTATTCCTTACTTATTTAAAAGTCCGTACCAAAGGTAATAAATCTCCTGATATAAAGAATTAATTGTCCGGTGGTTTTTTTTACTTCTGCCGGGTTATTTGTGAAGTGTTGTAAGGTGCTGAAAGAAAAGGAGTATAGTTATATATATAGATGTACGGGCGTACATTAATATTATTTGCTATACAATAGGCTAATTTGTGTATGTAATTATCTGAAAATTAGAAATATGAATGGAATAATGGAGTGACGAATTTAATCGTTCCTTTTTTCTCGTCAACAAAAGTAAGAATTAGTTTCGTATCAACCATCCTTTTTAAGATATTTTTTATTCGTCTATATGCTTTCTTATCAATTGAATAGCAAACTATGTACAAAATAGGTGCTTTCACAAACGAAAGGAAATCTTCTCATAAAGTGTGACGAGATTAAAAGAACGTTTAAACTCGCCATTTTCAAGAAATCGGGGCGTTCCAATTGTGAATTGAACTTATTACACTTTAGTATTAATATTAAATTTTTTATTATGAACAAAAAGTTTTCTACTTTGATGGCTGGCGCCCTGCTGGCTACGGGTGTGGTTTCGGCGCAGATTCCTTCTGCTGGGGCATTCCCGTTTCGTACGCAAAACACCAAAGTAACTGTTGCTACAGCTGGAGCTTCTATCAAAGCGATAGAATCCGACAACAAGTGGTATCAGTTGACTGACGGTGCCGAAGATGCTCCTAAAGTATTGATCCAAGAACGTGTGGCAGCTACAAATGAACTGATTTTAAAAATGGTTCCACTTGTTGATGCAACTTCTAAAGTTGGTGCTCCCTTAAACAGTTCTTTGTGGAAGATTACTGTAAAGAAGTATGCAACATCTGCTTCTAAAGTTTACACTTACACAAACAAGGAAACTGGTCTTGAACTTGTATTGGATGATACACAAGCTTTTGATGCAAAGAAGGTTGATGCTGATTTTGAAGATGTAAAGACAAGTCTGTTGAATGGATGCAACAATGAATGGGCTTGGTATACAACAGAAGTTCAATCTGAAAATATGGTTGCTAAAACTATTTACTCTTATTTCCACAATGGAGATTCTGTAATGGTTATGCAGGCTAAAGACAAAGGTGAAGTTATAGCAGCAAAGTATCCGAGATCAGTTGCTGGTGATGATTTGGCAAAATTGGATAACGTAGCTCTTAAACTCCAACCAGTTCTTGCTGAAGCAATCCAATTGACTGCTCAGGATATCAATCAGATGATTGATGCTCAGGCTGTAAAAAATGCTAAAGGTGATCCTAACAAGGTGGTATTCAAGTTTAATGAACCGAATGGTAAATTAGCAGGTGACCTTCAGACTCTTTTTGAAAATAAATTAGCTAATGCTACTGGATATATTGCTGAAGATGCTGTTTTAGTACAGAAATTCTCAGTAAGTGGTTTGACTGCTGTCGCTAAAGATTTGACAGCTGCTGAAAGTGCTTTAACTACTGCTGCTGCTGCTCTGAAAGCTGGTAAAGCAGATGAAGCTGTTACCAAGGCTACAACAGATGCTGCTACTGCCGCAAAGGCTGCTGCCACAGCTGCAACTACAGCTGCAACTGAAGCCGGTAAGACAATAAGCAAAACACATACTACAACTCAAATCAGTGCTGCTGCAACTACAGCATTTGAAGCTGGAGCAACTGCTTTGGAAACAGCTAAAGATGCATTAAAAACTGCTGCTGAAGCGTTAGAGACTATTAAAGAGGGAACTGGTGCTGCTGCCACAGCTGCTTACAACGCTGCTATGAATGCTGCAGACAAAGCTTCTATGGGTAAAGATGCAACTGCTGCGGGTGAGATACAGTCAGATAAAATCGATGCTTATAACATCCGTTTAGCAAATGGTGACAACTTCTATATGGTAGATACAATTCGTTATCAACCTGAACAGACTCCTTCAAATTCACCTGCTTATAAGCTGAGTGATAAGCCGTTTACAATCGGTGCTGACGGAGCTTATCTGGCTGCACGTTATTTCTTCAAGGTTACTTATTATCCTTCTCAGGATAGCTTGTTGATCGAACCGTTGAATGCTGCTTCTTGCTCTAACGAAGAAGTGCAGGATAAGGAAAATTGGTTAGATACAAAGGCTGGTAGCGAATGGGTTAAATACGATGATTTGGAAGTTGGTGAAAAACCAAGTAACACTGATACAAATAATGATGCTGTTATCTCTATAACTGCAACTAAATTGTCAGATGGAAACGTTGTTCCGACTATGGGTGTTACAGAAACGAGCAAAGGTTTTAATACTCGTATTTCATTTAACCATACTTATCCTTATTTGGTTCGTTCTACTGAAAAATCTGCTTTGTATAATATTTCACTGGTAACAAAAGATCCTAACAAGGCTGTAACTTCTAAGACTCGTGTAAATGGTTCTTATATTGTTGCAAACATGGCTGGTCAGTTGGTTTATGCTCAGAAAGAAAAATCACAGGATTACACTCACATGCCTGCAACACAGTGGGTTGTTGAACAGCAAGGTTGTCTGTTGCCTAACAATAATGTAGCTCGTGTTAAGATTACAAACCGAGAATACAATAATATTGTTGCTTTCGAAGGTCAATTATATGTTGATAAAGATGGTAATAAATATATTATCAATCCTGAATATTCAGATGGTATTTCTGTTGAGAATCAGTTCTGTGCAGAAGATACTTTGAAGTTTGAATCTATTGTTGATACTAAGAAGGGTTATTTAATCCTGAAAGAAGATACTTTGAGAGAAAATACATATGCTTTCAATCAGTTCTTCAATTATGGTGAAGATCCTTATTTCTTGAATGTAAAAGATAACAAGGCTGATACATTGGTTAGGGCTCAGAAAGAAGCTACTCAATTTGAATTGTTCATTGTAGGTGCTGATAGTATCAAATATGGTTATCCAAGTGAACAGGCTGGCGTTTCTCAATTGTGGAGAACTGCTTATAAACTGAAAGTAAAAGATACTAACAAAGTTGATAACGATCGTAAGTTTGTAGCTGTAGACCAGAATAATAAATATGTTGTAGCTTTGGAAAAAGATATCGATGCAGCTAAGGATGGTTTACGTTATGCTCAGTTCTACTTCAAAGAAAATAATCATTGGGTAGAAGGTGCTGAAGGTAAGGAATACTATGCATTGGTTGATGTTAAAGATCCTGTCAATACTAAAATTGAAATAGCTAATGGTATTGCTAAACTGTCTATCGAACAAGGTCAGATGGATACTAAACCTGAAACTCTTGGTGAAAACCGTACAGAAGCATTCTATATTGGTAAAGACAGTCGTCCATTGTACAGAAGTTTAGGTAAAGGTAACTCTGTTGTTAAACTCTTCACAGAAAGAGGTACCGCAAAAGAATATCTGTTTGAAGATAACAGCAATAATATCGGTTATCCGAGTGCAATCAAAGGATTTGGTTACCTGGGTATGACTGCAGAAGGTATTTCTCAGGGTGAAGGTAACACAGTTGCTATGTATGCTGACTATGTACAGAAATCTAACGATCGTATGCCTCAGTATCTGTTTGTTGTTGCTCCGGATAGTGTGAAAGCTTATACATGGTGTAAAGATCATGGATTGAATGCTACTTGCGAACATTCTCAGGAATATCCGGGTTATGTAGCTGGTCGTTTCATGGTCAACCTGAATGACTCTGTTGCTAACTCAATCAACAAACTTGAAAATGCTAACAAGTTCAAATATGACAATTTTACAAGATTGGCATTCGTTGAAGCTATCCATAGAGGTGATGTTCTGTACGTATTGAAGAATGGTATCAAGTTGTCTTCTATCATGGGTAAAGATGCTTCTGGTAAATCTTATGTATTGCCTTCATTCTTTGATGAAGCTAACAAGGGTGAAAAATACGAAGTTATCGCTTTGGATGGCAAGCACAACAATGCAGCCTTCTCTTTGAGATTGGTTGATGATGCTGAAGCTCAGGATTTCTATCTGGAATCACATTCAAATGAAGGTGAATCTGCAATCGGTTCATTCAAGGGTGCTTGGGTTAAACTACAGAACTATGTTCCTGTATTAGCTCAGACAACTAAAGTGAATGGCGAACATGATAACAACAATACTGGTTCAATCCTTGAAACTATCAACCAGGCTCAGAAGTTCAATATTGCTGAAAACGTTGATGAAACTCCGACTGATAGCAAAACTCCGGAAGTTTCAACTATCAGTGTAAAAGCTGACTATGGTAAAGTAATCATCAAGGGTGCTGCAGGTAAGACAGTTATTATCAGTAACGTACTTGGTCAGGCTATTTATAACACAGTGATCGCTTCTGATGAAGCTACAATCTCAGTTCCTAAGGGATATGTAACTGTAGCCGTTGAAGGTGAAGCTGCTGTTAAAGCAATCGTAAAATAAGAGATTTATAATCAAAAATAATTCTAAAATTTCCACGTGGTGGTGTAGAGACGTTGTATTCAACGTCTCTACTATCCCATCAATTACCCTGTGACAGGCGAACAAGTGGTTATTAATATTAAGTAATAAAATAAAGTTCTTACTGTAATTTCTCCCGTGAGGAAGGAATACAGAAAAAAACAGCCTCTGCGATCATGTATCGTGGAGGCTTTGTTGCTTGTAGTTATTTTACATGACGAAATAGGTTGAAAATAAAAAAATGTAATTAATTTAGCTGCCCTAGAGAAGGTGTTAATTCTTAAAATCGATATGGGAAAACTGGAAAAACAACAAGAGAACTTTGTTTTGTCTGCTTTGAAGCAAGACAGTAAGGAGGCCTTCTCGTTATTGTTCCAGACCTATTATACTGACCTCGTATTATTTTGTGGAAACTTTATAAAAGACAAAGATTCTTGTGAAGATATTGTTCAATCGATCTTCCTGAAGCTTTGGAGTGACCGAAAAAATATACAGATTGAAACATCCTTAAAATCTTATTTGCTGAAGGCTGTCCGTAACAGTTGTTTTGATGAATATCGCCATTTGGAAATCATCCGTCAGCATGAGGCTGAATATGAGAGTACTATGTTGGATTCTTATGATACGGATAATTATATATTATATTCGGATTTATCTGACCATTTACATCGTGCACTCGAGAAAGTGCCTGATTTATATCGGGAGGCCTTTATGCTGAATCGTTTTGAAGGTCTAAGATACAGGGAAATTGCAGAGCAACTGAATGTATCTGAACGTACGGTGGAAGTCCGCGTCAGTAAAACATTGGATTTATTACGGAAATATTTGAAAGACTTCTTTGTACTTTTACTTTCATTCTGTATTCCATAAAAAAAGTTATAAGCTATGTGGAAAATGATTCCTTGCACGTCTTAACACTATAAAAGAGAAAAAATGACAGATAAAGACCAAATGCAACTTATTATATCAGCTTATCTATCCGGAAAAGCGACTGTAGAAGAGTGTCGTGAGTTGGAAGAATGGGTAAGACAATCACCTGATAATAATCGTTATTTCCAGGAAATGCGTAATGTCTGGCAAGTGGTGTATCCCGCCTTTAACCCTTCTGAGATTAATGTATTTGAAGCTGAAAAAAATATTATTGCAAATATTGCAGCCACCAAGAGGAATATACCCCATACTATATTGCTCTATTGGCAACGTATAGCTGCTATTCTTATTATTCCTCTATTAGTACTTAGTGCTTATTTATATATGAATCAGGATAATAGTGCGTATGATACCATAGAGTATCAGGAGGTAAGATCTCCCCATGGAACTTTTTCCGAAGTACGTCTGCCTGATGGGACCAATGTATGGCTGAATGGAGGAAGTTCCCTGAAATATCCTTTGATCTTTCGAAAAGGGGAGAGGAAGGTTTTCTTAAGCGGTGAGGGCTACTTTGAAGTACACTCTGATAAAGAAAATCCTTTTGTCGTAAAAACTGATCAAATGACTTTACGAGCTACAGGTACAGCTTTCAATATAGAGGCATATACTAAAGATTCTATCACTGCTGTTACAATGGTTAATGGTAAAATAGATGTAGTTTTTGAAAACTCCTCTCCTGTTACAATGACACCGGGAGAACGCGCTTCTTTTAATAATCAGACAAAGCAATGTCTGATTACGCAAACCGATCCTTATAAATGGTATGCATGGAAAGATGGATTAATGATATTCCGGGACGATCCCTTGGAATTTGTATTTAAAAAGATAGGCCAAACCTTTAATGTCAATATTACAGTCAAAGATTCAGCTATTGCAAAACAATTATATAGAGCGACATTTGAAGATGAGTCTTTGGATGAAATCCTTAATTTATTGAAGTTGACTGCCCCTATCCAATATAAAAAATATGGTCGAAATAAAACATCCGATAACCAGTTTGATAAGTTGCAAATAGACGTTTTTGGGGATAAAAGAAAATAATATGAAAAAAAGCGTATTTTGGATTGTGGCTTTTTATTCATGATCCGTCTTATAATTGAATGACCAGTTGTTTTATTAATTCTTAAAAAATAATTGCCTATGGAGAACCTACTTTCGTAAATTTCTATTCAAAAAGGCAGACAAAAAAGGGAAGGTCTCGTACACCTTCCCTTCACAAGTCTAGCTGAACAAGAGTGTTGTATAACCTTATTTTCTAACTAAACACAACAAAAATATGTATTCAATTCCAATTAGAGAAATTAAAAAGCAAATATTAACCTCTAAGTCTTTTCTGATTATGAGAATATGCTTGTTTTTATTGATTTGTAGTGTACTGCAATCTTTTGCATCTGAAATTCATTCACAGGTTTCCGCTTTATCGCTGAAGATGAAAAATGCCTCAATAGAGGATGTTTTGAATGAAATAGAAGAACAGACAGAATATAGGTTCCTTTATAATAAAAGGATGGTAGATGTGACTAAACCAGTCAATATTGAAGTGAATAAAGAAAGCCTTGCAAATGTACTGCATGTTCTTTTCAAAGGAACAGATGTTGTTTACACAGTAAGTGACCGCCAGATCGTTTTGGGGCGCAGCAAAACAGTAGAACAGCAAAAGAGAAGAATTACCGGAAAAGTAAATGATAATAATGGTATTTCAGTAATTGGTGCCAATGTCGTTGAAAAAGGAACGACGAATGGAACAATTACCGATGTTAACGGGAATTTTTCTCTTGAAGTGAACAATGAGGCTATTCTACTGATCTCATATATAGGATATAATACCCAGGAAATTCCAGTTATAGGTAAATCGACGCTGAATATTACTTTGACTGAAGATTCACAGAGTTTGGAAGAAGTTGTCGTGATGGGATATGGTGTCCAAAAGAAAAAACTGGTTACGGGCGCCACAGTCCAGGTTAAAGGTGATGATATTCAAAAGTTAAGTACTATCTCTCCGCTGACAGCTATGCAAAGTCAAACCCCCGGTGTCTTTATTACATCAACTTCCGGTGAACCGGATGGTGGCTATAAAGTGAATATTCGTGGTTTGGGGACGATTGGAGATGCCAGCCCGTTGTATATCATTAATGGGATTGTTGGAGGCGACTTGAATTCTATCAGTGCTTCAGATATCGAATCTATTGATGTTTTGAAAGATGCGGCATCTGCAGCTATTTATGGGTCAAGAGCAGCAAATGGTGTAGTTCTGATTACGACTAAACGTGGAAAGGTTGGTAAACCTGTAATTACTTATGATGGATATTTCGGTATACAAAATGTAGCTAAATATATGGATGTACTGGATGCGCAGCAATATATGGAAATACAAAATGAATCGTTAACGAATGTCGGTATAACTCCTAATGACTATTCGACGCTTGTTCCAGATTATGTATGGAAAGATTTGCAGAACGGGTGGAAAGGCACGAATTGGTTAAAAGAGTTTACGAATAAGAATGCCCCGGTACATAATCATGCTGTCAATATTTCAGGTGGTACTGAACAATCTATTTATTCTACAGGAGTGTCTTATTCGTCTCAGGAAGGTATTTATGGAGAACCTGAAACTGCGAAATATAATAGAATAAGTTTCCGTGCCAATACGGAATATACACTTGTCAAGAATAACGAATTCGATATTGTAAAAGTCGGAGAAAATATTTTATATACATATAAAAAGAAGAACGGAGGAGTCGGTAATGTTAGAAATATGCTGATTGGGAATCCTTTGATGCCGGTATATGATCCGGATGGTAATTTCCATAAAACTATGGTCCTTGATGCAGACCGGGCAAATCCTATCGGACAATATTACTATAATAATGCTTTAACGGAAAATACTAGCCATGATTTGAAAATAAATGCATTTGTAGAGATACAACCGATAAAGAATTTAATAATAAAAAGTAATGCCGGATATTCTCTATGGGCATATTCTAACAGGTATTATGGTCCTGCCTATAATTTGGGAGACAGGTATTTCAGAACAGAAGATGTTGTAAAGCAAAATCAGACAATAAGTAGAAATTTTCAGTGGGAAAATACGATTTCTTATGATTTCACTATTAAAGAGCACAATATTTCAGCTTTATTGGGTCAATCGATTGAAAAACAAGGTTTAGGAGAAAGTATCAGTGGGCAAAATATGGGATCTTTGTTCGATTCCTTTGAATATGCTTATTTGAATAATGTGAAAACAATAGTTCCAGGAAAGACCCTTGTAGAAGGAAGTCCGGCTGGTGAGTCTGCAATATCTTCTTTCTTCGGACGTGTTAATTATAATTTTAAAGAAACGTATCTGGCTTCTGTTATTTTGAGAGCTGACGGTTCTTCCAATTTTGCCAGAGGCAATCGGTGGGGGTATTTCCCTTCTGTTTCATTGGGTTGGGTTATGAGCAACGAATCGTTTATGGAGAATACGAAAATGTGGATGGATTTTATGAAAATACGTGCAAGCTGGGGACAAAACGGTAATCAGGCTGTCTCTCCTTTCCAATACTTGGCCACATATTCATTCAATGCATCTGACTATTTCTTTGGTGCAGATAAAAGTGCTTGGACAACGGGAGCTTATCCTAGTATTTTGCCGAATAAAGATATTACCTGGGAAAGATCAGAACAATTAGATTTGGGTTTAGATGCACGTTTCTTGGATAGTCGCCTGGGGGTTGTTTTCGATTGGTATCGTAAAACAACGAAAGACTGGCTGGTCCAGGCTCCTATTTTAGGTTCACAAGGGGCGGCGGCTCCGTTTATTAACGGTGGTGATATAACTAATAAAGGTATTGAACTAAGCTTAAGTTGGAATGATGCAGTGGGTGATTTTTCTTATGGTATCAACACAAATCTGGCAGTAAACAAGAATAAAATTACCCGTATTGCAAATTCCGAAGGTGTAATAGAAGGTACAAATCCTGGTTTTGGAGATGGACAACCTCCTATTTATCGTGCTCAGGTAGGATATCCGATTGGTTATTTTTACGGATTAAAAACCGCAGGTGTTTTCCAGAATCAGGAACAAATAGATAATTATAAAGGGGCTATCTTGAGTGGAACAGCTCCTGGTGATCTGATATTTGTAGATATGAATAACGATGGTGTGATTGATATGGCAGACCGTACAATGATAGGGGATCCTAATCCGAACATGAATCTTGGAGTAACAATAAATCTGGGTTACAAAGGTTTTGATTTTTCTGTTACGGCAAATGGCGTTTTTGGAAATCAGATTGCTTCATCTTTTCATAAAGTCAATCATTATAAAGAAAATTATCCGAGTGTTCTGTTAGGAAGATGGCATGGTGAAGGCACTTCGAACCGATATCCGCGTCTGACAGCTGACTCCAGTCCTAACTTTATGCAGTTTAATGATATTTATATAGACAATGGAGATTTCCTTCGTATACAGAATGTTACGCTTGGGTATGATTTTAAGAAACTCTTTCCCAAGATGCCCCTGCAACAGGCGAGATTCTATGTGACAGTTCAGAATCTTTATACATTTACTGGTTATTATGGATCCGATCCGGAGATTGGTACTGCACCTGAAGGGTGGTCTAAAGGTGTTGATAGTGGATTTTATCCGATCCCCCGTACCGTATTAGTAGGGGCTAATATTAAATTCTAAAATAAAAGAGCCATGAAAAAGTATTATATAGTATTTCTATTAATAGTAGTGTCTTTAGTATCTTGTGATGATTTTCTTGATACAAAAGATTATACCAATAAGAATGATCAGAATTTTCCATTGACAGAGAAGGATGTAAATATGTCGCTGGCATCTTGTTATCATGTTATGGCTACTTGCCAGGAGTTTTCTTCCTATTATATTGGTGATATTCTTTCTGATGACCGGTTTGGTGGAGGTGGTCCGAACGATTTTAATCAACAGGCATGGGACCAAATGAAAAAATCGACAGAGAATATGCAGCAACAAACCTGGATACGGCTTTATCAAGGTGTTTTTCGTGCAAATAAGTTGTTGGAGGCAATGGATCAAATCATTTTTGAAACTGAGACTTCAAAGAATACATTGACGGGCGAAACTTATTTTATGCGGGCTTATTTCTATTTTGAATTGACCAAAATGTTTGGAGATGTGCCATTGTTGGTGACTTCTGAATCAGTAAATATTCCTAGAACTGCAGCTGCGGAAATTTTTGCACAAATTGCTTTTGATCTTAAAACTGCCATAGAATTATTACCTTCTACCAGTTATGCATCTCAACTGAAATCAAATTTAGGACATGCAACTAAATGGGCGGCTGAAGGAATGTTGGCACGTGTGTTTTTATTCTATACGGGTTATTATGGGCAAACCTCACTTCCTGTAGCAGGCGGTGGAGAATTGTCTGATACAGATGTGATAGCTTATCTGGAAGATTGTATGAACAATAGCGGACATCAGTTAGTAGAAGAATTTCGGAATATGTGGCCTTATACAAATCAACTGACCGGAGAAGACTATGTCTATAATCAAGGTAAAAACTTATCGTGGGTAGGCGATGATAATAATATAGAAACAGTATTTGCCATAAAATTCGGGACAAAAGGAGATTGGAGCAATAAAGATTATGCAAATATGGTCGCCTTGTGTTGGAGTTTGAGAGGACAGTCAAGTTATGCCAATGTATTTCCGTTTGGGCAGGGTTGGGGACAAGGACCTGTTAATCCCAGATTCATTGATGATTGGATTAAATATGAGCCAAATGATACAATCAGGCGTAAAGGTAGTGTTGTGGATGTAAAAGATCCGGAGGAAGGTATCGAGTCGTATGAAGATGGAGGTTGGGAACAAATGCAAGATGGCGGTTTCTGGCAAAAGAAATATATTGCAGTTAATGCCTGGACGGATAAAGAGACCCGGAGTTTTAAAGGTTATTCGACATTGATGTTTGGAGGTCTTGATGATTATAGTTTTATCAATACTCAGGATCAGGTTCTGTTAAGGTATGCTGATATTCTGTTGATGCATTCAGAGTTGACTAAAACGACAAAGGGAATTAACATGGTTCGTGAAAGGGTGAAACTACCTCCGGTTAGTGGATATACTCCTGAGATCTTGAAGAATGAGCGACGTTTTGAACTGGCATTTGAAGGATATCGTTATTTTGATTTGTTACGTTGGTACGGAAAAAATGCCGGTGTAGAGATTGATAAAAATCAAAATGGAGTAAAAGTCTTAAATAATAGAGTGGAGACCGTCATTAACTATAATCTGACCAAACGGATTCAGGAAACAGGCGGCTTCTTACAAGTTCCACAATCTGAAATTGATTTGTCAGATGGAGTTTTAACTCAAACACCGGGTTGGACAAGTTCTGATATCACATTATAATTTAAATGCATCCGGGTGATATAACCCGGATGCTATCAGGTTTTTAATTCTCAATTTTCTATATAAGCTGTAAATATATTATGAAAAAAATATTCTTCTTGTTTGTTCTCTTTTTTATTTACTCTCTTCATTCTTATTCTCAGGAAAAGAAATGGATTGATTTTAATCAGAATGGGAAAATAGATGTATTTGAGGATCCGGAAGCCTCTATCGATAATCGGGTAAACGATTTGTTGTCTCAAATGACTACAAATGAGAAGATACTGTTGTTAAGGGAAGTCTCTCCGGCAATACCACGTTTGGGAGTTGCAAAGTATGATCATGGAAATGAAGCCTTGCACGGAGTAGTCAGGCCAGGGAAGTTTACTGTGTTTCCGCAGGCAATAGGTTTGGCTGCAACTTGGAATCCGGATCTGATCTATCATGTCTCAACTGCAATTTCAGATGAAGCACGAGCTAAATGGAATGAGTTGGAACAGGGGAAAAAGCAAACAAGTAAATTCAGTGATTTATTGGCGTTTTGGTCTCCAACAGTAAATATGGCACGAGATCCTCGTTGGGGACGAACCCCGGAGACATACGGTGAGGATTGTTATCTGACATCCCAGATTGGAGTTGCATTTGTTAAAGGATTACAAGGTGACGATCCTAGATATTTGAAAGTAGTATCTACTCCGAAACATTTTGCAGGAAACAATGAGGAACATAATCGTTTTGAGTGTAAGATGGAAGTATCGGAGCAGACATTGAGATCTTATTATTTGCCAGCATTTAAGGCTTTGGTTACTGAAGGAAAGGCCGAATCTATTATGAGTGCTTATAATGCAATAAATGGGATACCTTGTACTGCGAATAAATGGTTACTGACAGATGTTCTAAGAAACGAATGGGGATTTAATGGTTATGTAGTTTCAGATTGTGGAGCACCGGGCTTTCTTTATTCAGATCACCATTATGTAGAAACCAGGGAAGAGGCTGCACAGAAAGCTTTAAAAGCCGGATTGGATTTGGAGTGCGGCGGTTATTGTTCGGAATGCTTTATTTTTACCGATTATTTACCAAAGGCATTAGAGCAAGGTCTTGTGACAGAGTCAGAAATCGATAGGGCAGCATTCAGGGTATTAAGGGCTCGTTTTAAATTAGGTATTTTCGATGATCCGGATTTGAATTTATATGCCCAAATATCACCCTCTGTGATAGGATCTGAAAAACATCAGCAATTAGCTTTGGAAACTGCGAGACAATCGATTGTTCTTTTAAAAAACTCGAATGGCCTTTTACCTTTGAATAAAAAGAAAATAAAAAGTATGGCAGTGTTCGGGATAAACGCCGGGGTTGCAGAATTTGGTGATTACAGTGGTACTCCGTTGAATGAACCTGTTTCTCCTCTGCAAGGTATTAAGGATAAAGTGGCAGATGCCCATATTGATATTCGTTATGTACCATGGGTGACAAATCCAATCGAATATGAAACGGTGAATACAGAGTTTTTTTCATTTGAAAAAAACGGGAAAACAGAGAAAGGCCTGACAGTATCTTATTATTCTAATATAGATTTTCAGGGAACGCCAGTGGAATCTACTGATAAATTAATTCAGTTTGATCCTGCGAATCAGCCTCCTAACCCGTTAATACCCAAAGGGCAAATATCGGTTCGTTGGTGCGGAAACCTGAGTGTGCCGGTAACTGGGAAGTATAAGTTAGGTTTAAGTTCAAAGGGAAACACTCGATTTTATTTGAATGAACGACTTCTTCTTGAACAGAATTCAAAAGAAACCGACTCCGGAATTGAGTTGGATTTGACAGCGGGGGATAATTATTCGATAAAATATGAATATGTTTGTGATGCCAATAAGGCTTATACTGCCTTAAAATGGAAATTGTTGGAAATATCCGGGACAGAAGCCTTTAAAAAAGAAAAAAGTATAGCAAGAAAGAGTGATGTTATTATTGCCGTATTAGGCATAAATAAAACGAATGAGAGAGAAGGACGCGACAGAACTTCTTTGGACTTACCTGCTGATCAAGTGAAATTCATACAGGAAATTTATAAGGCAAATCCAAAGACGATAGTTGTTCTTGTGGCAGGTAGTTCTATGACCATTAATTGGATTGATCAGCATGTGCCGGCGATCATTGATGCCTGGTATCCGGGTGAACAAGGAGGTGCAGCTATTGCGGATATTCTTTTTGGAGATTATACTCCCTCTGGAAAGTTGCCATTGACTTTCTATGATTCGATAAAGGATTTACCTCCCTTTGATGATTATGAAATATCGAAAGGAAGGACTTATATGTATTTGAAGCAACCTCCACTTTATCCTTTTGGATATGGTCTAAGCTATACAGAGTTTGAAATTGCCAATTTGCAATTGAGTAAAAGTAAAATTCGAAAGGATGAAAATCTGGAAGTATCTGTTGATATTAAGAATATAGGAAAGAGGGCGGGAGCGGAAGTTGTCCAGCTTTATATACATGATATGACATCAAATACTCAAATGCCATTAAAACAGTTGAAAAGGTTTGAACGTGTTTCATTGGAAAAGAATGAGAAAAAGACAATTTATTTTACTTTGACGCGGGAAGATTTATCTCATTGGAATCAAAATAACGAATTTGTATTAAATACAGGATCTTTTGAGCTGGTAGTAGGAAACTCTTCGGCTGATGATCGTATTAAAACTAAATTTGAAATTTTGGCGCAGGAAGATAAATAAGAATGCTCTGAAATACTATCTTTGTAAGGATTAACTGGTTAGTTTTTTAGTTACACCTTATAACAATATGTAAGTATGAAGAAAATTCTTTTTATTGTGTTTTTCTGTTTAGCCTTTCTCAATTCTGGCTTTTTGGTCGCTCAAAACCGTTGGTCGATCAACCCCGACGGCAGTATCTCATGGGAAATAAAAGACCGTATTCCTCATTATGACCATATTGAAATGAGTGGCTTGAAGGTTTCGACTGTACTTCGTTACGGGGTGAATGCAGACGGCTCTTTCGAGTTGAATAAGAGTTTGATCTGGCCGATGCTGCGGACTTTGCCGAATAATACGCATGCCAGTTTGATGCGTCGTTTTGCCTGGAACGCTTCGGATATGGTCTCTGTAAACGGGCAATCGCTGTCCGGGGAAAAAGTGAATAAAATTACGCTGGATGGTAAAATGACTGTTGAAAGTACAGTGGAGTTGTCGCGTAATGCAAAGGCAAAGCTGACGCGTGTGATCTTTCCGGCCGTGACAAATCCAGCGGTATATGAAAAATATATCTTACGAAATACGGGAGAAACTCCTCTCGTGGTAGAAGTCCCCGAATCGCGTGCTGTAACGAATACGGAGGCTGCGAAAGGTGTAGACGGAAGCTATAAATTGGTTTCGGAAATCATAGGAGGGACAACCAGGCAACTCCAACCCAAGGAGGAGTTGGTATTTTATGCCGCTATTACCGGATATAAAAATGGAGAAACGGAGTTGAAACCGGATATTGAAAAAGAACTTCAGGCACGTAAAGACCTTATTGCCGGTTTTTGGGATAACCTGATCCTGGAGACACCGGACCCTGTTGTCAATACAATGTTTGCTTTCGCTAAGATACGTGGAGCAGAAAGTATTTACGATACGAAAGGCGGATTCATGCACGGACCGGGTGGAGAGTCCTATTATGCTGCTATCTGGGCGAATGACCAGGCTGAATATATCAATCCTTTCTTCCCTTATATGGGATATAAAGTAGGGAATGGTTCTGCCCTTAATTCATTTAAACACTTTGCCCGTTTTATGAATCCGGAGTATAAGAAAATACCGAGTTCGATCATCGCGGAAGGCATAGACGTTTGGGGAGGAGCCGGCGACCGTGGAGATGCTGCGATGGTTGCTTACGGGGCTTCCCGTTATGCTTTGGCGAGAGGCGATAAGGCAGAAGCCGAAGAGTTGTGGCCCCTTATCGAATGGTGTCTGGAATATTGTCGTCGAAATCTGAATGAGCAAGGCGTGGTCGCCTCTGATTCGGATGAACTGGAAGGGCGTTTCCCTGCCGGAAAAGCCAATCTTTGCACCTCTTCATTGTATTATGATGCTTTATGTTCTGCCGTATATTTGGGAAAAGACTTGCAAAAGCCATTTTCCGTTTTGGCTGATTATGGAAAGCAGGCAAAAGATCTTCGTAAAAATATGGAAGACTATTTCGGTGCTAAAGTCGAAGGATTCGATACTTATCAATATTATGAAGGAAATGATATTCTTCGTTCATGGATTTGTATTCCTTTGACTGTCGGGATATTTGATCGTAAGGAAGGTACGATTAACGCTCTTTTTTCTCCCCGTCTGTGGACTGAAAACGGCTTGCTGACCCAGGCGGGAAGCGAGACTTTCTGGGATCGTTCAACCCTTTACGCTTTGAGGGGAGTGTATGCCTGCGGAGCAACGGAAAAAGCAACGGAATACTTAAAGTTCTATTCTAACCGTCGCCTGCTGGGAGACCATGTCCCTTATGCCATCGAAGCATGGCCGGAAGGAAGCCAACGCCATCTTTCTGCGGAAAGCGGTTTATATTGCCGTATCGTTACGGAAGGAATGTTCGGTATTCGTCCGACAGGATTGAAATCTTTCACCTTTACTCCGCGTTTACCGGCAGAGTGGGATAAGATGAGCTTGCGTAAAATAAAAGCATTCAATGCAACATTCGATATTGAAGTGATCCGTGAGAATGGAAAGCCGGTTGTTACTGTTAAATCAGAAGGGAAAACACTGCTTCATAAAGCTATAAAAGAAGGAGAAGTCATTTCTGTGAAACTGGACTGATTATTAATTTATTACAGTTTCCTCGTAGTTTCGTGTTTAGGAAACTGGAGTTCCCTCCTGAAGAAACTGGAGTTTCCTGCGCGGGGAACTATAATTTCCTCCCGAGGAAACTCTGGTTTCCTAAGGAGGAAATTGTATTTTATTCCCTGTTCGACCCATTACGGAATTACACATCAGTTACATGACTACCCTGTCGGTAGCAGCCATCCTAAGAGAACGCAGCGCGTTCTATGAATGGCATCAGTGGGTGAGAGCGTGAAGCGAAGGGGAAAGACGGAGTGTCCGGAGGCTGTGTTGTTTGAGCGAAGCCGGTGCCCCCTTGACTTTTTGCTTACTTTTCTATCAAGAGAAAAGTAAAATCTCCTACCTGTTGATAACTTTTTTGTACTTTTCTCTTATATTTCTTGGAAGGTAATTTGATAAATGTTTAATTTTACCCACAAATAGAGTAAAGTGCCAGTTGCCAACGAAGTACGGTGCTTTTGTTTAAGGGAAAGTTTAACATGTAAGACATAAAATGGAAGAGAAAGAGAACAGCTATCATGTACCGGTGATGCTCGATGAAAGCGTGAAAGGTCTGAATATTCAAGAAGGGGGCATCTATGTTGATGTGACTTTCGGAGGAGGAGGACATTCGCGTGAAATCCTGAAACGGATGGATAGCGATAGCGAACTTTACGGATTTGACCAGGATGCCGACGCCGAACATAATATTCCTGATGATCCCCGTTTTGTGTTTGTCCGCAGTAATTTTCGTTATTTATATAATTTTATGCGCTATCATGGCGTGAATGGTGAAGTCGACGGATTGTTAGCCGACCTGGGTGTCTCCTCTCATCATTTCGATGATAAAGACCGCGGATTCTCTTTTCGTTTCGACGGGGCATTGGATATGCGTATGAACACCCGTGCCGGTCAGACGGCTGCCGATATCGTCAACACCTATACGGAAGAAGCGTTGGCAGATGTTTTTTACCTGTACGGCGAACTGAAAGTGGCCCGTAGGTTGGCTTCGTTGATCGTCAGAGCGCGTGAAAACAAGAAAATAGAAACGATCGGTGACTTCCTGGAGTTGGTTAAACCCTTCACCGGAAAAGACAAAGAGAAAAAGTTCTTGGCACAGGCATTCCAGGCACTTCGCATCGAGGTGAACGACGAAATGCGTGCCTTGAAAGAAATGCTGCAACAAACCCTGCAGGTATTAAAGCCCGGCGGACGTTTGGTTGTAATCACTTACCATTCACTGGAAGACAGGCTGGTAAAGAATTTCCTGAAAACAGGAAACTTTGAAGGAAAAAGCGAGCAAGACTTTTTCGGAAATGTACAAACGCCATTTCGTATGGTAAACAATAAAGTGATTGTGCCTTCCAACGAGGAGATTGAAAGAAACCCCCGTTCGAGAAGTGCCAAATTGAGAATTGCAGAAAAGTTGACAGTTGACAAGTGACAGTGGACAGATATTTGTCTTAAAGAAAACTGTCAACTGTCACTTGTCAACTGTCAACTAAAAAAGTATGGAGGAAAAACAACAACGTAAAAAGTCGAAGAAAAAAGAGAAACGTCTTTCTCTTTTGTATGTGCTGGGCGGTGGTATCCTGAATGAGGATTTTATCGTTAAACACACACGGATGATCGTGCTTGTTGTGATAATGATATTCTTCTTTATCGGAAACCGCTACACCTGCATGCAAAAACTACGTGAGATCGACCGCCTGCAACAACGTCTGCGCGACATACGTTTTGAGGCATTGTCCATCTCATCGGAACTGACGGGTAACAGCCGCCAGTCGCAAGTTGAATTATTGATTGAAGAACAAGGTATTGAACTGGAAGGAGCCAAAACTCCGCCGTATGAATTATACAAATAAATATGGCTGAAGAGATCGAACCAATAGAAACTGCCCCGAAGAGTAACCGTATATTATTCTGTTACTTTATTGTCGTGCTGCTGTTGGGGCTTATAGCGGTTGGAATATTGCTACGCACGTTTGATACAGCTTTCGTGGAAAAGGAGAAATGGGAAAAAGTGGCAGAAAGCCAGAAACGCCCGAACCGTCTGATATTGCCCGGACGCGGAAACATCTATTCTTCCGATGGAAAGCTGATGGCTACCAGTGTGCCTCGTTACTATACCTATATAGACTTCCGGGCCGATGGATTTTCTGTCGATACGTTCCTGAGTTCGAAGGTGAACGGAGTCGATTCTTTGTCGGTCTATTTATCCCGGAAATTCAAAAACCGGACACCGGCCGGATATAAGGCTCATCTGCTTCGCGGACTGAAAAGTAAAAGCCGCCAGTATCCCGTCTATGAAGGCCGTGCTTCTTATACCGACCTGAAAGAGATGAAGAAATATCCGTTTCTCCGTTTAAGCCGGTACAAGAGCGGATTCTATACAAAGGAAATGGTGCAGCGTCAGAAGCCGTTCGGAACACTGGCTTCCCGTACGATCGGAGATATCTATGGTGAAATTGAAGCCGGAGGTATGACCAAGGGTAAGAATGGTCTGGAGTTGCAATACGATTCGTTGCTCCGGGGCGAAGCCGGTTTGAGTTCGGTACGTCGTGTAGGTGGCGGTTGGACGAATGTCGTTGAGGTGGAGCCGGTGGACGGTATGGATATCCGTACGACGATAGATATCAATATCCAGGATATAACCGAGAAGTCATTGGTCGATATGTTGAAGAAGATCGATGCCGAATCGGGAACAGCTGTAGTGATGGAAGTTTCCACAGGCGAGATAAAGGCAATAACCAATATGGGGCGTATCCGTGAAGGTGCTTATGCCGAAACGAAAAACCATGCTGTGGCTGATGAGATAGAGCCGGGCTCTACCTTCAAGGTCGCTTCTATGATGGTGGCGTTGGAAGATGGCGTCTGCCAGCCGAGCGATACGGTGGATGTCGGCAAAGGTATTTATATGTATAAAGGAGCCCGCATGACCGACCATAATATGAACAAAGGCGGTTACGGTCGTATCTCGGCAGAACAGGCGATCTGGTATTCATCGAATATCGGTGTTGCCAAGATCATTCTGAAAGGATACGAAAAGAACCCGACTAAATATGTGGAAGGCCTGTATAAACTAGGTCTGACTATCCCGCTGAACCTGGAAATACCGGGAGCCGGACGTGCCAAGATACGTATGCCGAATGATACCACTTTATATTGGTCGAAGACTACGTTGCCCTGGATGTCGTTCGGATACGAAACGCAGATACCTCCGATCTATACGCTGACATTCTTCAATGCCATAGCGAACGGCGGTAAGATGGTGCGCCCGATGTTTACCAAAGAGATCATGCACAATGGCAAGACGGTGCAGAGTTTCTCGACGGAAGTCCTGAAATCGTCGATCTGTTCCGACAATACACTGGCTATTATCAAAGATATGTTGTTGGGTGTGGTTGAGCAGGGAACAGGTAAAGCCGTGCATTCGGATATTATCCGTATCGCAGGAAAGACAGGTACGGCACAGATCGCATCCGGTGGTGTTTACCGTACGAGCGGTCACCAGGTCGCTTTTTGCGGATATTTCCCGGCCGATGAACCAAAGTATTCCTGTATCGTTGTGATCCGCCGTCCGCGTATCGGTTATCCTTCAGGGGGTACGATGTCCGGAGGCGTAGTGAAGGCCATTGCCGAGAAAGTCTATGCCAGCCATATGTCGTTCGACGTGCGCGATATGGAACGCGATTCATTGGCGGTTATGCTGCCGGCGGCAAAGAACGGTAATCTGGATGCGTTGGAAAATGTATTGGGCAAGCTCGATGTCAGTGCAAACACGGATAGCCTGGAAACAAAATGGGTGACCTCTAAGCGGGAAGAAGGAGATGAAGAACTTCATCTGCGTGATCTGACGATCCGTGAAGGACTGGTTCCGAATGTGATCGGCATGGGAGCGAAAGATGCTGTCTACTTGCTTGAAAGTGCAGGTTTACGAGTGGTATTGGATGGAATGGGACGAGTTTCCTCCCAGTCGATGGGACCGGGAACGCGGATTGCCAAAGGACAGTCCATCCGCTTAACATTAAAATAATAGAAGGACAGGTTTTCTGACCTGTCTGCAAACAGATAGAATATGGAACTGAAGAAATTGATTCATACGTTGGATGTACTGGAAACAGTGGGTGCTGATGATGTAAAAATCACAGGTATCCAGTCCGACTCCCGTAAGGTGGAAAACGGCTTTTTATTCGTAGCGGTCAGAGGCACGGCAGTCGACGGACATGCCTATATCGACGGAGCTATTGCCAAAGGAGCCGTAGCGGTCATCTGCGAGGAAATTCCATCCCTTTCGGAAGAAAGGGAAGTTTCATTCGGGAGAAACATTTGTTTTATCCGGGTGAAAGATTCGGCGGACGCATTAGGTAAGGTCGTCTCGACCTGGTATGGCAATCCTTCGGACAAACTGACGCTGGTAGGTGTTACCGGAACGAACGGTAAGACGACGATCGCGACTTTATTGTATGAAATGTTCCGTAAGATGGGGCATAAGGTAGGACTGCTTTCAACCGTATGCAATTATATCGACGGCGAAGCGATCCCGACCGATCATACGACGCCCGACCCGATCACTCTCCACGGCCTGATGGCACGCATGGTAGAAGCCGGATGCGAATATGCCTTTATGGAAGTCAGTTCCCATTCGATCGACCAGAAACGTATCAGTGGCCTGTCGTTCGACGGTGGTATTTTTACCAACCTGACACGCGACCATCTGGATTATCATAAAACGGTAGAGAATTACCTGAAGGCAAAGAAGAAATTCTTCGACGACCTGCCTGCCGATGCTTTTGCGTTGACTAACGCAGACGATAAATCAGGTCTGGTCATGCTCCAGAACACGGCGGCCAGGAAACTGACCTATTCGCTCCGTACCTTGGCAGACTTCAAAGGAAAGATTCTCGAATCTCATTTTGAAGGAACCGAAATGGTTATCAACGGACGTGACGTGATCGTGCATTTCGTAGGCCGTTTCAATGCTTACAACCTGTTGGCTGTGTACGGTGCTGCTGTTTCTTTAGGGAAGGACCCGGAGGAAACGCTGATCGTCCTGAGTACGTTGCATTCGGTCTCCGGCCGTTTTGAAACGATACAATCTCCGCTCGGTTATACGGCGATTGTCGATTACGCCCATACACCTGATGCCTTGACAAATGTACTGAATGGTATCCAGGAAGTGCTCGACGGCAGAGGCCGCATCATCACCGTGGTGGGGGCGGGTGGCAACCGTGACAAAGGCAAACGTCCGCTGATGGCGAAAGAAGCTGCCAAACTGAGCGACCAGGTGATCCTGACCTCTGATAATCCTCGTTTAGAAGAACCTGACGAGATCATTCGGGATATGGTGGCCGGACTGAGTAAGGCGGATATGGAACGTACGCTTTGCATCACTGATCGTATGCAAGCGATCAAGACAGCGACTATGCTGGCAAAGAAAGGCGATGTGATCCTCGTGGCCGGTAAAGGACATGAAGATTATCAGGACGTGAAAGGCGTAAAACACCATTTTGACGACCGGGAAGTAATAAGAAATATATTTAATAGTTGACAGTTGACAGATGACGGTTGACAGTTAAATGTACATCACAAATAACTGTCAACTGTCACTTGTCACTTGTCAACTGAAAACAAAGTTTTTATGTTGTATTATCTTTTTAATTATCTGGATCAATTCGACTTACCTGGAGCGGGTATGTTTAAATATGTATCATTCCGTTCCGGATTGGCGTTGATTCTCTCTTTGTTCATCTCGACAGCCATCGGCCGCCGTATTATCGACCGCTTGCAGATGTTGCAGATCGGCGAGACGGTACGTAATCTCGGATTGGAAGGACAGATGAGCAAGAAAGGCACTCCGACGATGGGTGGAATCATTATCATCATTGCGATTCTGATTCCGACCTTGCTTTGTGCGAAACTGAATAACATCTATGTGATCCTGATGATGGTTACCACCGTTTGGCTGGGTGCTCTGGGCTTTGCCGACGATTACATTAAAGTATTCCGTAAGAACAAAGAAGGAATGCACGGTAAATTCAAGATCGTAGGTCAGGTCGGCCTGGGGCTGATTGTCGGGCTGGTGTTGTTTATGAGTCCTGATGTCGTGATCAAAGAGAATATGGAAGTGCGTCACGATAACGTAATCGAGGAAGTTCATTATCACACGGTGGAAACCAAATCGACCAAGACGACCATTCCATTTATGAAGAATAATAATTTCGATTATGCCCAACTGGTTAGCTGGGCAGGCGATTATAAAGAAGAAGCAGCCTGGCTGGTATTCGTTTTGATGACCATATTCGTGGTGACGGCCGTTTCTAACGGTGCGAACCTTACCGACGGACTGGACGGACTGGCGGCAGGAAGTTCCGCTATTATCGGGGTTGCATTGGGTATATTGGCCTATATGTCTGCCCACTTCGAATTTGCTTCCTTCCTGAATATCATGTTTATCCCCGGTGCAGAGGAATTGGTGGTTTTTGCTGCTGCCTTTATCGGGGCAACAGTCGGTTTCCTTTGGTATAATTCATACCCGGCACAGGTGTTTATGGGAGATACGGGTAGTTTGACGTTGGGAGGTATTATTGCTGTGTTCGCTATAATTATACGTAAAGAGTTGCTAATACCGATTCTTTGTGGTATTTTTCTCGCTGAAAGTATTTCGGTTATGGTACAGGTTGCCTACTTCAAATATACAAAAAAGAAGTATGGTGAAGGGCGTCGTATATTTAAGATGACGCCGTTGCACCATCATTTCCAGAAGGCGGGAAACGCAGGAATACAAGCGTTGCTGCAAAAACCGTTCAACGTGGTGCCCGAATCGAAGATCGTGGTACGTTTCTGGTTGATCGGTATTATTCTGGCGGTTATTACGATTGTGACATTGAAGATGAGATAAATTCAGTTGACAAGTGACAGATGACAGTTGACAGATAAGGTTAGCGACTGATACCTGTCAACCGTCACTTGTCAACTGTCAACTAAAAAATAAAGTTTTTTATGAAGCGGATTGTTGTATTAGGGGGAGGAGAAAGCGGTGCAGGTGCAGCCGTGTTGGCGAAGGCAAAAGGATTTGACGTGTTCGTTTCTGACTTTTCGTCTATCAAACCCAAGTATAAGGATATGCTCGACGCCCACGGGATTCGTTGGGAAGAAGGACAGCATACCGAAGCCGACATTCTGAATGCCGACGAGATCATCAAAAGCCCCGGAATACCTGACAAGGCTCCGATGATCCAGAAACTGAAAGCGCAGGGGACGCATATCATCTCCGAAATCGAATTTGCCGGGCGATACACCGATTCGAAGATGATCTGTATTACCGGAAGTAATGGTAAGACAACGACTACCATGCTTACATACCACGTCCTGAAAGAAGCCGGAGTGGATGTCGGCCTGGCCGGAAACGTAGGGAACAGCCTGGCATTACAGGTTGCCGAAGACCCGCACGCGGTCTACGTGATCGAACTGAGCAGTTTTCAGTTGGACAACATGTACGACTTCAAAGCGGATATAGCTATCTTGTTGAATATAACGCCCGATCATCTGGACCGTTATAACTACGAGATGCAGAATTATGTGAACGCCAAGTTCCGCATAATCCAGAACCAAACGTCGGAAGATGCATTCATCTTTTGGAACGACGACCCGATCATTGCCCGTGAGATCGCTAAACGCCATCCTGCGGCAACTCTTTACCCATTCGCCGAAACGCATGAAGACGGCGTGAAGGGATATACGGATAATAAGCAAATAGTAATTGAAACCTCAAACGGAACATTTACAATGGATCAGGACTTATTGGCATTAACGGGTACACATAACCTGTACAATTCGCTGGCATCGGGCATCGCATCCAAAGTGGTCGATATCCACGATGAAAATATACGGGCTTCACTGAGTGACTTTACCGGGGTGGAACACCGCCTGGAGAAAGTGGCCCGTGTACGCGGAGTAGATTATATCAACGACTCGAAAGCGACGAACGTGAACTCTTGCTGGTATGCCTTGCAAAGTATGACGACCAAACTGGTACTGATACTGGGCGGAACGGACAAGGGTAACGACTACTCCGAGATTGAAGAACTAGTAAAACAAAAAGTACGTGCCTTGATCTTCCTGGGTGTCGACAATAACAAACTGCATACTTTCTTCGACGGAAAGGTGGCGCAGATTGAAGATGCCCGCTCGATGGAAGAAGCGGTAAGCAAGGCTTATAAACTGGCAGAAAAGGGAGACACCGTGTTGTTATCGCCTTGCTGCGCCAGCTTCGACCTCTTCAAGAGTTATGAAGACCGCGGTGATCAGTTTAAGGCTTGCGTACGTAATTTGTAAAATAAATTAAAATGGATCTGGCAAGTAAATTATTTAAGGGCGACCGGGTGATATGGATCATCTTTATGTTCCTGTGCCTGATTTCGGTGATTGAGGTGTTCAGTGCCACGAGTACGATCGCCTACAAGAACGCGAATCATTGGGCGCCGATCGTCCGGCATGCCACTTTCCTGTTGGGGGGATTTGTGCTTGTCTTGTTGCTGCACAATGTCCCGTGCCGGTTCTTTCCGGCGTTTATTTTGTTGCTTCCCGTATCGGTGTTGATGTTGATCGTCACGCCTTTTGTGGGGATCAATGCCAATGATGCGCACCGTTGGCTGGAGATATTCGGGATACAGTTTCAGCCTTCCGAGTTTGCGAAGCTGGCATCTATTGTGTTCATCGCCTTCCTGCTCAGCAAGCGGAGCAGGTTTACCGACGACCAGATATTCAAGTATATCCTGATTGGGGTGGGAACGACTTGCGTGCTGATTCTTCCGGAAAACTTTTCGACGGCTTTCATGTTATTCGGGGTGTGTTTCCTGATGATGTTTATCGGACAATTGCCGCTGTTGAAGCTGGGTAAACTGGCGGGTGTTCTGATATTGGCACTTATCCTGTTTATCATGTTGTTGCGGTTTACGCCGGCAGGAGTCACCCAATATTTGCCCGATCGTTTTGCTACGTGGCAGGGGCGTCTGGAACGTTTCTTTGACGGGCACGAATCGGATACGGATGAAAATGGTGTATATAAGATAACCGATGATAACTACCAGGTCTCCCATGCAAAGATCGCAATCGCACACGGAGGATTGTTCGGACAGTTGCCTGGTCACGGTCAGCAGAGGGATTTCCTTCCGCAGGCCTATTCCGACTTTATTTATGCGATCATTATAGAAGAGTTGGGGGTAGTCGGAGGCGTATTCGTGCTGATGCTATATATCATGCTGTTGGTACGAGTCGGGATGATCGCCCGGAAATGCGATAAAGCCTTTCCGAAATACCTTGTGCTGGGATGCGGCTTGTTGGTCGTGGTTCAGGCACTTGCCAATATGGCGGTGGCAGTCAACCTGATACCGGTGACCGGACAGCCGATGCCGTTGGTTAGCCGTGGTGGTACCTCTACGGTGATATCCTGTATTTATTTCGGGATCATCCTGAGTGTAAGCCGTTTCGGAGCTAATATGGGTAATGAAGAAGATGAGCTTCCGGAAGAGGAAACTGAAGGTGCCGGTGCACCCCCGGCCATCACGGAAGAAGAAATATCCAACTGGGTGCCTGATACGCAACCCGCAACAGAGGAAGAAGTAACAGAAACAAAATAGAAAATGAAACAGTACCGTATAATAATAAGTGGCGGCGGAACCGGAGGTCATATCTTCCCGGCCATCTCCATCGCCAATACCATCAGGAAACGTTTTCCTGATGCGGAAATCTTATTTGTAGGTGCGGAAGACCGGATGGAAATGGAAAAGGTTCCGGCCGCCGGCTATCAGATAGTAGGTTTACCGGTGAGCGGCTTCGACCGTGCTCACCTGTTCAATAATATAAAGGTGCTCAACCGTCTGCGTAAAAGTCTCGGAATGGCGAAGAAAACGATCCGTGAGTTCCGTCCCGATATTGCAGTAGGCGTAGGAGGCTATGCCAGTGGTCCGACTCTGTGGATGGCGGCTTCGCAAGGTATTCCGACGCTGATTCAGGAGCAGAATTCCTATGCGGGGGTGACGAATAAGTTGCTTGCAAAGAAAGCATCGAAAATATGTGTCGCTTACGATGGAATGGAGAAGTTTTTCCCTGCAGAAAAAATTGTGGTAACCGGAAATCCTGTCCGTCAGGATTTGGAGGAAGCACTCGATAAGAAGGAAGAGGCTTTGTCCTTTTTCGGACTATTGCCAGAGAAGAGAACGATCCTGGTGGTAGGAGGCAGCCTGGGGGCACGGACGATCAACCGGAGTATCCAGGGCGACCTCGACAAACTGTTCGCTTCCGACGTACAGGTGATCTGGCAGACCGGACGTTATTATTACAACGAAGCCACCAAGCATCTGAAAGCCTATCGTGGTATGCCGGTCTGGTGTTCCGACTTTATCACCCGTATGGATTATGCCTATTCGGCCGCCGACCTGATCATATCCCGTGCCGGTGCAAGTTCGATTTCCGAGCTTTGCCTGTTGAAGAAACCGGTTATTCTGGTTCCTTCTCCCAACGTGGCGGAAGATCATCAGACAAAAAATGCGCTTGCTTTGGTAAACAAAGACGCGGCGATCATGGTTGCAGATAAAGATGCGGAGCAGGAATTGGTCACGAAAGCGCTCGAAGTCGTTCACGACGACGAACGGTTGGCGTTGATGAGCCGTAATATAGAAAAGTTGGCCCATCATCACAGTGCGGACCAGATTGTCGATGAGATTATTAAAATAATAGAATAGAAAACGATATGAATATAAATACGATAACGGCCGTTTATTTTGTCGGAGCCGGAGGAATCGGGATGAGTGCCTTGATCCGCTACTTCCTTTCAAAAGGAAAGCAAGTAGCCGGATACGATAAAACATCCTCCGACCTGACCGCTCAGCTAAATCGCGAAGGAGCCGTTATTCATTACGAAGATAATGTTTCCCTGATACCGGATACCTTCAGGGATCCGGCTCGAACATTGGTAGTTTACACCCCGGCCGTTCCCGAATCGCATACTGAACTAAGCTATTTCCGTCAGAACGGCTTTGAAGTTATGAAGCGTGCCCGTGTCTTAGGTGAAATAACCAACTGCTCACGCGGTCTTTGTATTGCCGGGACGCACGGAAAGACAACGACTTCTTCCATGCTTGCCCACCTGCTGAAACAATCGCATGTAGATTGTAATGCTTTCCTGGGCGGTATCCTGAAGAACTATGACAGTAACCTGATGCTCTCCGATAAAAGTGACCTGACCGTCATCGAAGCCGATGAGTTCGACCGTTCTTTCCATTGGCTGACTCCTTATATGGCAGTGATCACCGCCGCCGACCCGGATCACCTGGATATCTATGGTACGGCAGAAGCCTATCGTGAAAGCTTCGAACATTTTACCTCACTGATCCGTCCTGACGGTTGCCTGGTCATGAAGAAAGGTATCGATGTGACACCCCGCTTGAAAGAAGGCGTTAAGCTCTTCACCTACACAGGAGCTGAAGAAGATAACGGTCATCTGTCATCTGTCAACTGTCAACTGTCAACTGAAAAAGCCGATTTCCATGCCGAAAACATCCGTATCGGTAATGGTGAGATTTGGTTCGATTTCGTAGGCCCTGATATCCGTATTGCCGATATCCAGTTGGGGGTTCCTGTAAAAGTAAACATAGAGAACGGTGTTGCTGCCATCGCTTTGGCATGGATGAACGGCGTAACACCCGAAGAAATAAGAAGAGGTATGGCTTCTTTCGGAGGTCCGAAACGCCGTTTTGATTTCCACCTGAAGAAAGACAATATTGTCCTGATCGATGATTATGCACACCATCCCGCCGAACTGGCTGCCAGCATCCAATCCGTTAAGGAACTCTATGCCGGACGCAAAGTGACGGGCATTTTTCAGCCGCACCTGTACACTCGTACACGTGACTTTGCACCTGACTTTGCCGCCAGCCTGTCGCTGTTGGACGAACTGATCCTGCTGGATATTTATCCTGCGCGGGAAGAACCTATTCCGGGGGTCACTTCGGAAATCATATTCGATGCTGTCACTATTCTTTCCAGGAAGCTGATCCGCAAAAGCGAATTGCTCGACCTGGTAGCGAAAGAGGCGGATACGTTTGAAGTTGTATTGATGGTCGGCGCCGGTGATATCGACCGGTTGATCGAACCTGTAAAACAAATATTGGATAAGAAATTGTGATTCGTATAGTTTCCATAGTAGTAGCTACACTGTTGTTTTGTTACATCGTGTTTGTTTCCTTTTTCTTCCGGGATATGAGGCAGGACAAGATGTGCCAGGATCTCCAGGTCGTGGTGAAAGACAGTCTTGACAAACATTTCGTAAGCGAAAGCGACCTGGTGTCGATCCTTAAAAAGGCCGATCTGAACCCGATCAAAAAGCCTATGGACGCGATCAATACCGACAAGATAGAAACAGAACTGAAAAAGAACGAGATGATCGCCCGTGTCGAAGCATATAAAACACCTTCCGGGATCATTAAGCTTGAAGTTGAGCAGAAAATTCCTATCTTGCGTGTGATAAGCTCCAGAGGGAACTTCTACGTGGATAATCTCGGCACTACGATGCCGGTCAGTTTCCGTTATGTTGCCGACGTTCCTTTAGTAAGCGGATATGTCGAAAAAGAGCTGGCGATAACCGACTTATACAAATTTGCATTATTTTTGCAGGAGAATGAGTTCTGGAATAATCAGATAGAACAGATTTATGTTCATCCTGATAACGAAGTGGAACTGATTCCCCGGGTGGGCAACCATCGTATTGTACTGGGTTCTTTCGACAACTTTGAAGAAAAGCTGGATAACCTGCGGCTTTTCTATGATAAAGTCGTTCCGAAAACGGGTTGGGAGAAATACAGTATACTGAATTTAAAATACAAAGATCAGATTGTTTGTACTAAAAGATAGATAATATGGCATACACAGACTTTATAGCAGCCATCGACCTTGGCTCTTCTCACATGGTCGGTATGGTAGGAACGAAGAGCCCGACGGGCGCTCTCTCGATTATTGCCTACGAAGTTGAGAACTCCGCTACCTGTATACGAAGAGGATGTGTATATAATGTGGAAGAAACGGCGAATAAGATCAAACGGCTTATCCTGAAGCTCGAGAATAAACTGAACGGCGCGAAAGTCGGCAAGGTTTATGTCGGTATCGGCGGTCAGTCGTTGCGTTCGATCGACCACACGGTTCCCCGTATCCTGGGCACAGACGGAGTAGTGACGGAGGAAATTATCAAGGGGCTGTATGAGGAATGCTGCAATTACCACCCGGACATGCTGGATGTGCTGGCTGCGGTTTCGCCTACCTATGTTTTAGACGACAAACCAGAACCCAATCCGGTAGGTATTCCCTGTACCCGGATTGAAGCACGTTATAAGTTGATTGTCGGACGGCCTTCGTTGAAGCGTTACGTGGTCAACAGTATTGCCGACCGTGCTAAAATAGAAATTGCCGATATCGTTGTTTCTCCGCTGGCTTTGGCCGATGTAGTGTTGACTGACAATGAGAAAGATCTGGGATGTGCCCTGATCGGTTTCGGTGCCGGAGTGACAACACTGACGGTTTATAAAGGCGGCCAGCTGGTTAACCTTTCCGTCATTCCTTTCGGTGGAAACCTGATCACCCGTGATATTACCAGTCTCCATCTGGTGGAAGCTGAAGCCGAACGTGTGAAGTTGACCTATGGGAGTGCCCTGATGGAAAAAGACAACGACCTGAGTATTCAGGTGAGTTCCGCCGACGGTATGGGGTTACGTGAGGTTAAACTGGCCGATCTCAATAATGTGATCGAAGCCCGTATGAAGGAGATACTCGAAAATGTATATGCCCGTCTTGAAGCGACCGGCCTGATGAATTCGCTGGGTGCAGGTATCATTATTACCGGTGGCGGTGCCGCCCTGAAGAACCTGCCTGAAGTGATTCGTGAACGCTTGAAGATGGATGTACGCTATTCTGCCGTACGCAAAGGCATCGTGGAGAGTGGCGAGATGATCGCAAACAATCCTGAATATGCTGTCGCTGTCGGCTTGTTGGCAAGGGGAACAGAAAACTGTGCCCTTTATATTCCTCCCAAAGTTGAACCGATACCGGAGAAGAAGGAAGAAGAGCCCGTTGTGGAAGAACCTAAGAGAGCTCCCGAACCTCCCAAGAAGAAACCGGAGAAGAAGAAAGGCCCCGGCCTGTTCGGACGCCTGACCAAGGGAATAGATACGTTTGGCAAGAGCCTGTTTGACGACGAAGACGATATAAAGTAAATCAGCGAATGGATTAAAACCGGAAGACAATGGACGACACAATATTAAGTTTCAATTATCCGACAGATACTCCTAAGATCATCAAAGTAATTGGTGTAGGAGGCGGTGGTGGTAACGCTGTTACCCACATGTACAAAGAAGGTATACATGATGTTACATTCGTTCTGTGTAACACAGACAACCAGGCGCTGAACCGTTCGGACGTGCCGGTCAAAGTGCCGCTGGGCCGTAATATCACCCAGGGACTGGGAGCCGGTAACAAGCCCGAACGTGCCATGATGGCAGCTGAGGAAAGTATGGAAGATATCCGTAAGATGTTGAGCGACGGAACCAAAATGGTCTTTATCACTGCCGGAATGGGTGGTGGTACGGGGACGGGCGCTGCTCCGGTTATTGCCCGCATCGCCAAGGATATGGGAATACTGACCGTCGGTATCGTAACCATACCTTTCGTTTTTGAAGGCGAACGCAAGATTATCCAGGCCCTGAACGGGGTGGAGGAGATCAGTAAGAATGTGGATGCCCTGCTGGTGATCAACAACGAACGCCTGCGTGCTATCTATTCCGACCTGACCATGACGAATGCGTTCGGAAAGGCGGATGATACCCTGACGATTGCCGCCAAGAGCATTGCTGAGATTATCACCCTTCCGGGTATTATCAACCTCGACTTTGCCGATGTCAACACCACCATGAAAGATGGTGGCGTGGCATTGATGAGTAACGGTTTCGGTGAGGGAGAAGGTCGTGTGCGCCAGGCGATTGAAGACGCATTGAACTCTCCGTTGCTTAACAACAACGATGTATTCAATGCCAAGAAGATATTATTCAACGTATCATTCGGCGAAGAAGCCGAGTTGCGTATGGAAGAAATGAACGATGTACATGACTTCATGTCACGCTTCGGACGCGATATCGAGGTGATCTGGGGTACGGCAATCGACAATACACTCGGAACACGGGTGAAAATGACGATCCTTGCGACCGGGTTCGGTATGGAAGATATTCCGCAGATCGCAGAGAAACGTCAGATCGAACAGGGCCGTATGACCGAAGAAGAACTTCGCCTGGAGGAAGAACGGTTGAATAAGGAACGTGCCGAAAAAGATCTGATCGACAAATATTACGGTGCTTCCGGTCAGCGTATGCGCCGTGTGGCTGCCCGTGCCAAGGCTGTTGTATTGACGCAGGACGAACTGGACGATGACGCATTGATCGCCCTGATCGAAGATAATCCTACTTATAACCGTGATCCGAAAGTGATCGCCCGTGCCCGTTCTAAAGTGCAGGGTGGAGATATTCCGGTATCATCGGCAACCGTAACGGCTCCGTCGGCTCCGCGTCCGGAAGGAAAGAAGCCGGATACAGGAGGTAAGCAGGTGATAAGTTTCCGATAATTTTTAATAAGAAATTAAGATATGGATTTGTTTGAAAGAGTCAGCGAAGACATTAAAAACGCAATGAAGGCAAAAGATAAAGTAGCCCTCGAAACACTGAGAAATGTAAAAAAAGTCTTTCTGGAAGCTAAAACAGCTCCGGGAGCAAACGATACCCTGTTAGATGCCGATGCGACCAAGATGATCCAGAAGCTGGTAAAACAGGGCAAGGATTCAGCAGAAATCTATGCCCAGCAAGGTCGTGCAGACCTGGCGGAGGCTGAATTGGCACAGGTTAAAGTGCTTGAAGCATACCTTCCGAAACAGATGACTGCCGAGGAACTGGAAACAGAAATAAAAGCTATCATCGCCCAGGTGGGTGCTGCCGGCCCGAAAGATATGGGGAAGGTAATGGGGGTTGCCTCCAAAGCTCTTGCCGGAAAAGCGGAAGGACGTGCCATTTCAGAAACGGTAAAACGTTTGCTGAATAGCTAATATATCGCTTTGAAAGTAACTTATCCCCTCTTGAAAGGGGCAGGGGTGTGTTAGAGTCAGTCTAACGAAACTATAACACACCCTTTTTCCCCATTTATTTTTCTTTAGACTCATTCTTTTAGAACATAGACCGTATTCTAATAACTCTTATACAATGATAACCTTTATCTGCTGCCTGGCAACCCTTATTGCAGGCTATTTCATCTACGGTTCTTTTATAGAACGTATCTTCGGGATCGATCCTTCCCGTAAAACTCCCGCTTATACTCATCAGGACGGAGTCGATTATATCCCGATGTCTTCCTGGAAAGTCTTTATGATCCAGTTCCTGAATATCGCAGGTCTCGGACCGATCTTCGGTGCCATAATGGGGGCAAAGTTCGGTACGGCTTCTTTCCTCTGGATCGTTTTGGGAACGATCTTTGCCGGAGCGGTCCATGACTACCTGGCAGGAATGCTTTCCTTGCGGCATAATGGAGAAAGTCTGCCTGAGATCATCGGCCGTTATCTCGGAAACAACTTCAAGCAGTTTATGCGTGGTTTTACTGTGGTTCTGATGATATTGGTCGGTGCTGTCTTTGTTGCAGGTCCGGCAGGTTTGCTGGCAAAGCTGACACCTGAATATCTCGATGCTACTTTCTGGATATTTGTTGTATTCATCTATTATATCCTGGCTACCTTATTACCGGTCGATAAGATTATCGGTAAGATATATCCGTTGTTTGCTGCAGCCCTGCTGTTTATGGCTGTCGGTATTCTGGTGATGTTGTTTGTAAATCATCCGCCGTTACCGGAGTTGACAGACGGTTTGACAAATAAGCATCCGGAGAATCTGCCTATTTTCCCAATCATGTTTGTCAGTATTGCCTGTGGAGCGATTTCCGGATTCCATGCGACTCAAAGTCCGTTGATGGCACGTTGTATCAAGAATGAAAAAATGGGACGCCCGGTCTTTTTCGGCGCTATGATCACCGAAGGTATCGTAGCTTTGATCTGGGCTGCAGCTGCTACTTATTTCTATCATAACAACGGAATGGGGGAGAGCAATGCCGCTGTTATTGTAGATAGTATCACAAAAGAGTGGTTAGGCACAGTCGGTGGTGTACTGGCGGTGTTGGGAGTTATTGCAGCGCCGATTACTTCCGGCGATACGGCATTCCGTTCGGCTCGTCTGATCGTTGCCGATTTTCTGCATAAGGAGCAGAAAAGTATAGCAAGCCGTTTGATGATCTGTATCCCTCTGTTTATCGTAGCTATAGGCATATTGCTTTACAGCTTGAAAGATAAAGACGGTTTCGATATGATCTGGCGTTATTTCGCTTGGACGAACCAGACTCTGGCTGTATTTACCTTATGGGCATTGACGGTCTTTCTGGCGCGTTCTAAAAAGCTGTATATTGTTACCTTGATTCCGGCTTTGTTTATGACAGCCGTTTGTTCTACGTATATTTTTGTCGCTCCGGAAGGATTAGGTATGGGGGTTGCTATTTCGCAGACGATTGGCGTGGTGATTACAATCATCACATTGATCGCATTTTTATGGTGGAAAAGAAAACAGTAAAATCTCCATCCGTATAAACGCTACTGGTCTTTCATCTTTTCCAGAATTTTCGGAAACTGCCAGAAAAACAGCAGCGTGCAGCAGATAGCTGCGGTGGCGTCGGATATGGCTTCTGCAGCATATACACCGGTTACACCCATAAAATGCGGAAGTATCAGTGCTAACGGGATCAGCAGGATTACCTTGCGGAGCAAAGCGATGAAAATGGATATCCGGGCCTGCCCCAAAGCGACAAACATATTCTGACAGGCACGCTGTAATCCGAAAATGGTCATGCCACCCAGAAAGACGGGCATTGTCCAGCTGACCGTATCTATCAACCTTTCGTCGCTTGTAAAAGCTGACGCTATTGTGGAAGGGAACACGATCATAAACAGCATCAGAATCAAATTGAAAGAGAACATCGTGATCAGCGCGATACGGAAACATTCTTTCACACGCCGTTTGTCACCATGGCCGTAATTATAACTGACTATCGGGACGAAACCTTGTGCAAATCCTGTCAGCGGAACACTGGCGAATTGCATCGAGGTTTGCAGAACCGTCAGGGCACTGACATAAATATCTCCGAACTCTTTCAGGCTGCTGTTCAGTACAAAGCCGACCAGACTCTCGGTGCTTGCCATAATGAACGGAGATATTCCCAGAGCAAGCATCGCAACCACGATCCCTTTGTCCGGTTTCATATAACGTCTTTCTAAAGGCAAAGAGGCACGTCGGGAAAAAAGAAAGAGCAACACCCATATGGCGCTGCAAGCCTGTGAAATCACTGTAGCCAAAGCTGCTCCTTTCACCCCCATGTCAAGCCAGAAAATAAAGATCGGATCGAGAATGATATTCAGGAAAGCACCGATCAGCACTGAACCCATGGCAATAGCAGGCCGTCCCTGGGCATTGATGAAAGAGTTCAGTCCGGTAGAGATCTCCACAAAGATTGTCCCCAGCAAATAAATGGAAAGATAATCGACCGCATATCCCAATGTATGTTCCGAAGCACCTGTAAAGAGCAGGATGGGTTCCATAAAGGTATAGGTTATGGAAGAGGTCAGGATGGTGAATAGGATCAGCAGAATAAAACCATTTCCCAATATCTTCCCGGCACGCTGGCGGTCGCCTTGCCCGAGGGCTATCGCAGCCAACGGCGCACCCCCTCCTCCGACGATCGCCGAGAAAGAAGAGATCAGCACGACGAGGGAGATGGTTACTCCCACGCCTGCCAATGCTTCGGTTCCAATGCCCGGAATATGTCCGATATAGATACGGTCGACAATGCTGTAAAGCAAGTTGACGAACTGGGCTGCTACAGCCGGGAGTGCCATCCTGAAGACCAACGGCAACATGCGCTCGGTCCCCAGGCGTTCTTCATATTTATTTACCATCTTGAATCTTATCGCCTAAAATGGCTACAAAGATACAAGAAATAGCGTTAACCGACTACGCTATAAATACAAACCTCCGGTGCGGCCTGGAAGAAAGGCTTCAACTCGACCACTACATCCTGATTGAATAAATCGGAATGTAGATATCCTTCGGCTTCCGCCACGGAGGAAAAACCGTGAAGAACCTGCACATCCTCTTTTCTTACAAGCAATTGTTTGCTGACTGCTCCCGAAATCGTATCCAGAAACGGTTGCCGATACTTGGTGTACACTGCCGCAGCTGCGCCACGGTCGCTTTCATTCACTTTGAGAGTTATCTCCAGATAAGCTCCTGCTTTTTTTTCTGTTGTCATAATCTTTTTGTTTTTAATGAACGATACAAAGGTAGGAGTGCCGGTAACGGTATTCAATGCGGATTCAGGACAAAGAATGGTAAATTTGGGAATGTGGTCTTGTCTTTATTCCCCTGTTTCCCAAATATACCATTTTATGTTTGCATTTTATCATCATCGGAATCAAAGAACAAACTACCTTTGCTCCGGACAAAAACAGGAACCGTATGAAGAAGAATGAAGTATTTACAAAATATGATCTGGAAAAGGATGCACCTGACGGGATACAGTTCGATATCATGGAAATGCCCTCCTTCTTTATTGAGAACGGGGATAACCCTATGTATCCGCATATTCATGGTTTTTACCAGATCATTTGGTTCAGGAAAGGGACAGGAGCGCATTATGTCGACTTTAAAGAATATAGCATAACAGACAATACCCTGTTTTTTCTTTCGCCGGGACAAATACATTATTTCGATGGGAAGCGCGATCAGGAAGGGATCATCATCCACTTCAACGAGAGTTTTCTTTCCGATGAAGGAAGCAGCGAGAACGTTTTCCTCAAATACAATGTATTCAATGCCTTCGATGCCGTTCCTTACTATAATATAGCGCCTGCAGATACCCGACGGCTGAATTATATCGTGGAAGAAATGGAAATAGAGACGCAACATACGAATGCTTTTGCTCATAAAGATTATCTGAAATATCTGGTAAAAATGTTCCTGATCTACGTGCAGCGGACAGGGCAGAAGGGAACTGGCCTTCCGTTATGTATCAACAATTCATCCAACCGTACTTTTGTCCAGTTTCGGCAAATGCTGGAACACCATTATCGGCATATGCATACGGTAAAAGAATATGCGAATCGTCTGAATGTCTCCACCAAGACATTGACCAATTGCGTATATGAGAGTTCCCGCAGCACCCCTTTAAAGATTATCAACGACCGGATCATCCTTGAAGCGAAACGGCAGCTCCTCCATTCCAGTTTAAAGATCAAAGAGATTGCTTTTTACCTGGGATTTGAAGATCCGTCATATTTCGTAAAGTTCTTCAAGCGCCAGACGGGATATTTGCCGGCAGAATTCAGGGAGTAAATCAAACAAACTAACAGAAGATGAATATTGTATATCGAAAAACGAAAGATTTCACAGAAAAGGAAATAGAAGAGTTATTCCTTTCGGTCAACTGGTTATCAGGTAGATATCCGGAACGTCTGATCAAAGCCTTAAAGGCGTCTTCATGTGTGGTTACAGCATGGGACGGCACAAAGTTGGTCGGCCTTATTCGGGCCTTGGATGATGGCGGGATGGTTGCATTCCTCCATTATTTATTGGTACATCCGGATTATCAGGGGAAAGGTATCGCTGCCACATTGTTGACAATAGTAAAGGAAAAATATAAAGATTATCTCTATCTCAACATAATGCCGGATGAAAAGAAAAATATCTCTTTTTATGAAAAACACGGTTTTTCTCTGTTGGAGGAAGGAGCAGCCATGCAAATAAAACATTTGTGATTTTCCACAAATAAAGGTTCATCTTTTCTTAAAAAATACCGTTGAAGGGTATTGTATATGTAAAAAGGACACTCTACATTTGTCGACCGTTATCGATAGTATAAATTAGCAAATATCTACCTATATGAATGCAAAGGTTAAGGGGTACATGCTGGGAGCCATTGCGGCTGCCACTTATGGCATGAATCCTCTTTTTGCTCTTCCCTTGTATAAGGCAGGAATGGATCCTGACTCAGTGCTTTTTTTCAGATACCTGTTTGCCCTCCCCGTGCTGGGAATAATGCTGAAAGCAAGAGGTCGGAATTTTAAATTATGCCGGAAGGACCTGCCGCCGTTAATTATCCTGGGCTTCCTGGTCGCTTTTTCATCGCTGGCTTTGTTCCAGAGTTATAATTATATGGAAGCCGGTATCGCTTCAACCTTGCTGTTCGTTTATCCGATCATGGTCGCTTTGCTTATGTCGCTGCTTTTCAAGGAGAAGTTAACCCTGCAAACTGTCTTATGTATTTTGCTGGCATTGGGTGGCATCGGACTACTCTACAAAACAGGGAGCGGAGCGACCCTTAGTACGACAGGAGTTCTACTGGTGATGGGATCGGCTCTCTCTTATGCCATTTACATTGTTGGCGTGAATCGTCCGAGATTAAAGGATATAGCCACATTGAAGCTGACTTTTTACATATTGCTTTTCGGAGTGGCCCTTTTTCTGATTCGTGTTGATTTCGGAAAAAGTCTGCATGTTGTCGATGACTGGTATCTGTGGGGGAACCTGATCGCTTTAGCAATCTTTCCCACTGCTATATCATTCCTGTGTACCACGCAGGCTATCCAGTATATCGGTTCTACACCGACCGCTATCCTGGGGGCACTGGAACCTCTGACAGCCGTGTTTTTCGGAGTGACTATCTTCGGTGAAGTTCTGACCCCCAGACTGGGTTGCGGGATCGTGATGATCATTCTGGCTGTTACTCTCATCATCGCCGGGAGCAATGTCACGACTTACCTGATCCGCTTCAGAAAGTTATTTCCCCGACTTCCGTTCCCGAAAAAGTAAGAATATATCCTATCGGTTAAGATTCACATTCCCCCGGATTTAACCATTCTGTAAAAGAAATGCCCCGCTAAAACTATTTTATGTGGCGTTAATTCTTTACATTTGCCACAAAAATTAGCGGACATGATAGATTGCAAGGATGAACATATATTGAACGTCATTAATTATCCGGAGGATTTGCGTAAGTTGCCTCCCGAAAAATTGGGCCAGGTATGTGCAGAGTTGCGTCAATACATTATAGATATACTTTCTGAAAATCCCGGACACTTGGGTGCCAGTCTTGGAACGGTTGAACTGACCGTTGCCCTGCACTATGTTTTTAACACCCCGTACGACCGGATTGTCTGGGACGTCGGACACCAGGCTTACGGACACAAGATACTGACCGGACGCCGGGATGTTTTTCATACGCTCCGGAAATTCAAAGGGATCAGTGGCTTTCCTAACCCGGGAGAAAGTGAGTATGACGCTTTTATTGCCGGCCATGCCTCCAACTCCATTTCGGCTGCCATGGGTATGTCGGTAGCTTCCGAACTCAAAGAAGAACATAACCGGCATGTCATTGCCGTGATCGGTGACGGCGCAATGACCGGTGGACTGGCCTTTGAAGGACTGAACAATGCCTCGGCAAATCCCAACAACCTGCTGATCATTCTCAACGACAACGATATGGCTATCGATAATTGCGTAGGAGGATTGAGCCAATATCTGGTGGATATCACAACCAGCCAGGCATACAACAAGATGCGCTATGATGTGTACAGGGGATTGCGGAAGATGAAACTGATCAACAATGACCGTCGTGGAAATATTCTCCGTTTCAACAATAGCCTGAAAGCATTGATCACACAACAACATAACCTGTTTGAAGGATTCAGTATCCGTTATTTCGGACCTGTGGACGGGCATGATGTCAACTATATGATCAAGCTGCTGAACGATATAAAAGATCTGCAAGGCCCCAAACTATTGCATATCAAGACTAAAAAAGGCAAAGGCTTCAAGCCCGCCGAGGAATCGGCAACCGAATGGCATGCTCCGGGCAAATTCAATAAAGAGACCGGTCAGCGGATTATCGTCCACAAACTGGATGAACCGCAATTGTATCAGGATGTTTTCGGACATACACTCGTTGAACTGGCTGAACAGGACGAACGGATCGTTGGCATTACTCCCGCCATGCCAACCGGAAGTTCCATGATCTATATGATGAAAGCTTTTCCCAAACGGGCATTCGATGTCGGAATAGCAGAAGGACACTCGGTGACCTTCTCTGCCGGACTTGCTAAAGAAGGGATGATCCCGTTCTGCAACGTCTATTCATCGTTCATGCAACGGGCGTACGATAATCTCATACACGATGTTGCTTTGCAAAAGCTGCATATGGTGATCTGTCTGGATCGTGCCGGGCTGGTCGGTGAAGACGGAGCCACGCATCACGGGGTGTTCGATCTGGCATACCTGCGTCCGATCCCCAACCTGACGATCGCTTCGCCGCTCAACGAACTGGATCTGCGGAACCTGATGTACACCGGGTACAAAGAGGCAACGGGTACTTTTGTGATCCGTTATCCACGTGGCAAAGGAGAGAAGAAAGACTGGCGCAACGAAATGCAGGTCCTTCCCATCGGTAAAGGGAAAAAACTGAACGAAGGAGACGATATAGCTGTTTTATCTATCGGGCCGATCGGAAATGAAGTGATAAAAGCTATAGAGGAAGTGGCCGGTGAAGGACTATCGGTTGCACATTACGACATGATTTATCTGAAACCGATCGATGAAGAGTTATTACATGAGATAGGCCGGAAGTTCAAACGCGTCATTACCGTAGAGAACGGTGTCGTGAAAGGCGGATTGGGCACAGCCGTTCTTGAATTTATGGCAGACAACGGATATACTCCGCGGGTGAAACGCATCGGTATACCCGACACATTCATTGAACACGGATCTATCCCCGAACTTTATAAATTATGCGGTCTGAATGCCGAAAGTTTGGCCGGAGAGATCCGAAAAATGATGAACGATTAAATATTAATGACAACTTGCCGGACGATGCGGCAAACGGAATGAGTAACAATTAGTAAAATGAAGATTATTATTGCCGGGGCAGGCGAAGTGGGTACGCATCTCGCGAAGATGTTATCTCAGGAAAAGCAGGATATCATCCTGATGGACCCGAGTGAGGAACGATTGAATATCACCAATTCCAATATGGAGATTCTTCCTATGGTTGGAAATCCGACTTCGATCCGTGACCTGGAAGAAGCCGGTATAAAAAAGACAGACCTGTTCGTCAGCGTTACTCCTGAAGAGACGACGAATATTGCCGCAAGTATCCTGGCTTCCAAGTTGGGAGCACGCAAAACCCTGGCACGTATCAATAACTACGAATATTTGTTACCCAAAAACAAAGAGCTGTTCGAAAAGTTGGGGATCCACTCGATGATCTATCCGGAAATGCTGGCTGCTAAAGAGATTGTCAGTGCGATACGTCGTCCGTGGACACGCCAGTACTGGGAACTGTTCGGGGGCGCCCTGATCCTGCTGGGAGTGAAGGTTCGTGAGAATTCCCGCCTGGTAAACAAACAACTGGTCGAACTGCTGAACGAACAGAAGCTATACCATATCGTTGCCATCAAACGGCAATATGAAACGATTATCCCGCGCGGTACCGATTATATCCTACCCGGCGACATCGTTTTTTTTACGACTACCAAGGAACATATCAAGGATGTGCAGCTACATGCCGGTAAAAAAGACCCGGAAGTGAAAAAGATCTTTATCATGGGAGGCAGCCGTATCGCCATCCGTACCAGCCAGTATCTGCCGAATAATATCCGGGTAAAGATATTGGAGACAAATAAAGAGAAAAGTCACCGCATAGCCGAAGTGGTGCCGAGCAATGTCCTGATCATTAACGGCGACGGACGCGATACGGAACTACTGATGCAGGAAGGAATCAAGGATGCTCAGGCATTCGTTGCCCTGACGGATAATTCAAGTACGAATATCCTTGCCTGTTTGGCTGCAAAACGTTTCGGCGTATTCAAAACGGTGGCCAAGATCGAGAATATCGATTATATCCCATTAGCCGAAAATATGGATATCGGTTCGGTTATTAACAAAAAGCTGATCGCCGCCAGCCATATCTATCAGTTCCTGCTGGATGCCGATGTTTCCAACGTAAAGTTCCTTACCTTTGCCAACGCCGATGTGGCTGAGCTCGTTGCCCGTCCCGACTCGAAGATCACCCGCAAACAGGTGAAAGACCTGCATTTGCCGAAAGATCTGACTTTAGGAGGGTTGATACGAGACGGCGAGCCGATGATGATTAAGGGAGACACCCAGATACAAGCCTACGACCATGTGGTGGTGTTCTGTCTGGAGACGGCTATGCGCAAACTGGAAGATTATTTTAATTAGTATGTTACTGAATATACGTTTCATAATAAAGATGCTGGGGATGATGTGCATCCTCGAAACGCTGTTCATGCTGATGGCAACGGTTGTCGCCTTCCTCTACAAAGGCGGTGATTTCTATACGTTGCTTTTGTGCAGCGGAATACTGTTCGGGGTGGGCGTATCGCTTTATGCTATCGGCTTCCGTGCAAACGAATATATGGCCGGACGACGGGAAGGGATGCTGACGGTGACATTCACCTGGATATTACTTTCTCTATTAGGCATGTTGCCTTTTTACCTGGGAGGCTATATAGATAACGTGACGGATGCCTTTTTCGAAACGATGTCGGGCTTCACGACGACCGGATCGACCATCCTGACCGATATTGAGTCATTGCCGAAAGGAATTCTGTTCTGGCGTAGCCTTACCCAATGGCAGGGAGGTATCGGGATGATCGTGTTCACCGTAGCATTGATGCCTATCCTGGGCGGCGGTGCGACACAGATGTTCAATGCAGAGACGCCGGGGATCACCCATGAGCGTTTCCGTCCTCGCGTGACACAGGTAGCCAAGCGCCTTTGGGGTGTTTACCTGTTCCTTACTTTTCTGTTGATCGGGCTGTTATGGATCGGACCGATGGATTTGTATGACGCTGCCAACCATGCCCTGACGGCTATCTCTACAGGAGGATATTCCACAAAGAATGCCAGTATTGCTTATTGGAATTCCGCTTATATCGAATATATTATCACGATCTTCATGTTCATCGGGGCGACCAATATCACATTGATCTATTTCTGCCTGAACGGGAATGTGAAGAAATTGTTTTTTGATGAAGAGTTCCGTTGGTTTTTCTGGTTTGTCATGCTTATGATAGCCGTGACAACCGGATGGATCATGTATAAGGGGTTCTTTACCGACTTCCCGACTGCATTCCGGCAGGCAGCCTTCCAGGTGGTGACACTGGTCTCTACGTGCGGATTCGCTACGGAAAACTATATTCCCTGGGGACCGTTCTTTTGGATGATCGCATTGATATTGATGTTTATTTGCGGTTGTGCCGGCTCTACCTGCGGAGGGTTGAAGATGGGACGTTTCGTGATCCTTTCGAAGAATCTCTTCAATGAATTCAAGAAACAGACACACCCGCATGCAATTATACCTGTACGGATGGATTCGCATATTGTATCCGGAGAGATTGTTCATCGCGTGCTGGCATTTGCTTTCGCTTATATGTCCCTGATCGTGATCAGTTGTATCGTTCTGATGCTCGACGGTTTGGGATTCGAGGAGTCGATCGGTGCTGCAGTCTCGGCCATCAGCAATGTCGGTCCGGGGCTTGGCAAGCTGGGACCGGTGGATAACTTCTCTGAAGTGCCTGTCGTATCCAAGTGGTTCCTTTCCTTCCTGATGATGACGGGACGTCTGGAAATATTTACCGTATTGACATTACTTGTTCCGGGATTCTGGAAACAATAAAATAACAGCTGATATGAAAACACGTACAATGCTTCTTACGATTATGAGTTGCCTGTTTATCGGAGTAACGACCGGAGCACAGACAGCCGCACAGCGCGAAACGACCGACTTACTGCCGGAAGGTACTTTTACCAACGGAATAGAAGGCCCCGCCACCGATAAATCCGGTAATCTGTACGCCGTCAACTATGGTAAAGAAGGAACGATAGGCATTGTACGCCCGGACGGATCGCATGAATGTTTCGTGACACTTCCCGAAGGTTCTACGGGCAACGGTATCCGTTTCAATAAGGCCGGAGAGATGTTGGTCGCAGATTATACCGGTCATAACATTCTGAAAGTAGACATGAAAACCAAAGGCATCAGCGTCTATGCCCACGAGCCGAAGATGAACCAACCCAACGATATCGCCCTGGCACCCAATGGCAACCTGTATGCCAGCGACCCGGACTGGCCGAACAAGAAAGGACAGCTTTGGCTGGTCACTCCGGACGGTAAAGTCACCCTGCTGGAAGGTGATATGGGGACGACCAACGGCATCGATGTCAGTCCTGACGGTAAAAAACTTTATGTTAACGAGTCTGCACAACTTAAAGTATGGGTGTACGACATAAAACAGGACGGAACACTTAAAAACAAGACACTTTTCCATACGTTCGAAGGTTTCGGTATGGACGGCATCCGTTGCGACGTAAAAGGCAACCTGTATCTCTGCCGTTATGAAAAAGGAACGGTAGCCCTTATAAATCCGAAAGGGAAACTGATCCGTGAAATACAGCTGAAAGGAAAGAAACCGTCGAACATTACATTCGGAGGCCCTGACAACCGTCGCTGTTTCGTCACGCTACAGGACCGCGGCTGTTTCGAAACCTTTACTGCCGAATACCCTGGAAGGGAATAAATATTTACCTATTTGAATATTTCTTTAGGTCTGATATACGCTTTTGCTTAATTTTGCGTTATTATATGTACGAATAACTAGAAGAGACGCAAAATGATAGAATATATTAAGGGGGATATCGTAGAACTTACTCCCACACAGATGATCATCGAATGTGCAGGGATTGGCTACGAACTTAACATATCTCTGACTACATACAGCGCTTTCAGCGGGAAACCTACCGGGAAAATTTACGTATATGAAGTCATACGTGAAGATGCCCATCTTTTGTTCGGTTTCGCTCAAAAGGCTGAACGTGAGTTGTTTTTATTGTTGACATCGGTATCCGGAGTCGGCCCTAATACAGCACGTATGATCTTGTCTTCTCTTCCTCCTGCCGAATTGATCCAGGTAATTGCCAATAAAAATGAAACGGCCCTGACTTCGGTAAAAGGGATCGGACAGAAAACGGCACAACGTATTCTGGTCGACCTGAAAAACAAGGTAAAGGCCGGCGATTCGATAGCAAGTGCAGGAGCTCCTGTTACGGGTGGAAACGGTGCGGTTGCCCAGGAAGCGGTTGCCGCCCTTGTGATGTTGGGATTCCAGAAGGCTGCTTCGCAAAAGGCAGTCAGTTCGATACTGAAAAGTTCGCCGATGCTGGCAGTAGAACAAGTGATAAAAAGTGCACTCAGAATGCTTTAATAGTTGACAGGCAGGGGAGGTTTGCCGACCACCCTTACAAGTACAGTTGACAATTTAAAATGAAAAAGAAAACTCTTAAATATCTTATCTGGGTTACAATACTGCTATTCGGGGTCAGTATGGTCTCATTGAATGCCGATTACCTGACTTATACCGCTGAGTTACCGGATATACAGTTGCTTGAAGAACAGGATTTTCCGGATGGAAAAGATACGGTTCCGGCAACCCGCTATCCGGTGTCGAAAACTATACCGGAAGGTTATGAGGACCTGGGCAAAAAGTTACCGATGGACTTACGTGATCCGGAAAACGTAAAGACGGTCGTTGAATACGACATCAATACCGGAAGATATGTAGTCCGTACCCGTTTAGGTGAGAAAGACCTGACCACGCCGATCGACTTGAGTCCGGAAGAATATCAGGACTATAGCATGAAGCAATCGCTCCGCTCTTATTATCGTCAGAAAAACGAAGAAGAATTTCAGAAAGAAGCGGATAAGCAGTTCAACCTGGCAGATATGCAGTTCGGTATCGGTGCGGCAGAACGCATATTCGGTCCCGGAGGTGTACGTGTAAAGACACAAGGGTCGGCAGAAGTTACTTTAGGTTTAAAGAGGAATAGTACCAAAGATCCTTCGCTGCCTGAACGTGCCCGTAGCAATACCATTTTTAACTTCGATGAAAGCGTGCAGTTGAATGTACAGGCATCCGTGGGCTCGAAAGTGAATTTCGATATGAATTATAATACGGAGACTTCCTTCGACTTCGACTCCAAAAAGCTGAAACTGGCTTATACGGGTGAAGAGGATGAGATCATCAAATCATTGGAAGCCGGTAACGTATCGATGACGACAAGCAACTCGCTGATCAATGGCGGGGCGGCTTTGTTCGGTATGAAAGCAGACCTTCAGTTCGGTAAACTGAGGGTTAACGCGTTGTTTGCACAACAGAATTCGGAGTCTAAAACAGTGAATTCCAAAGGCGGTGTGCAGACCAAAGATTTTGAGTTGAAGATCGACGAGTATGATGAGAACCGACATTTCTTTCTGGCACATTATTTCCGGAATAGATATAACGAGGCTGTGGCCAGTTTACCCCAGATATATGCAGATATAAACATTACCCGCCTGGAAGTTTGGGTGACGAATAAAAGAGGCAATTACGATCAGTCACGCAATATTGTTGCCTTTACCGATATTGGTGAAAACGATGATGCATACATGGCTAACCCCGGTGCTTTTCCGGTCAGTGGTAGTAAGTACCCTGCCAATAGTGCGAACAGCTTGTACAACCAAATGACTACGACTTACTCGGGTGCCCGTCAGATTAGTCAGGTGGCACAGGTGTTGTCGGGTTTTACCGGAGGTGCTGAATATGAAGAGGTGGAGAGTGCCCGTTTGTTGGATGCTAACTCTGAATATACATTTGACAAACAGTTGGGATATATCTCATTGAATACAAGTTTGCAGACAGATGAAGTGTTGGCTGTCGCTTTTGAATATGAATACAATGATGTTTCCGGTAAACGTACGGGAAGAGTCGGTGAATTTTCCGACAGCGATCCGGCTAACCCCAACAACTGTCTTTATGTCAAGTTGCTGAAAGGTGTAAACATGTCTCCGCCCATGATGTACTGGGACCTGATGATGAAAAATATCTATTCTCTCGGTGCCTATTCTGTCCAGAAAGAGAAGTTCCGCCTGGATGTCATGTACCAGAGCGATACGACTGGTACTTATGTAAACTATCTGCCGGAAGCCAGTCAGGATACCGCTTCCAGGAAAATCTGGATACGCTTGATGGGAGCAGACCGTCTGAATGCCCAGAACGAAAAGCATCCCGACGGATATTTTGACTTTGTGGAAGGATATACTGTACAACCTGCTACCGGTAGAGTGATCTTCCCGACCATCGAGCCGTTCGGTTCCAGTTTGAAAGAGAAATTGCAGGGTGTCGTCAGTCCGGCTGTCGCAGATAAATATGTATTCCAGGAATTGTACGATACGACACAGACCGCCGCTCGCCAGATCGCAGAAAAGAACAAGTTCATCATGCGGGGGGAATATAAGGCATCTTCCGCTTCCGAGATACAGTTGGGTGCCAGCAACGTGGCACGCGGCTCGGTACGCGTAACGGCAGCAGGTGCTACATTAACGGAAAATGTGGATTATGCGGTCGATTACACATCCGGTACCGTTACAATTTTGAATGAAAGCATCATTGCTGCCGGAACCCCCGTAAGCGTTTCGCTGGAAAACCAGACGGCATATAATATGCAACGAAAGACAATGATGGGGTTGGATCTCAACTATCAGTTTAATCCGGACTTTTCGCTGGGAGCCACCATTATGCATATGTCGGAAATGCCGTTGAGCACTAAAACGGCGTTCGGTGACGAGTCTATTAAAAATACATTGTGGGGATTCAATATTGCCTATAAAACGGAAAGCCAATGGCTGACAAACGCATTCGACAAACTGCCGTTGCTGAACCTGACAAAACCCAGCCAGATTGCATTCACCGGTGAATTTGCCCACCTGATAGCCGGACATTATGAAAACAAATATACCGGAGGTTACTCTTATCTGGACGATTTCGAATCGACACAAAGCGGTTTCGACCTCTTGAACCCGTATCCGTGGAAACTGGCCAGTGTACCCTGGGATGATAACGCCACAGCTCGTTTCCCCGAAGCCAGCCTGACAAACGATATCGAATATGGTAAAAACCGTGCCTTGCTGGCATGGTACTATGTCGACGGATTATTCAATCGCAAGAATTCCAGTCAGGCACCCACGCATATCCGTAATGATAAAGAACAGTTGTCCAACCATTACGTTCGTGCCGTCTATGTAGATGAATTGTTTCCGGATAAAGACCAGGGTTATAATGAATCGAGTACAATTCAGGCGCTCAACCTTGCCTATTATCCGAATGAACGTGGTCCGTATAACCTCGATGCCGATCAGGTCAACTCTGACGGTACGTTGCAAAATCCGGAAAAGCGTTGGGGCGGTATCATGCGTAAGATCGACCAAAGTGATTTCGAGACTGCCAATGTCGAATATATTGAGTTCTGGTTACTCGATCCTTATCTTTATGAGGCACAGGAAGGTGTTACAGCAAAAGGCGGTGACCTTTATTTTAACCTGGGAGAAGTATCGGAAGATGTGCTGAAAGATGGAAAGAAGTTCTACGAGAACGGCTTGCCTGTCGATGGTGACAGAAGCAGGGTCGATTCAACAGTCTGGGGACTTGTACCGAAGCAGCAAAGTACGGTCTATGCCTTCGACAATACTTCCGGAGCACGTGCAAGACAAGATGTCGGCCTTAATGGTTTATCGGCGGAAGAAGAACGGGAGTATCCTGCCTACGCGGAGTTTATCAGCAAATTGATGACTAAGTTGTCGCCGACAAGGATCGATTCGATGATGAAGGATGATTATTCGCCTTTAATGAATCCGGCAACTGATAAATACCGTTATTTCCGAGGCACAGACCTGGATGAAAATGGAGTTAGCATTCTCGACCGTTACAAACGTTACAATGGAACAGAGGGCAACTCTGCTGAGAGTGGAACTTCCGGAGAGCGTTACGATACTTCCGCCTCCAAGAATCCGGATGTGGAAGACCTGAATCAGGATAACACGATGAACAAAAACGAAAAGTATTTTGAATACAAGGTGTCTATTCGTCCGGAAGACCTGAAAGTAGGAAAGAATTTTATTGTGGATGTGAAGGAAACTTTGCCGAAACTGCCTAATGGTGATAACGAGACCGGTGGTAAAAAGAACCCGGCGAAATGGTATCTTTTCAAGATTCCGGTGAAGAAATACGACCGTGCTGTCGGGGCTATTAGTGACTTTAAAAGTATCCGCTTTATGCGTATGTATATGACTAATTTCTCTAAGCCGACAATTTTGCGTTTCGGAACATTCGAGTTGGTACGTGGCGAATGGCGTTCATACGAACAAGACCTGTCCGACCCGAAAGTGCCGCCGATGGTCAATGGATCACTGGAGGTTTCTTCGGTGAATATAGAAGAAAATAGTCGTAGGGAGCCTATTCCTTACAGGGTTCCTCCCGGCGTAAGCCGTACACAAGACCCCGGTCAACCTCAGGTAAACCGGCAGAACGAACAGGCCCTGTCCATGAAAGTGACTGAGTTGGCAACGAGAGATGCACGTGCCGTTTACAAGACGACAGCTTACGACCTGCGCCAGTATAAACGCTTGCAGTTGTTTACCCATGCGGAAGCATTGCCTCTGGATGCAGATAATTATACCCAGCTTGTCGACGGAGACTTATCCGTATTCATCCGCTTGGGGTCCGATTATAAAAATAATTATTACGAATATGAAGTTCCGTTGAAGGTGACTCCGACTGGGAAAGGATCAGCATATGAACCTATTGATATCTGGCCGACAGAGAACATGCTCGATTTCCGTTTTGAAGTATTAACCAATCTCAAACTGAGCCGGAACAAAAAGAAGCGGGCGGGTGACAAAGGTATTACTTTCAATACCGTTTATTCGGAGCCTGACCCTGACAATCTAAGTAATACGATCAGTATCGTAGGTAACCCGAGCTTATCGGAAGTGAAAACGATTATGATCGGTGTCCGTAATGTATCTGGCTCGAATGCTGTCAGAAGCGGTGAGGTGTGGATCAACGAATTGCGTCTGGGTGAATTCAACGAAGAAGGCGGTTGGGCGGCCAATGCCAACCTGAACGTGGCCGTGTCTGACCTGGCTACGGTGAATGTAGGCGGGCGTATCGAAACGGCTGGTTTCGGCGCACTCGACCAGTCGCTGGCTGAACGCCGCATCGACGACTTTACGCAATACAACGTAGCGGCCAACATCGAATGGGGTAAATTCTTCCCCGAAAAGGCAAAGGTCAGCATTCCGATGTACTATGCTTATTCTAAAGATCAGACGAAAGCAAAATACAATCCGCTCGATCAGGATATCAAGCTGGACGATGCTTTGGATGCTGTCGAGACGAAAGCGGAAAAAGACTCCATCAAGAGTGTGGCAGTCGATCAGACAGTTATCAAGAGTATCTCATTCAACAACGTAAGGGCAGATATCCGCAGTAAGACGCCGATGCCTTACGACCCGGCGAACTTCTCGATCGGCTATTCATTCAGCGAGACGAAAAGGCAGAATCCGGAAACGGAATATGAAACGACAAAAGATTATCGCGGCAACTTCGCCTACAACTATACACCGTATGCGAAACCGTTCCGTCCGTTCCAGAAGATGAAGAAGAACAATGGCTACACCCGTTATATCAAACAGTTCAGCTTGAACTATCTACCGTCGAATATCAGTTTCCAGACGGCTATGATGCGTAATTATAACGAAATGCAGCTGCGCGACCTGGAAAACACTGGCTACAAACCGGAGGTAACTTTCAGCTCCGAGTTCTACTGGGACCGTGCTTTCAGCTTGCGCTGGGACTTTACGAACAACCTGAACATGACCTTCACTTCCGGAACAAATGCCCGGATCGAGGAACCGTACGTTCAGGTTAACAAAGAACTGGCTGCCGACCAGTATCAGATTTGGAAAGATTCTGTTAAACAGAGTATCGCCGACCTGGGTACGCCTTTGAAATATGACCAGACATTCAATGTCACCTGGAACATGCCGTTGCAGTATATCCCGGTTCTGGACTGGGTGAACAGTTCCGTCACATACAATGCGCAATACAACTGGGATCGCGGGGCGGTCACCGATACGCAATATGAGCTCGGTAATACGATCACCAACCAGCGTCAGATCGACTGGCAGGGTAGCTTGAACCTGCAATCGCTTTACAACAAGAACAAGTTCCTGAAGAAAGTGAACCAGAAGTTCTCGGCAACCCGTACGGCAACTAAGAAGAAAGAACCGAAAGAGATAAAGCTGGAAAGAGACATCCAGCTGAACATGGACAGCGGTACGGTCGTGCAGCACGGAATGTTCACCAAAAAGGTGCGTATCACTGCCCGCGGAGCCGACGGCAAAGTGTATGCGATTAAGTATAAACCGCTCAACTATGCACAGGTAATGATCCTGAATCAGGATACGGCCCATTTGAAACTGACCATCAAGCCGGGCCCGAAAGCAACGGAAGACTTCCTGTATAAAGCTGCCGAACACGCCAGCCGCTTCCTGATGATGGTTCGCCGCATCAATATCCAGTATGCCACTACGGATGGTATGATGGTGCCCGGATTCTCCCCGATGATCGGTGATATTTTCGGGCAGGGACGTTCACCGTTCGGCCTGACACCGGGATTGGGTTTTGCCTTTGGAGCCGTGAACCGCGACTTCCTGTATGATGCCAAAGACCGTGGCTGGCTGATCGAAAATACGACCAATGTCAACCCGGCTGTCATGACCAGCGCGAAGAACCTGAATATCCGGGCGAACCTGGAACCGATCACCGGATTGAAGATCGACCTGAATGCCAATCGCGTGGACACCCGCAGCACCGATATACAATATATGTATGCTGGTATGCCGGAACTGACCGGAGGTAATTTCACAATGACGACCGTCGCTTTGGGTAGTTTCTTCAAAGGCATCGGCAATGCAGGCAACAACTATGCCTCCAAATCGTTCGAAAAATTCATCGAGAACCGTGAGATCATAGCCCAGCGCCTTGAAAACCGTTATGCCGGGACTTTCTATCCGTATGGAGGTTTCCTTAGCCAGACCGGATATACCGGGCAACTCTACGATCCGGGAGATAACAATGAACTGGGAATCAGCCGTAACTCGTCTGACGTGTTGATCCCGGCGTTCCTTGCCGCTTATACCGGGAAAGATCCGAACAAGATTTCGCATTCACCGTTCCCCGCCATCCGTAGCATGTTGCCGAACTGGCGTATCACGTACGACGGGCTGATCCGTATTCCGGCGATAAAGAAATACTTCAAGACGGTTATGTTGAGCCATCAGTATCGCTGTACGTACAACGTCGGTGCTTACGAAACCTATTCAACCTGGGTCGATGCCGGTCTGGGCGATAATCTCGGATTTATACAGAATGCATCCGATAAGCCTATTCCTTCTTCGCCTTACTCGATCTCTTCCGTCAGCCTGACTGAGAGTTTCAGCCCGCTGTTGGGAGTCGATGCCACGATGTTGAACAATATAACGATCCGTGCAGACTATACGACTACACGCAATCTGAACCTGAATATCTCGTCTTACCAGATCGTAGAGGCGCTGTCCAATAAATACACGATCGGGTTGGGATACAAGTTTGCCGAGTTCAACAAGATATTGAAGATGAAGAAAACACGTGATTTCAGCAACGACCTGACCGTGCGCCTGGACTTCTCGTACAACAAGATGCAATCATTGATCCGTAAGATCGAGGATAGCTTCACGCAGGCTACCAGCGGTAACGTTGCGAAGACAATCCAGTTCTCTGCCGATTACGGTTTGAGCCGCGCGTTGACCCTTCGTGCGTTTTACGACCTGCAGATCAATGAGCCGCTGATCTCTAATGCAGCTTATCCGACAAGTAACTCGAATTACGGTGTCGCCCTCCGGTTCTCACTGGCGCAGTAAGCATTAACGAGGCTTTGTCACCCTTATGACACAACCTTGCCATGCCTTTGGCACAACTCTGCCAAAGGCATGGCAAAAGATTGTCACTTGCATGGCAAAACTCTGCAAACACTGTGGCAAAACATTTTGTCCGGCACAAGAGGTCGGTTACAGAATAGACTTATCCAACAGATTACAGCATGTGGTAACCCTTAAGCTCATGGCGTAAAGCAAGCGCCTTATTGTCTGTCACGCTGTTCAGTAGTTTCCAGAAACGGTCGCTGTGGTTCATCTCCACCGTATGGCAAAGTTCATGGAGCAGGACATAATCGATCAGATGCCAGGGGAGAAGCATCAATGATAAAGACAGGTTAATGCTTTTGCGTGTGCTGCAACTTCCCCACCGGGTCTTGCTGTTCATGATCCGTACGCCTGTGCAGGTGAAACGATGGCGGGCGGCCAGCGCCATCAGCCGGTCGGGTAACAACCGCTTGGCTTCGTGGCGGAGTGCTTTCTCCAGTAAATCCTTTAAGATCTCCTGTACCCTGTCCGACTCGAAACGGGTTCCGGACGGGCAGGCGATACGGAGTATCCCTTCCTTCAGAGTCATGTAATAGTTGTTGCGGTCGGTACGGAATATTTCCACCCGGAAGGTAGTCGCCTGCAATGCGGTCGCTTCGTTCAGCAACGGGCGTGCCGGGTGTTTCTTCAGGGCGGCGAGCAGCTTTTGGCGGTTTTCTTCGATAAAAGACAACATCCGTCCTTCATCCCCTCCCTCCGGCATGGTGGCGGTGATCATTCCCTTTGATATTTTCAGCGTATAACGGGTGGCTCGCGGGGTAGTACGGAGAAGGATGGTTCCCAGATCGTTGTCGTATATCTTCTTTTCCATATTTACCACAAAAGTAATACTTTAAAGGGAAATAATATTACGTCGGAAATGCTTATCTTTGCAGCAAAGCGAAGATAAGCTGCGCCTCGGCATAAAAAATGAACGAGTTCATTTTATTCTACTCTCGACTTGCATTATCTTTGCACCCGGTATTAGATATTTAATAAGTATAAACTATATAAATAAGGCAATCATGAGCAAAAAAGCACTTTTATTGATCTGCGATGGCTGGGGAATCGGCGACCGTGGTAAAGATGATGTAATCTATAACACTCCCACTCCCTATTGGGATTATCTGTTGAAAACATATCCTAACTCTCAGTTGCAGGCTTCCGGCGAAAACGTAGGTTTACCCGACGGACAGATGGGTAACTCGGAAGTAGGACACCTGAACATCGGTGCAGGCCGTATCGTTTATCAGGACCTGGTGAAGATCAACATCGCATGTCGTCAGAATACAATCCTCGACAATCCCGAAATCAAACGTGCTTACAGCTACGCCAAAGAAAACGGCAAACAGATCCATTTCATGGGACTGGTTTCCGACGGTGGTGTGCACAGCTCATTGGAACACCTGTTCAAACTGGCTGATATCGCTAAGGAATATGGAGTGGACAAAGCATACGTTCATTGCTTTATGGACGGTCGCGACACAGACCCGAAGAGCGGTAAAGGTTTCATCGAACAACTGGAAAACCATTTGAAGACGACAGGCGGCAAGATCGCGTCTATCATCGGACGTTACTATGCTATGGACCGTGACAAACGTTGGGAACGTGTGAAAGAAGCCTACGACCTGATCGTGAACGGTACAGGCAAACCTGCCGAAGACATGGTTGTTGCGATGGAAGAATCGTATGCAGAAGGCGTAACGGACGAATTCATCAAACCGATCGTACACGTAGAAAACGGCAAGCCGGTGGCTACTATCGAAGAGGGCGACGTGGTTATCTTCTTCAACTACCGTAACGACCGTGCGAAAGAACTGACAGTCGTTCTGACTCAGCAGGATATGCCGGAAGCTGGAATGAAGACTATTCCTAACCTGCAGTATTTCTGTATGACTCCGTACGATGCCAGCTTCAAGGGTGTCCACATCCTGTTCGACAAGGACAATGTAGAAAATACACTGGGCGAATTCCTGGCATCAGTTGGCAAAACACAGTTGCACATTGCCGAAACAGAAAAATATGCTCACGTTACTTTCTTCTTCAACGGCGGACGCGAAACTCCGTTCGATGGCGAAGACCGTATCCTGGTTCCGTCGCCGAAAGTGGCTACTTACGACCTGAAACCGGAAATGAGCGCGTTTGAAGTAAAAGACAAGCTGGTAGAAGCTATCTACACCAAGAAATATGACTATATCGTTTGTAACTATGCAAATGGCGATATGGTGGGCCACACCGGTATTTACTCGGCTATCGAAAAGGCTGTCGTAACGATCGACGCTTGCCTGAACGATACGGTAGAAGCAGCGAAAGCAAACGATTACGAAGTGATCATCATCGCCGACCACGGTAATGCCGACCACGCTTTGAACGAAGACGGTACACCGAACACGGCTCACTCTTTGAATCCTGTTCCTTTCGTATATGTAACGGAAAACAAAGAAGCAAAAGTAGAGGACGGTATCCTGGCAGACGTTGCTCCTTCCATCCTTCACATCATGGGATTGAAGCAGCCGAAAGAAATGACAGGCAAATCGTTGATTAAATAACAACTCTTAGAAGTTGACAGTTGACAAGTGACAGTTGACAGTTAGCAGTTGGCAAGTAACGGTTATTGTTTTTCGTAAGAAAGAGATAACTGTCATCTGTCAACTGTCATCTGTCAACTGTCCTTGTCACTTGTCAACTATCAACCAATATGATCCAAATTGATGATACCCTGGTCAGCTTAGACCTGATCGAAGCTAATTTCATTTGCGACCTTGCCCAATGTAAAGGTATCTGCTGCGTGGAAGGCGACTCCGGTGCTCCGCTCGATAAAAGCGAGATCGCCGAACTGGAGAAAGCACTTCCGGTTATCTGGGATGACCTTTCTCCCGAGGCACAGGCAATCATTAAGAAGCAAGGTGTCGCCTACATCGACTGCGAAGGCGATATCGTCACTTCCATTGTCAATGGCAAGGATTGCGTATTTACCTGCTACGACGAAGACGGAACCTGCAAATGTGCCGTCGAGAAAGCCTACCGCGAAGGCAAACTGTCTTTCTACAAACCGGTATCCTGTCACCTGTATCCGGTGCGTGTTACCCAATACAAAGACTTCCGTGCCGTAAACTACGACCGGTGGAAAATATGTAAGGCAGCAGAAATAGTAGGGCGGAAAGAAAAACTTCCTCTGTATAAGTTCCTGAAGGAACCGCTTACCCGTAAATTCGGCCCGGAATGGTACGAGTCATTGGTGGAAGTGGCAGAAGAGTGGAGAAAACAAAAGGAAGAAGAGAAATAATATATCCATAAGAAAATGTGCCAATATGCCCATTGAGATAGTATAGATACATCTCTTATAATTGGCATATTGGCACATTCTTTATTCTGTTTTCCGTATCAGGTCTGCCGTCTGCGCCTCCTCTTTCAGATACGTTTCGATATGGCGTTTCTTCTTGTCTTCCAGAATTTCATTGATGGCGATCAGGATACCGGTTTCTTCCACATCGCCGAACTCATGGTTGATCGCCGTACCGAATACGCGCATCTTGGGTGAAAGGCTCATATAAGCATTTACCAGCGGCGGTACATTGATACCGAACTTGCGGACCTCCTGGTTCAGCACCTTGTAATTATCCTTGAAATTATCATAACGGAACAACTCTTTCATCTTCTCCATATCCATATCTGTCTCCAGCGGATATATCGGAGTGACCAGCTTGTCCGAATCCGGGAAATGCATTCCCAGGAAATAAAGGATCATATTGCGTGCTTCCGTATTATAAGTATTATACATCGTCACTTTCCCGAAATAATACTGCAGGCTCGGATCGACTACCGACAAAGCCCCCAGTCCGTCCCATAAGTTATCGAGAACAAACAAACCTTTGGCACCGGCACGTGTAGACTGATATTCCAGCGTTACAAAAGAACGGCCCAACTCGACCGTATACGGAAGGAATTCTTTATTGAACTTCTCAGAGAAGTTGAACAGATGCGAAGTCGCCAACATCGGCTTCCCGTTCTCATCGAACTTGACATCCGAACCGCACAGGAAACGGTATCCTCCCAGGATCTGTTCATCTTCCGGACTCCAGACGATCAGTTGCCGATAAGCATCCTCCATCGTGTCGAACTCGTCAATATCTACCGGAAAACCTGTTCCTCCGCCATAATAGCGGAAAGCGATTTCCCGCAAACGCCCGATCTCCTGCATCACATTGGGAGAATCGTGGGCTGTAATAATGTATATCTCATTGTTTGACTTATTCGTGCTGCGGAGCTTCTTTTCTTTTGTCAGCTCCGATTTCAGAAGTGCACGATCAATCGGCTTAATAATGTCTTGCATATAAATAGAGTCTTTGTTTACTTGAGATTATAAGCAAGTCCCTTCACCCACTCTGCCCATTCAGCCGGCTTTTTACTGTTGTCGAAAGTCTGCCACGGAACAGGTTTGCCGAAATGGATTCGGAACGTTTTATGTTTGGACCGGAACATTTCGTCCGGCAAATAAATCATTTCATAGTTCATCTTTATCCCCAACGCCTTGCGCAGATTCGCCAGCCGGTAGAAAAAATTGGAATTTCTCCCTTCGAAATACACCGGGACAATATCCCGTTTATGTTCGACCGCCTTCTGGATGAAGGACTTTTTCCATTCGGTGTCCTGTATCTTCCCGTTAATCTTGCGCGAACAAAGTCCTGCCGGGAATGTCACGATCTGATTGTCGGAAGCATAGGCTTCGTCGATCAGCCGGGCATTGTTCTTTCCCTGCGAACCATGTTTGTTGATAGGTACAAAGATCGATCTCAGATTTGACAAGTAGAGGAGGAGGTCGTTCACCAGATAACGGATCTTCCCGTTATAATGCTGTCCGATCACTGCCGAAAGGCAAATGCCGTCCAGCCCTCCCAACGGATGGTTGGAGGCAAAAATATAGCGACCTGTCGCCGGGATATTTTCTTCATTCACCAGCTCCAGGGTCAGGTCAAAATAACCGATCAGTTCCTGCATAAAATCAACCCCATCCTTGTCATGATAACGGGTGAGAATATCATTCAGTTCGTCCTGATGAATGGTACGGATCAGATAATTGACAATAAAACCGGGTATTTTTCCCGCCACTGAGGGCGCTTTTTGTTGTAATACCTGTTTTACATCAATTTGTGTAATACCTTCTTGTGCCATCTTGCATAACTCTTGTCAGCAGCAAAGATATAGCTAATAATTAAATTTGAATGCATTCGGCATAAGTTTTTAAGAAGTTTCAAGTTCTCAGGTTATATGTTGTTTGCCGTCATATAAAATAATTCGGCATCTCCATTCGTTATACATATATATTATTCTGCACCTGCATGCAAAAACAGCTCCTATGATTCTTTGTAGGAATTCATATTTTTTGCATAACTTGAAACAAAATAATCAATAATTGTGTTTTTATACACAGGAACGAATTAACAAATGTGCCTAAGGATAGGTGATTATCAATATAAACCCTTGTTTTCAAAGGGAATGAAGGTGATGTCAGATTGATGGATAAACTATTTTTAAGAAAAATGGGCTATGATTTTTACCTTTTTTGTGTGAATATTAAACTAAAATGAGCGTTATTTGTTCTGTTAAAAAGAGAAAGTATTTGGAATGAGGAAATCTACGATTTGGTTACTCGCTTGTGTAATGGCATTTGCTTTTGCCGGTTTGCTTTTCCTGCAGGTTAAGTACGTGAGCATTATACTCAAAAAAAGCAGCGAGCAATTCAATGAAACAGTCAAAAGGAGCTTGCACCAAGTCTCAAAAAACCTGGAGCTGGATGAAACGCGTGAGTATCTGGAAGAAGATCTCAGGCGTGAAGATAACAACTATCTGCGTAACAGCCAGAATCCGGAAGAGATCACGCAGGCAATCACTCAGCAGAAGCTGAATATAAAGGATGCCGATGGCAACAATATTATGCAGATAGAACAGTTGCATAGTTTCAGCCAGAAGTTTCAGCCGCTTTCGTCGCTCGACAAAAAGCAAGCGGCCAACAATATTGTCGGTACATCCCACGACTTGCAGCAATCATTGAAATACCGTCTGAAGTATCAGGGCGATCTGATGCAGCTGGTTTTACTGAATCTGTTGAACACTCCCAACCAGAAGCCGATTCAGGAACGTGTCGACTTTAAGAAGCTGAATAATTACTTAAAAACAGAATTTATTAACAATGGTTTGAACCTGCCGTTCATATTTTTTGTTATTAACAAAGACGGGAAGACAGTGTACCAGAGTGGGGAAATAAAGAAGGAACCTATTGCGTCTGATATAATTACATACGTATTGTTTCCAAATGATCCTCCCTCGAAGCAGAATTATCTGAAAGTATATTTCCCTACGAAAGGTGACTATATTTCAAGTTCTGTAACATTTATTGTACCGTCCGTGCTTTTCTCGCTGATACTTTTGGTAACGTTTATCTTTACCATTTATATTGTGTTCCGCCAGAAGAGGCTGTCAGAAATGAAAAATGATTTTATCAACAATATGACGCACGAGCTGAAGACTCCGGTTTCCACGATCTCGCTGGCGGCACAGATGTTGAAAGATTCGGATATAACGAAAAGTCCTGATGTATTCAGACATATATCAGGCGTGATAAATGATGAGACGAAGCGATTGGGCTTCCTGGTAGAGAAGGTGCTCCAGATGTCGTTGTTCGAACGGCAGAAAGCAGCTCTCAAATTGAAGGAAGTGGATGCGAACGACCTGGTGATCAGCGTGGCCAACACCTTCGCCCTGAAAGTCGAAAAGTACGACGGTACGCTCGATGTCGACTTGCAGGCTGTCGATTCGTCCATTTATGTAGATGAAATGCACATCACCAATGTATTGTTTAACCTGATGGACAACGCAGTGAAATACCGCCGTCCGGAGGTGCCCCTTACATTGATGGTAAGAACCTGGAACGACAACAACGGCAAACTGCTGATCGCCGTTGAAGACAATGGTATCGGGATCAAGAAAGAATACCTGAAAAAAGTATTCGACCGCTTCTTCCGCGTGCCGACAGGGAACGTACACGACGTAAAAGGTTTCGGTCTGGGACTTGCTTACGTCCGTAAGATTATCGAGGACCACAAGGGTACGATCCGTGCCGAGTTGGGTCCGGGAAATGTAGGAACAAAATTTATTATTACTTTACCTCTTATAAAAAGTTAGTTATGGAAGAAAAACTGAAAATCTTCTTTTGTGAAGACGACGAAAACCTGGGTATGCTATTAAGAGAATACTTACAGGCTAAAGGTTATGTAACAGATCTTTTCTCTGATGGAGAAGCAGGTTACAAAGGTTTCACCAAAGGCAAATATGATCTTTGCGTATTAGACGTAATGATGCCGAAAAAAGACGGTTTCACTCTTGCACAGGAAATCCGTTCTATAAATCCTGACATTCCAATTATTTTCCTTACTGCCAAGACAATGAAGGAAGATATTCTGGAAGGCTTCAAGATCGGTGCCGACGATTATCTGACAAAGCCGTTCAGCATGGAAGAGTTGCTGCTTCGTATCGAAGCGATCCTTCGCCGTGTGAAAGGTAAGAAGATGAAAGACATTCCTTTCTATAAGCTTGGTAATTTCTTGTTCGATACCCAGAAACAAACGCTGGCTATCGGTGACAAGGTAACGAAGCTGACAACGAAAGAATGCGAACTGCTGAGCCTGCTGTGTGCCCATGCAAATGAAATTCTGGAACGTAACTATGCACTGAAAACTATCTGGGTTGACGACAACTACTTCAATGCCCGTAGTATGGACGTGTATATTACCAAACTTCGTAAACTGTTGAAAGATGATCCGGGAATCGAAATCATCAACATCCACGGTAAGGGTTACAAACTGATCACTCCTTCAGGAGAAGAACAGGCCCGTGAAGAAGGTATCCAGGTACTTTAAGGGACAGATCCCGGAGACTGCCGCCCTATGGCTGGCACTTTCCGGAAGATGAGATAAGAAAGGCATTGCCCCGGTTGGGCGATGCCTTTTTTAGTTTGTGGCATTGGGTTTTATATTCTGGGTGAATTCCTTATAAATGCGTCCCGATGTTGTTTTTATAAACATGGATTATATTATCTTTGATGATTATATGTATTAAAGAATATGGATAAACTGGAGCGTATGCCTTTCAAGGCGCAAAAACAACTATTCGAGAAGCTGGAGAAGATAGCCGGTGTGGCTAATCTGACCAGGGAGGAACGCCAGGAATATGACGAGGCACTCAAAGTGTATCGTGACTGCAAGAATATAGTGGATTATGCGGAGGAGAAAGGTGAAATCAGAGGCGAAATCAAAGGAGAAATTAAGGGGATAAAGCGGACTGCCAAGAAAATGAAGGAAACAGGTTCTTCCCTTGAATATATCATGGAATGTACCGGGCTTTCCGAAGAAGATATCCGTAACTTGTAAACTCTTTATATAAAATAATGGATAAGGCTGTCGTTTTAAACGATGGCCTTTTTTTGTTTTTAGAACTCTGATATAAGATCATAAATGTTGACTGTGTTTTCCTTTTTCAAATACTAAAAATGAAGCTCAATGACCCTTTTAACATTTGCTCGCTAGGTTTTGGAAAATAGGTATGCTGATATACAGTATATTATGGTATTTGCGTGTATAGATATTTGTGTCTAAATATTTAAGTATAAATGTATATTAAATATCAGGTTTAAAGGGAAATACGAATTTAAAGTAGTGACAAAAATAAACGTTCCTTTTTTCTAGTCACAAATTTAAGAATTAATTTTTAATGAATTGGCATAAACTAAAAAATAATTTATTACTGTATATGCTTTCTTATCAACTGAATATGAAATCAAGTACAAAAATAAGTCTTTTTATTACAAAGTCATAAATGACCCAAAAAAATGACTAGAAAAAAGGAACGTTTTATCTAGTCATTCACTTTTGAAAGACATTCTTTTTTCAAGGCTGAAAGTATTTGAATAGCACTATTATTAATATTAAATTAGAGAATCATGAACAAGGGATTATTTATTCCGGCTGCAATGGTAAGTCTTACGGAAAGTTCTATTTTCTGTAAGTATGCGGGCAACTTCGGTCGTTTGGGTTGTAACGATGGTTACGGTTTTCCTTGCAAAGACTGCAATAAATACTGCGGAAGGAAAGGAAGAGACTCGTATTGTAGTAGCTGTTGAATACGAAGCCGCTATCAAATCAATCACAAAATAAAAATGAAAAAGAAATATAGAGACATACCCTCGTATGTCTCTATCATAATCAATAAATTTTAGTTGACTGTGTGGCATGTTTAATTATCTCTTTTGCACGCCAAGTACCCTGCGACAGGTGAATAAGCAGTCAATATTAATACTAAAGTAATAAAATAAAGTTCTTCTGTTCGATCTCTGTGAAGAGCGAAGGCAGACAAAAACAAGCCCTGGGATTCATCGTCCAGGGCTTCGTTTTTTAGAAAAGTATCAACTGGTGATTAAATATTCAAACCAGATAATTAATAGTACATCGACATGAAAAAAAAATCGAAGCCTCCCAACTGAATGGAGCAATCAGAGAGTTAAAAGAAAAATGCGAAAGAATGGAAGCCGATCTGCATGAAATAAACAAATGTGCAAGAGCTATTAACCGCTTGCTGGAACATGCCGTATTTGAAGAAGACATGGTGGAGGAAGAGAAGATCTTCTTTTACGGAGAAACAAACGAATTTATCGAACTCATCATCCCGCTGATCCGTAGCACAAAATGGCGGGTGAACGGGAATCGGATGCAGAAAAAATTTCTCCGATCTATTGATGAAGTCTTCAAAATTAAGAATGAAAAGACAAAAGACCTTCTTAAATTCGACAGTTTGTATGCTGCCTTGAAAGAGTATTTCGACAGGCATTTCCCTGACGATGCTTTTTCGTAAAAAAACGAAAAAGACAGGAAGCCAATCAATGGCTTCCTGTACCTTTATAACATACCGGATAACCGGAACAACCTCCAAATCGAAACGATATGATCGAAGCAACCGTCTTTACAAACTTCAGGTTTTGCCAGGGAAACAAACCGCTCACGGCTATTGCAGACGAAATCCTTAACGGGAAGTACGAGACAACTATCAAACTACACCGGGCCGCACTGCATGCCGGTGATCCCGCCACTGCTGAACGGATCAAGAAATCACTCGAAGCATTCACTGTCTCCGCTACCTACCGGAAGACGCGCAAGGAACCGGACATGATTGGCTATAACTCGCTCCTGATCCTCGATATTGACAAGCTCGCACCCGAAGCGATCCCTCGCCTTAGGTCGCTTATCAATGAAGCTCCCTATACCATTTACAGCTTCCTGAGTCCTGGTGGACAAGGGCTGAAAATTATTGCCTGCTCGGCAGTAGATATCGAGCAGCTCCCTCAAAACCACCGGATCATCTATAATACCGTCAAGGCGTGGTATGAAGAATTGCTCGGTGTGGAGATCGATGCTTCGGGGAGTGATGCCGGGCGACTCTGTTTTGTCTCCTACGATCCTTTGCTTTATGCCTCTCCCCGTTTTAGTGACTGGCTGCATACCGGAAAAGGGATGCCTGAAGACTTGCCATTGCTCAAGCCTTTGCTGCAAAAAACGAGAAAAACGACCAACACCCGCCATGTGGCTAAACAGCTCAGTAATACCCGGAACCGACTCGACAAACAGGAGAAGTATCAGGATGGCAACCGTAACAATTATGTCTACCACTATGCCTGCCTGTGTAACCGGATAGGCGTGCCCGAAGAAGTCCTGACCGGTTATTGTACGGAAAACTTCGGCGATCTTTCGGCAGAGGAACGTTCCAGTGCGATTACGAGTGCCTACAGTCATAGAGAGGAGCACGACACCTTTCCTCTGATAAAAAACGGGAAGAAGGTAGAGCTGATCCGGGAATATCTGTCCACACATTTCTTTCTGCGTAAAAATGTAGTTCGTAACCTGGTAGAATACCGGGATAAAAGGGCAAAAAGCCACACATACCATCCTGTGACCGATTACTGGGAGAATACCGTCTGGTGCAATCTCCAACTCGAAGGAGTCAATTGCAAGATCACTGAATTGAGGTCGGTGATCCATTCCGGATTCAGTAAAGAATTTGACCCGTTCAAGTTCTATTTCTGTAAATTGCCGTCATGGGATGGCGAAACAGATTATATCGCCCGGCTTGCTTCGACCGTCAGTACCACACGGCCTGAATACTGGCTGACCTGTCTCCGGAAATGGCTCGTTGCCACTGTGGCCTGTGCCATAGACGAAAAGACGGAGAACCATGCCGTATTGCTGTTGAGCGGCGGGCAGGGATTAGGAAAAACAACCTGGTGCCGTAATCTGGTACCACCTGAACTGCATCAATATGTCTATTCCGGCAATCTCGATCCCGCCTCGAAAGATGCTTCCCTGCTCCTGAGTGACTGTTTCCTGATCCTGCTCGACGAGCTTTCGGGACAAAGCCGCATGGAACTGAACCGCCTGAAAGCAATGATCACGAAAAACAGTGTACACGAGCGCCGCGCCTATGCGCATAATTCGGAAACATATGAGCGCCGTGCTTCATTTGCCGCTACGGTCAACGACAGCCAAGTGCTGACCGACCGTACCGGTTCGCGTCGTTTCCTTTGTTTTGAAACAGTCCGGATAGATTATCTTACTCCTGTCGACTACAGCCATATTTATTCGCAGGCACTGGCTTTGTATAAAGGCGGCTTCAAGTACTGGTTTTCTGATACTGATATTGCAGAGATCAACGATAACAACGAACCTTTTCAGCAGAGCAGCCCGGAAGAGGAATTGTTCTATACTTTTTTCCGTAAACCCTGCCGTTTCGAGGCTTATTTACAGTTATCCAGCAGTGAAATAATAGCCAAAATAGCTGAAAAGACCCGTATGCCTATTACTCAAATCAACGTGGTTAACCTCGGAAAAATGTTGAAAAGGACAGGGTTTGAACATTTTATACGTAACGGGAAACGCTTTTTCAATGTTATAGAACTTACGTTCGACGAGGTAAAAGCCGTACAGCTCGGAATCCGTTCGTATGACAATGTAGATGCTCAAGCTGTTGATAATAAAGGAGTGGTTCCTAATGATAAAACAGATGAAGGGAATGAAAAACCTCAAATTCAATTGCCCTTCTGAGGCTTTCGGGTGGAGAAGGTGGAGGTTGTTTAACGGTTGGCACACTTTCTGTATTTATGTTTATATATTACTATCAACAACAACTGAAAGGTCTCCTTATATTTATAAAAGTCGGCCGAAATGTATTTTCATCTTCACCTTCTCCACCTGCTGCTTCCTCCGGTGATCTCTTCCGATAGTTCCTGACCGAAAAAAATCCGTTCCCGACTGAAAATAAATGGGTAGGGAACGGATTTTTGCGTTGATAACTATTCCTCTTTTAAGGTTCTCCCAAATGTTCCACGATACAGATCACCTGTTTGGGGGTGAAACAGCGAATCCCCGGATGATACCCGAGGGTAACCAGTTTTTGTTTGAGGATGTCGTGATGGTTGATCCAACGCCAGAGCTGCATGACGGCGCCTCGGTGGGAGAGATGGGGATTATATAGCTGGGCGAGTTCGCCGACACCATATGCACGGATGACAAATGTTTTCTGTTCCATAGCATTTATTGTTTTACTTCTATAAATGTATATATTAATGATAAGAAAAACAAGGCTTTAGGTGGAAATAAACAAAATAAAATGCTGCTTTGTCACGTCTGCTCACATAGGGCATCGACGAGGCTATCCGGGTGTTGTATCTTTATGATGTAATTAATTGCAAAACAGTTTTATACTAAAAACAATCGGATTATGGCAGTACAGTATCACTTGGTTCTCAGAAAGAACATGAGCAAAGAAGTAGAAGAGGGGAAAGAGAAGCTCTATTATGCACAGACCCGTGCCACGCGCACCTGTGGTTTTGATGAGCTATGCGACCTGATCGCTGAAAGTTCCACGGCATCCAGCGGTGATGTCAAAGTCGTTCTCGACCGTATGAATAAGTTTGCCGCGAAAGCACTCGAACGTGGCGAAGTTGTCCAGCTGGGCGAACTCGGTAGCCTTCAGCTGATCATGGGCAGTAAAGGGAGTGCGACAACGGAGGGTTTTTCCTCGACCTTGCTGAAGAAGGCGCGTTTGTGTTTCCGTCCCGGTACGATTCTGCGAAACACGACGCAGGTGGCTAAAGGGGAACGTACGACTATCGATGTTACTCCGGTAACACCTCCTACAGGTGGCGGAGGCGACCGTCCTGAAATTGAATAGTAACACATTAACCCGACTTTCCAATGGATAAACAATCATTTGTAAAACTGTATCTTCCAGCCGCGCGTATGGCTGGAGATCTGTACCGGATCAATCCGGTCGTCATTCTGGCTCAATCGGCCATTGAAACAGGATGGGGCGAGAGCGCGCTGGCACGGCAATACAATAACTTCTTCGGATTAACCGGATATGGTGTCGTCAACACCTACTGGCATGGAGGAAAGGTTAGCCTTGAAGAGAATGGCCTGTTGTTCAGGCGTTACGACGCACCGGAAAATAGTTTTCTTGATTTTGCACGGCTGATCTCTACCGCTTATCGTCTTGCCGCCGCAGTCAGTAACTACCCCGCTGCCTATGCTCGTGAAATAGCTTACAGCCGTTATATCAGTGAAGTGAACGGCGATAACCGGGCGGCGTATGAAGAAATGCTTACAAGGATTGCGCGGAGCCTGATGCCTTTGGTGGAGGAAAGGCTGCGTCAAGAGGGGTTTTGTGAGGAAAGGACGCGCAATGCTGGCCTGTGTACAAAGAAACCGTAAGGGCGGATATTATTTAATCATTTAAAATGAATCAGTATGAGCAAATTAAAATCTGTTTTTGAGTTTATTATGGCGTTGCTGGGATTCCTTCTGGATTTCGGAAGGAAAAAAGAGAAGAAGGAATGACGGAATTGAAAGTTCCTGTTTCCTGTGCGCATGCTCTGTGATGTAGACCGTATGCGGGAGACTTTTCAAAAAACTAATGGTTTATCAACAAAGTTATCAACAGGTTAATTGATTGATAATATTTATTTTAGATGTTTTGTCAATAGGATATGAACAAAAGCGCTTAACTCTGTTGTGAATAACTTTGGCAGCCTATAAAAAGAAAACAGCCTCAGAATAAATCTGAAGCTGTTTTTCTTTGAGTGATCCGCCTGGGATTCTCCTAAGAGAGTTACCATGCTGATATTTAAAACTTTATATTTTTTGCTTCAAGCATATCCCATGAATTATCCCACTAATTTGCTACGTGCTTTTGCGGTAGTTTGCTCATGGAGAATACTGGGTACAAAGATATATCTTTTCACGAGAAAACCGAAATAGATGATAGTTTTCTGCTTATTACATTGCCACAAAGAAGTCTTAAGGCTTTTCAAGAAGATCTTTATCTAAAAGCTGTATTGTTACTTTTTGATTGAATTTGTATAGAATGTGTCCAATATACTTTTACGGGAAAATATAAATTACTAATTTTGAAGCCTAAAGAATTATTGCGATTACGATATATGCAAAATGATAACGTTTTAGAAATAGAAACAATGATAGAAAAGCCCTTCTTAAGATGGGCTGGAGGTAAAAGATGGTTAATTAAACATTTGCCAGATTTACTACCAAAACAATTTAATGATTATCATGAACCTTTCTTAGGAGGTGCATCAATATTCTTGTACTTAAAAAGTCGCAATTTAATTCAGAATCATTCTTTTCTTTCGGACTTTAACTCAGATCTAATTAATGTTTATAAGCAATTGCAGAATAATTCTAAAGAAATTATAGAGCTAATAAATAGCTATAAGAATGAAAGAGATTTTTATTATTCGATAAGGGCTGTTAATCCTAGAAATGATATAGAAAAAGCGGCAATTTTTATATATTTGAATAAGACATCTTACAATGGTATTTATAGGGTTAATAGAGATGGTTTTTACAATGTACCTTTTGGTTATCGAACAGGCAAAAAATTACTAGATTGTAGTGGTTTTCCTAGAATAAGCAAGTTATTGTCTCAAAATGTCACATTTCAGGCTAATGACTTTGAAATCATTAAAGAAAACCTTAAAGCTCATGATTTAGTGTTTTTAGATCCGCCATATACTGTGGCTCATGAAAATAATGGTTTTATACAATATAATCAGCAAATCTTTTCGTGGGATGATCAAAAAAGACTAGCTGAAATGCTGAAATTTATATCTGATTCTAATGCTTATTTTATTCTAACAAATGCTGCACATGCCTGTATTGCAGAATTGTTTGATGGTTTAGGTACTTTGCGTATTGTTCAACGACCTAGCACTATAGGGGGTAAAGGAGCAAAAAGAACTCAAGTCAATGAATATGTCTTTACAAATGTAATATTATGAATAACAAGGAAAAGCAAGATTTTATAGAAGGTTTGAGTTTTGATTTAGATACGACTGCTGAAATAAAGACAAGAAGGAATGTATATGTATACATCTCTTTCCCCAGTAAACAAATTGAGAATATAGAGAAATATATTACTGACGGCTGGGAAGTGGATAAAGAATTTAAGACAAAAATAAGGCTGAGAAAAAAGAAAGAAAGTAAGCATCTTTTGGTTGATAAGATGTGGGCATTATTTGCTTCGCTTGGCTTTGATTTACTCAATAGAAATCAAGCTATTGATATACCTTATGATAAAAAAGACAGTTCTCTTTTTGAAACATTCGATATTTTAGCAAAAGACCAAGAATCTATCGTACTTGTGAGATGCGAATCGGTAGTTAAAAATACCAAAAGTAATTTTAGGAATAATTTGGAATTGCTAAAAGAACATATTGGGGAAATAAGAAAAACTTTAAACTATATTTTTGATGGAGCAAAACTTAAATTCAAATTTATATTAGCTACAGAGAATTATGCTTTAGTGGAGCAAGACCAAATTGCTCTAGAGAAAATAGGTGGGGTACATTTTGATGAGGATATTGTAGACTATTATATCAAAATGCATAACCAGATTGGAATTGCTGCTAGATATCAACTCCTCGGTTCATTATTTTTTGATCAAGAAATTCCAGAGATGGATAATAAGATACCAGCTATTAGAGGAAAAATGGGTGGCCATGTGTATTATTCATTTTCTATTGAGCCAGAAAAATTATTGAAAATTGGTTATGTTTTGCATCGAAATAAAGCGAATACTAATATGATGCCAACATATCAGCGAATTATTCAAAAAGGTAGATTAGATGCGATAAATAAATTTTTGGAAGAAGATAAAGGATATTTTCCTAATTCAATCATTATTAGTTTGGATTCAGGTAAGAAGAAAAAACTAGAGTTTCAAGAGTCGTGTAATATTTGCTCAACGATAGCTGATGTAGGTTTTTTGTATTTACCAAAAAGATATAGATCTGCTTATATTATTGATGGTCAACATCGGCTTTATGGCTATGCAAACTCAAAATATAAAACAACAAATACAATTCCTGTAGTTGCTTTTGAAAATTTAGATAGAAATGAGCAAGTTAAATTATTTATGCAGATAAATGAGAATCAAAAAGCAGTTTCTAAGAATCTAAGAAATACATTGAATGCCGATTTACTTTGGAATTCTGAAAATTATCTAGAGCAAATGACAGCATTAAGATCACGTATAGCTATCTTCTTAGGGGAAGATCGTGCATCTGCTTTATATGGGAAAATATCTGTTGGAGAAGATAAAAAGGTGATTACTACCCAGCAAATAGATAATGCAATAAAAAAGAGTGTTTTTTTAGGAAAGGTATCAAAAGATAAGATTGAAAAGTATAGTATATTTTATAAAGGAAATTTAGATTTAGCTTTTGAAAAGCTTTCTAAATTCCTGTTGTTATCATTTGATTTTCTTAAAGATAGACTAGAAGATGAGTGGGAAAGAGCAGATGGAATTATAGTGATTAATAAAGGAATTTATGCTATAATATTGACATTAAGTGATATTATAGATCATTTAGAAAAAATAAATGAAATATCAGAACGTGATAATGTGAATAGTATTTTTGAAAAAACCGAAAAATATCTGGCTCCATTGGTCTCATTTTATCGAAGTATAGATGAAGATGTTATTGGTGCTCTGAAAACGGCTTATGGTACGGGGGGAGATGTGAAATATTGGCGTACTCTTCAAAAAACTATCAGAGAACAATATCCAGCTTTTAATCCTGAAGGGTTAGATGAATACTTGAAGAGAGAAGAAAAAATTTATAATACGAAAGCTTTTGAATATATTCGCGAAATAGAAACATATTTTAAAGTGGATTTTAAAGAAAAGCTGGAGTCATTTTATGGTAATAATTGGTTTAAAAAAGGAGTTCCCCCAAAAATCGGTGAAGCTGCCACTTTATTAATGTATCAGAAAAACCGAGAAGTTGAAGATGAAAACGATGAGTGTACAGAATGGGATTGTATTAATATTATAGCTTATAGAGAAATAGCATTGAAAAATTGGCAAAATATTTTTGAGCCATTCTGTACTCGTCCACACGAAAAGAAAATGGCTGGTGGAAAAGATGCCAAAACAAGTTGGATGGTTCGATTAGAGAAATTAAGGAACCAGAATTTTCATTCTTATTATGTTACAGAAGATGATTATTATTTTTTGGAACAATTAAACGATTGGTTAATACTAAAAAAAGATGATGTTTACGAATAAATTTCACAGTCATATTTTTATGACTGTGAAATTTATTCATTATAATTGTGGTTTAGAAAATATTATCCTTTGTCGGGAAAACAAGCGATTTGTAATACTTGAATCGCTTCATCAGGTAGCAGCCTGTATCGGTTCTTAGTTCTTCATACTCAATCATCGTCTTATCCCTTTCTTCTTTTTCTTCTTGCGTTTCTGTACCTGTAGTTCTTCTGCTAGTGTAGCATCGTAATTGTTGCCATCTCCCAGTGAAATGACAGATAAAAGAGAATCGCCATTACTGTTATATTGTTGATTGATTGTGTACTTGTTTTCCATCTTGCAATCAAGATTGCAAGAAATATTATTTTTTTTCTTTTCGCCAATAAAGTTCTGGTTTTGTAATTCAAGTTGTTCGGAGATAGAACCTTTTTTCATCATATTGTGGTAGGCAAACGATTCCGATTGTTGGCGATTATAGCCAAATAGTTCATCAAACCCCTTTTCTGTCTGTCGAAACAGGTTTACACGATCAAAGCCTCCTACTACCGTTCCTTTCTTGGTATTCTTATGATTGGTAAGTGGTGACAGCTTCTTTTTATTGGTTTGATCTTTCCGGCTCACAATCAAATGACAGTGCATATTCAGTTCATTGTCCGAACGCTTACGGTCAAAATGAATCTTACCATAAAACTTTATATCTGCTTCGGATAGTCCTTTATTAAAGTTCTTGGCATATTCAGGGATAAACACCTTGCGAATATAGCGTTTCATGGCTTTGGCTTGCTTTTGTTCGGTGTTTCCCATTGCCCGAAGTTCGCTTTCCGATGGGCTGACATGGATTGCATAAAACTTAGCATCCGTTTTCAGGAGTTGCCCAATATTAGTATCAATATCTTTTATAACCTTTGATTTGTAAATATTATCATCTGTCAAATTGAAGAAGCCTTCGGTATAGATATCTTTCTCCATTCGTTCTAAATCTTCATGCTCTAAATAATTAGCTAGCTGTCGGCTACTCCCTGCATTGTTGTATGTTCCTTTTGATGGTGGGGCAAAATCTATGTGCATGGCATTATGTATTTATCAGATTGATGATTTCTGTTTTTAGGTTCTCTTTCCGTTTGCTATCCATCACACCACAAGCGGATAGTTCCGAATAGAGTTGTATCAAATGAAGCAACTTTTTATGATCCCGTTGATGTATCTGATAGAGTGCGTTAATCTGTTTGGACTGGTTGTTTATCACATCGGCATGATTACAGAATTGTTCGCTTAACTTTTTCAGTACGGCTGTGTGTTTCTCCTGACTAGTTTCCAGTTGAGAGAGAATAAGAGTTTCCAAAGTTTTACCGATAGCATCGAAACGCAAAGCAATAGAATTTGTAGCCCGTATCATGGGATTCAGTTGTTCTTCCTCATAGTGACGGATAAAGCGGATAATATCATCCTGCCTCTTATTTATTTTCGCTAGTTCCGATTTTACGGATTCAGGTGCTTCGGATGGGTTGATATGTGCCTTATCTATATACCCGAACGCCAACTTTACAACTTCGCTCTTTTTCAGTGAATAGCGTTTGCATATCTTCTCTACCAAAGCTGCTGTTTTCTTGTCTACGGAAATGGTAGTGAATATAGTTTTTCGACTGCTGTTTGGCATGGTAATTACTTTTTTATAGAAATATGAATAGATAAATACCTGATAATAAGCATAGAAAAGAAAATGCTTATTACAGGTGTCATTACAGCGTGTTCTTGTAACACGCTAAAGCCGAAGGCTTTGCCTCGAAGAGCAAGAGGGAAGAACAGGACTTGTCCAGTTCCCTCTTGCTCAATTTACCGAAATGTGCGAAGCCGGAAGGCGTAGCTATTTCTGCTAAATTGGGGTGGTAGCATAGAGGAGTAGCCTAAACACAGACTTCTTCCCTCTGCTACCTTTTGCTTTCAGGGCTGATTCTCTAATTGGTTGGCTTTTTCAAACTGTTTGTAGGTTTGAGAGTCGGCACGTTCACGAACAAAAGTCCGAATATCGTTCGCTCGATAGTAGGTTTTCTTTCCGATGGTAAAGTAAGGTAGTTGTCCGCTTACCCTGTAACGTTGAAGCGTTCGGAAAGATACTTTCAATAGAAAGGCTAAATCCTGATTATCGAGTATCTTTTCATTATCATCCAGTACCTTGTCGGTGTTTATAAGAGATTTTAGATCTTGCCCGATTTCGGTGAGTTTCTTAGATAACTTCGCCATCCATTTCTCAAAGTCTTCATTGTCTATATACATTTTGCTTCATTTTTTAGTTGAACATTAAGATTTCCAATCGATTGATGAAGCAAAATTCGGCAGAATAAAGTAGCTTAAAAAGAGGAGTAGTTACCTACTCCCCGAAAAACTATTCGCAAACAGCTGTGAATAAACTATTTATAAAATCATCTATTCTAATCTTTATCTGTTCTTGCGTTTACGGTCTTCTTTGACAATGGCATTTCGCAAAGCATCTAATGTTTTGGTAAGATTATAGGGTTTACGGGTAAACACTTCACTCACTTTATCATAAATACTTCCGAATTTGAGATTGAAAAGCTGCTCGAACCCACGAGCTAAACGAGCTTCTGAAACAGGTTTACCATCCTTCCCAATAATCTCCCCTTGAAGAAACAAACCTAATACGATTTCAGCTATACCAATAATCCCCAAGCTTTTCGACTTAGGGACTACATATAAACCTGACTTGAATTCTAAAGGGGTTGCTACATTAAATTGTTCTGGATGATTGATTTTTAGATTAATAAGTTTTAGTTCGTAGTCAATTACGGATAATGCCTTTTGAATATGGAGAGTTTTAAACGCATTTTTCCCCCTGCCTGTCTTGATATAACTCCTTTAAGGGTGCTATCTCAATACGAGTGAGATTTAGCATCCGAAAGATATGTGAGTAATCTTCTGAATTGCTAATTTCCATTATGTACCTAACAAAATTCTCATAAGCAGTTTTCATTTCTTCATTTGTTACTTTCTTTGAGGTTTCAGCCAATAGGTTGAAAAACTCAGAATTCAATAAAACATTCATAAGCATAAATTTTAATGGTGAATATTAATAAATGGCAAAATGCTGATTTCATGCTTAATGAGTAATGCTTTCATTATTCTATTGACTCGTAATATTTTTATTAGATTCGAGTTATGTTAGGATTTTACCTGACAAGCCTGAATTTATAAAATCATTAAAAGGCTTCATTAATATTATTTTTTCAATTGCTTTATCAATGAACACATCAGGTTGCATAAAATAAGAATCCTCTATATGATAAAATATATCCCATGATTTATGCTTAACATACTCTGATACAAGATGTGTATCGGGAAATTCTTTAGGTACATTTTTTAATTTTTCGCCCTGAATCGTAAAGTTTGCAGAGAAATCAGGATTATTGATAATCTCCAGAAAATCATCGGAATTATCCATAATGTGCTTTCTAATAAGTTTTGTTGCTTCGGGGAGTTGAGAGGTATATATACCGCCTCCTAACAATATATTTCCGGGGGTGATATAGATAAAATAGCCTACTGGTATCGGACGTCTGCCTGCTGGCGAAATATGAGCCCGAAAAGTAGGATTATATGGTGATTTGTCATTGCTAAATCGTATATCTCTATTAAGCCTATAAATCATATCTTTAGCATTTAGATTTATAAACAGGGGATCGAAATTGCTAATTCGTATTATTAATGCTTGAACTATTTTCGCAAAATCGTTTTTTGCTTCTTCATAACGATTCTTATTGTTCTTCATCCATTCAGATGAATTATTTAAGTTTAAATCGTTTAAAAAATCCAGAATTACATTTGTACTCATATTTTATATTCTTTGACAGGTGGAACAGTAGTATATCGCTCCACCACCATTTGATGTATCTTTTATAATCGGGCTACCACATCTGGGACATGGGGTATTTAATGTATTCTTTGATAAAATGGTTTTATAGTTACCATGATTACCAAACAGATCCGTTTCCGTATCTCTACCACCTTGCAGAGCCATGTTATTTAAGGTCGTTTTTATTGATTGTAACAATGCTGATTTATCAATATCTGTCAATGAACCTACTGTTCTTTTGGGGTTCACTTTTGCATAGAACAATATATCTTGCAAAACCCCGTTTCCTAAACCGGGAATACGCTGCTCAGTTGCCAGGAATATTTTTGTGGATAGCTTTGGTTTCGTCCCTGCCAATAACTTTTCAAAGTATTGTTCATTGAAGTCATTACTTAGTGGAGATAAGTTTTCCGTGTTTTTCTTGTAGTATATTTCATCGTAAATTCCAGTATATGCTGCTATTACGCCAAACATTCCCACGGTGAATGCAAGATAAGTATTATCATCAAGCGTGAGCAATAGTTGATAATTATCTGGCATCTTGCCGGATATTGTACCGTATTTCAGATTCGTGCCATCCCCGAAACTAATTTTGGTGTTCTTATCTAAAAGAATATCGACATACATTCCAAAACTTACCGAAGAATTGATTTTTCTTCCGGTAAGTAGTTTGCCGTATGTGAGCGGATCGCCATAGTAGAACGTATTCTTATGATACTTCGTGGCATTGAATACTTCTGTGACAACTCTACCTTTCAGGGTTTCAGTTATCTGCTTCGCTAATGTTTGATTTTCAGGTAATTCTTTCATGATTTTACTTCTTTGTTCTTTTTTCAATAGGAATGTATATCTCAGTAAGTAAGTTATTATCGTCTTCTTCTATCGGAGTTTTAATATACAACTCAAAACTGAATGTGTTTTTCTGCCGATATTCATTCCGTGGAAGCCACATTAAATAAATGTATCGATATAAATTGGGCAATGAGGAATAGTTACCTTTGTATTTGAAAACCGCATAATAACCCTCCGGTATATCCATCATTCCGAATTTACCTTTTGGCTTTACCTTTTGATTAACCGTAATTCCAATGAAAAAACGGCAATTGCTATATAATGTAATAAGTGGATCATCCATACTCACACTCACAAATTTGTTTTCAGGACTTTTTGCAATATTGCTTTCTGTAAAAGAAAGTAGTTCTTTCCATATATCCTTATATTCTTTTGTCGTAGAACATGTATTGTCGATTGCTCTATATACGATACTTAAACCACTTATCTTTTTTATTTGAGGTAGTATTCCTTTTGAAAGCATAGACATATCAGAATAGGAGTGTTTGTTTTGTTCTTTATAATCAGTTGGAGAAAGCCCAAAATGTTTTTTAAATGCCTTTGATAAACTATGTTTAGTTTGATAATTGGTCTGTTGTATGATGTTGTTTAGTGAAAGTTCTGTTGTCAAAAACAGATGTGCAATATATTCTAATCGAATACGCTGAATATAATTCCCTACGCTTTCACCAGTGTACGCTTTAAATGTACGTAGAAAATGGAATCTTGACAATCCAGCAATTTTAGATAATAGTTCTGTATTCAGTGTGTCAAATAAATGGCTGTTAATATAAACCTTTATTCGATTCATTATTTCATAATAAACATTTTCAGTGTCATTCTTCTGTTTCCATCGTTTAAGCGTAGGCAACCTTCTATTAAGAATCGTTCGGAGTTCATCAGGAGTATATTTTGTGTGAATGTGATTATTAAAAAGATCGGTATTTTCAACCCACACATCAATGATTTTCTTCATTGAATAATCAACTGTATATTGTCCGTTCTGATAACAGTAGAAGCAAAATTCTTCGGATTTCGTTTGATCGCTGTTGGTTCCGAAAAGTTCCTCGTGATGAATGTCTAACGGCATTCCACAACTTTGGCAATATCTTTTTTCTATTTCCATAACTAATCATTCAAATTGCATATTGCAAATATAGGGAAGTTCCAAACTAAAAGGTTATCCGATGTTGCTATCTTGTATTTATATCTCTTGATAATTCTTTCAATATAGAAGCCAAGATAAGACAACATGTTCCAGTCTATGACAACTTTAAAAACGGCTCTTGATTCTTCTTTCATTTGCTGGTGAAATAGAATCAATACGTTTTATAAACCATTAAAAATTAAATGTATGGAAGTAGTAACCATCGAAAAAAGAACATTCTCGTATGTTTGCGAGAGGTTTACGGAGTTTGCCAAACGAATAGACAGTTTGTGCAGCACTCATACCCAGAAAGTAGAGAACTGGCTGGATAGTCAGGAAGTGTGCTTATTGTTAGGCTTTAGCAAACGAACGCTGCAATATTACCGAAGTAGTGGGCGACTGGCTTATTCTCAAATTGGGAGCAAGATTTATTATAAGTCTTCCGATATTGAAAGAATTATTGCGGACAGTGAAACACAAAATCAATCACCCAAACAAATCACGCCTTATGAAAAGAACTAAAGAAGATTATCCGTCCTTTAATCTGTTTTCCATTGTCGGTACATGGGAAAGTGTTAATCTGAATCCTACGGTCATTATCTACCGTAATGATAAAGAGTATCTTCTTTCTATTATATATGTATCGGAAACCACTAAACAGGCTTCACCCGCCACATATGAAATACAGAAAGAAGGTAGCCTGTATTTTATTGCTCCTGCTCCTAAACGGATTTATATAGATTATGATCCAGTGAAAGATGTGCTTAACCTTTCATCACTGGGTGACTATTTGCGTAACTAATCAACCAGCTAATCATCTAACTGATTAGCCATCTAGCAATCTTGAAATCAATATTTCAATAAAACAATCTTTCAATCATGGAATTAATAAATAAAGATACACCCCAAATCAAAGAATTTGTTTCTTCGCTTGATTCAATGCTGAACGGTATTGAATCTATTGTCAAGCACTATAAGCCCCACCTAAACGGAGAACGTTTTCTTTCCAATCATGAGATTTCAAAGAAGCTCAATGTTAGCCTGCGTACTTTACAAGAATGGCGAGATACGGGCTTAATCCCCTTTATCCAGATAAAAGGTAAAATCATCTATCGGCAAAGTGATATTGATAAACAGCTTCAAAAATACTACTTTGAAAGCTGGAAGGAATAACCTACCACCCTCGAAAACATTGTTTTTCGGAATTTAATTTGAATCATTGACTATTCTAGTGAAGTATTTAGTCTGTGCAAGTCTTTTTCTAAAAATACGCTCGGAATGTAATGGAGAGGAAGATTTTTAGAAAAACCCGTAGGGCTTGGGCTTGCACAGGCTAAATACGGAACTTACCTTTGTCAATGCTTCATATTGAGTTCTGAAAAACTTACTTTAAAAGAAATGGATTGAGAAAATGAAATTCATTCTTCCCAATCCTTTTTCTGTATTGGCTACTACCTTTATTATATAGCCAACTCTGACAAGCAGCTATTTACTTTCTGCATATCCTTTAGAATATTCTGATCCAGTACCCGTGCGTAGTGTTTCGTTACGCTGGTATCTGCATGACCTAACATCTTGGCTACGTTCTCCATACTTACGCCATTCGCTAGGCATATAGAGGTGGCGTAGGAGTGCCGGGCTGAATGTGTACACAGATTTTTCTGCAATCCGCATACATCTGCAATCTCTTTCAGGTAGCTGTTCATGCGTTGATTGCTCAATACTGGCAATAGTTTTCCGGTACATTCTGCCACATTTTTATACTTTTCAAGTATAGAAGCAGCCACAGGCAACACAGGAATATTACACATGATTTTTGTCTTTTGGCGATTTTTCCTTATCCAAAGCTCCCCTTTATTATCCCTTACCAAATGTTCAGGCGATAAATCTTTCACATCGCTGAACGCCAATCCGGTAAAAATGCAAAAAACAAAAATATCCCGTACTTGCTCTACTCGCTTAATCGTGAACTCTTTGGCGAGAATGATTTTAATCTCGTCCATCGTTAAGAATTCAGGATCAGTTTCTTCCAACTTAAAGCGATAATAAGCGAATGGATCTTTCTTAATCCAATCATTTTCTAAAGCAATGCGGATAATCTTCTTCAAGTTCTTCAATCGGGTAATAGCGGAGTTTTGCGCACAACCTTTTTCAATCTTCAAGAAAGCGTCAAACTTAGAAATGAAGTTCGCTTCTAAATTATTCAAGGCAATATCTGAAAGCTGATATTCCTTCTTGATAAATTCCTCCAAATATCGGGTAGTGGTTTCATACCGTTGTACTGTCTTACTAACAAAGTCTTTGCCAATCAGCTTGCGGCTTTGTTCGTTATGCTCCCTGAATACCTGCAATAGCGTTTTGTTATCTTCGTCCACACCATAAAACAACTTTCTTACCAGATCGACATTGATAACTTTGTCGGAAGTTTCCAGTTCCCTATAAATTTGGTGTATGCGTGAACGTGTGATTTCTAAGTAGTGGTTCAGTTCCACCGACATACGGTCTTTGCCTTTTGAATTTTCTTTTGCCTGATTCCACAAGTTTACAGGGCAGCTTCTTTTGATAGAAATATCTATCATACAGCCGTTTACGGTAATTCTCATGCACACAGGTGCTTCACCGTTCTTTAATAATTTGCCTTTCTTGATGAAGTACAAAACAGAAAATGATTTTCTAGCCATTTTTACATCGTTTTTAGAGTTACAAAACTATGTATTCTCTTCCAAAGTAGTGCTACGCAAAATGCTATGAATCAGCGAGAAAGATGCAAATTCGTGGGACTTTTTTCGATTACATTTTAGTCCCACGATTTATCCACCGATAATTTGCTTGAAACGGCTATTTTCTGCTACTTGCCAGAAAAAAGAAATCCCCGATAATGCTTGATTATCAGGGATTTGCTTGACTTTTCTTTTGTTTTCAGTGATCCGCCTGGGGTTCGAACCCAGGACCCCATCCTTAAAAGGGATGTGCTCTACCTGCTGAGCTAGCGAATCATCCTGTGCATACTCTGTATTGCGGTGTGCTTTACTTCTGTATTGCGGGTGCAAAGGTAGGGTTTATTTTTTAATTTGCAATAGCAGGAGGATCTTTTTTTGAAAAAAGTTACTTTTTTTCTTCCTCCTTCGGTTGAATATCGGCTGGCGGGGGAGGTAGAATGTCCCCTTCCAGTAAGATAAAACGCTTATAATAAGACAGGCAGAGTGTTGTGAGCGGCAGGGCGATGATCAAGCCGATGAAACCGAGCAAAGTTCCCCAGATAGACAAAGAAAGAAGGATGATGGCAGGATTCAGGCCCATCGCTTTCCCCATGATGCGGGGAGTGAGGTATAAATCCTGGATACATTGGACGATTCCGAGTATCAGTAGTCCGGAGCCCAAAATAAGCCAGAAATTATCTCCCGTCTCTGCCGATTTCAGCAAACTGAGGATGACCATCGGGATCAGTCCGATCGTTTGCAGGTAAGGGATCAGATTGAGTACGCCGATAAATAGTCCGAGTGTGACCCCCAGCGGGAAACCTACGATCTTGAATCCGATAGCCAGCAGGACGCCGACACACAACGCGATCAGCGACTGGCCGCGGAAGTAACGGTTCATGCTCTGTTCCACGTCGTCGGCCAGCCCTTTGGCGAAAGGACGGATATGCGCCGGGATCAGGTTGATCCACCCGTTGGCTATCTTCTCGTAATCCAGCAGGATGAAAATGAAATATAACAGGATCACAAAGATGATCGTTATGCTGAAAAGGATCGAAAAGGTGTTCGACAGAATATTCCATACTTTGGGCGCCAGCTGCTTGATGGCATTCTGGATGTTTTCGCGGCTGAGAAGTTCCATCAACTGGTTGATATCCACATTATTCTCCAGATATGTGATCCACGATTCGGGGATAAGCGGGATATGCCCTTCACCCGGATTGTGCGTACGCATCAGGTTCAGGGTTCGTTCGGCTTCCTGGGCGATGGAGGGGACAACCAGTGCAGCTGCCGCACCGATGATCAGCGAGGCGCAGATAATTACGGCTATGATAGCCAGGATGCGGCTTTTCAGCTTCAGCTTGTATTGGAAAAATTTCACGAAGGGTTGCATCATATAGGCCAGCAGCCACGCGATCAGGAAGGGGAGCAGGGCAGTCCGCAGTATGGTGATCAGATAGAGCAATGCGCCGATGATGACGATACTGAATACGATACGTGTGACACGGTCGAATGTAAATGGCCTTTCGAATAATGAGTTCATATTTTAATTTTTATCTTTGCCTGTGACAAAGATAAAATAAACTGGAATAGGATAATAAGATGATAAAGAAAATATTATGTACTGCTTTGCTGTTAGGCTGCCTTTCACAGCCGCAGGCACAGACTCCCCAACCTGTAAAACAATTGCTGAATGCCCCTTATATGAAAGGGGCGACTTTCTCCATTGTGGTAAAAGATGTACAGGACGGAAAGATGGTTTACAGCTATGACGAGGATCGTGAGGTTTCTCCGGCTTCTGTCCTGAAAACGGTCGCGACGGCGACGGCTCTCGAAATATTGGGAGACGATTATCGGTACGCTACGTCGCTGGAGCATGACGGGAGTATCAAAGAGGGTGTCCTGAACGGAAATCTGTATATCAGGGGAGGCGGTGACCCGTCGCTGGGGTCGTCGCATTTCGCTCCCGACAGGAATCGTTATACGCCCGCACAGAATACCTTTATTCCCGAATGGATAGCGGCGCTGAAGAAGGCGGGTATCCGGAAGATCACCGGGGCGGTGGTGGCCGACGAACGTATTTTCGATACGGAGGGTGCTTCTATCAAATGGCTGCGGGAAGATATGGGAAATTATTATGCACCGGGAAGCTATGGGCTTTCGGTGTTCGACAATATGTATAAGTTGTCCCTGAAGACGGGGGCTGCCGGAACTCGTCCGGAGGTCGTTGGGACTGATCCGGCAATTCCTTCCCTGCGGTTTATCAATTATCTGAAAGCGTCGTTGTCGGATAGTGCTTATATAATCGGTGCCCCGTTGTCCGGCGAGCGTTATTTACAGGGTGTCGTTCCTGCTAACCGCGAGAATTATGTGTTGAAAGGCGATATTCCCGATCCGGCTTTGTTTCTGGCGGAATATCTGACCGGTTGCCTTGAGCGCGAAGGTATTGTGGTAGGAAAGGAGCCGACTTGTTACCGGATCGAATCGGAAGCCGGGCGGTGGAAAACGGTTGAGAGGAAGCCGGTTGTAACGACTTATTCGCCGGCATTGAAAGAGATTGCGAGCGTGACGAATCATGTCAGTCATAATTTGTTTGCGGATGCGCTGGTGAAAACGGTCGGTCTGCAATATGTTCCCCGGAAAAACGAGGTGATCTCTTCTTTCGGACGGGGCGTGCAGGTGGTACTCGATCATTGGAGGAAGAAGGGGCTGGATGTGTATCCGTTGCGGATGTATGACGGCAGCGGACTGGCTCCGGCCGATAAGGTATCGGCTGAGTTTATTGCTGATCTGCTGGTGTATATGGCGACGAAATCGGAGGTTTCCGAAGCATTCTTCGAGTCATTGCCGCAGGCGGGTGTGGAAGGCTCGGTCCGCAACCTGTTGAAAGGAAGCAAGCTGCAAGGGAAAGCTCGTTTGAAGAGTGGCGGGATAACGGGAGTACGTAGTTATGCCGGGTATATAGACAAAAACGGTAAACGTTATGCTGTTGCCGTTTTCTCCAATAATTATTCCTGTAGCATGGGGCAGATGACGAAGGGGCTGGAAAAGTTGCTGTTGCAACTTTTCTAGTTGACAGTTGACAGTTGACAGTTGACAGTTGACAGTTGACAGTTGACAGTTGACAGTTGACAGGTTATTGATAGAGTCTCAAACTGTCAACTGTCACTTGTCAACTGTCAACTGCTAAGGCAGTAGCGACCTCTGTGCCAGAAACTCCATGAACTTCTGTTTGTAGTTGTCGGAGATGGGGATATATTCTTTGCCGAAGACGATGCGGTTGCGTTCGATCACTTTGATCTTTTCCGGCTGGACGATGAAGGAACGGTGTACGCGGATGAAACGGTTGGTCGGCAGCATGTCTTCCAGGCTTTTCATGCTCATCAGCGAGAGGATCGGATGCGGTTCGCCTTCGATGAATATTTTGACATAATCTTTCAGTCCTTCGATGTATAATATCTTGCGGAGTTCGACCTGCACCAGTTTGTATTCTGTCTTGATAAAAATGCTTTCGATCGATGACTGGGGTTGTGCTGCCGGGGCGGTCGGCTGGCCGTCTTTCCCGGGATCGGCTTTCCCCTCTTTTCCTTCCCGCAAAAGTTCGTACCATTGCAGCGCCTTGTTGGCCGATTTCAGGAAGTCGGCATAACTGATCGGTTTCAGCAGGTAATCGAGAGCGTTTACCTTGTAACTGTCGAGTGCATATTGGCTGAAAGCCGTTGTGAAGATGATCCGTGTCTCGGCTTCCAGTATGCGGGAAAATTCCATGCCGTTGAGTTCGGGCATCTGAATGTCCAGGAACAGGAGGTCGACAGGCTCTTTGGTGAGCATGGGCAGGGCATTGACCGCACTGTTGTATTTCCCGGCAAGTTCCAGGAACGGGGTCTTGTTGACATAACTTTCCAGCAGGCTGATTGCCAAAGGCTCGTCGTCGATGATTGCACAAGTCAGTTTCATAAATAATACTTATTTAGTTGACAGTTGACAGTTGACGGTTGACAGTTATTTCGGCTTTTACCGATTTGTTTACCGGATGCGAAGCCTAACTGTCAACTGTCACTTGTCAACTGTCAATTGATTTGTATTTCCAGCATGCTATGATAACTGTCACCGTCTACACCGCATGAGAAAATATGTTTGTTCGGATAAATTAATTCAAGCCGTTTGCGCAGGTTCTTGATGCCGATTCCCGAACCGCTCTTGTCCTGTTCCGCATCTTTGGGGAAATAACTGTTTTTCAGGATGCAGACAACCAGGTCGCCGTTCTGGTGTATATCCAGATGGATGAACGAGGGCTGGCTGTTGCTGACGCCATGTTTGAAGGCATTCTCGATCAGGGAGATGAACAACAAGGGGGCGATCATGGCATCCGGTTTGGCGGCAGATATCTCCGTTTTCAGTTCCACATGCTCCGGCAGGCGGATGCGCATCAGTTCCACATAGTTGCGGATAAAGTCCAGTTCGCTTTCCAGCAAGACGTGCGGCTGGCTACTGTCGTAAAGGACGTAACGCAGCAAGCGACTTAGGTCGTGGACTGCTTCTTGTGCTCGTTCGGGACTGAAAGCGATCAGGCTGTAGATATTGTTGAGCGTGTTGAACAGGAAATGCGGGTTCAGCTGGCTTTTCAGGTTCTGAAGTTCGGCTTCCGCCCGGCTCTTCTCCAGTTCGCGGCGCATGGATTCTACCTGATACCAGCCGCTTGTCATCTTGATGGCGACACTCAGTCCTGCCACCAGTGCATACAGCATGGCATTGACGAGGAAGAAGCCGATAATCTCCTGCAACTCCCTTTCCGGACGGTGCGGGCGGTGTATCTCCGGCGGCGGAAGCAGTTGCATCAACAGATGTACCGCCAGCATCGCAAAGGCGATCAGCAGGACGTTGCTGAGGAAGAACTTCCATCCGTGGCGTGAAAACAGATAACGGTTTACCAGCAGGAAATAGTTCACATAGAAAACCATCATGAACGAAAGCGGAACGATGACGGAGCGCAGATAGCTGATCACCGTCAGTTCCTGTGATTCCCTGCCCGTAAAGAAGAACGGCAGGCCGAACAAAATCCCCCAGGCAGCAATATGGATAATGCTGCCCATTCCCTTGAAAGGAGGAGATATATGCGTATGTGTTGTCGTTTCTGTTTTCATCTTTTACAAAGATATTAAATAATTTCTTATTCGTAACGGATTGCTTCGATCGGATCGAGCTGGGCGGCTTTCTTGGCCGGATACCATCCGAAGAAGACACCGGTGACGGTACAGACAGCGAATGAAAGCATAACGCTCCACGGTTGGATATAGATCGGGAAGTGGGCGACGCCGTTCACCACCAGGGCGGCTCCTACACCCAATACGACACCGATCAGTCCGCCGGTCACACTGATCAGGATGGATTCGATCAGGAACTGGGCGAGGATGTCGATCCCTTTTGCCCCGATACTCATACGCAAGCCGATCTCGCGGGTACGCTCCGTGACGCTGACATACATGATGTTCATAATACCGATGCCACCAACGAGCAACGAAATACCCGCCACAGCCGCCAACAGCACGGTCATCATGTCCGTAGTGCTTGTCAACATCGTGCTCAACTCCTGCTGACTACGGATGGTAAAATCATCATCGTCACTTTCCTTCAACTTATGGTTGCGGCGCAGTATTTCCGTTATCTCGTCAATGGCCTGGTCGGTGTATTCCTCTTTGAGGGCCGAACAGGTGATGCCTTGCAGATGGGTGATGGCCAGAACTTTTTTCTGAATAGTTGTGTATGGAGCTAAGATTAGGTCGTCCTGGTCCATTCCCATGCTGTTGTATCCTTTGCTTTCCAGCACACCTACGATGCGGAAAGGTAATTTCTGAAAGCGTATGACTTTGCCGACGGGGCTTTCGCCGTTGGTAAAGAGGTTGTCGACTACGGTTTTACCGACTACACAGACCTTTGCTGCTGTCTGGATGTCCTGTTCGGTGAACATATCGCCGTCTTCCACCTTGTAACGGCGGATTTCGAGATAGTCGGGACTGATACCGTAGACGGTGGTCGGGGCGTTGTTGGCTCCGAAGATGGCTTGTCCGCTGCTGTTGACCGAAGGGGAGACGGCAGAGACATAACGGGTTTCGTCGACGATGTTCTGATAGTCTTCCAGCTTCAGTGTCTCCATAGCGGAAGCATCCTGACGGACACCTCCCCGGACATCGGCACCGGGATGTATCATGATCATATTCGAGCCCATCTCGCTGATCTGTTCCTGTATGCTCCGCTTCGATCCTTGTCCGATGGCAAGCATCGTGATCACGGAGGCAACGCCGATGATGATACCGAGCATCGTCAGGAATCCGCGTAGCTTGTTGTTGGCAAGGGCACGGAGGGCTATTTTTATGAGGTTTGTTCCGTTCATTGTTTTGTATAATTTATCGTACAGTAAAGATAATATTAGGGGACGCAGATGACGCAGAATACGCAGATTGACGCAGACTTTTTATTTTCTTATTTAACACAAATCTGCGTTCATCTGTGTTCTCTGCGTCATCTGCGTCCCCTAATAGTTTATTTGTCTCAGTCTTCATTCTTTGGTAATTTGGATAAAGCCTCTGCTGCATCCAGGATGTTTGTATTGACCGTGTCGGCCGTTACATGTCCGTCACGCAGGGTGATGTTACGGCTGCTGTACTGGGCAATTTCCGGGTTGTGCGTTACGAAGATGATGGTACGTCCTTCGGCATGCAGCTTCTGGAAGAGTACCAGGATCTCGAATGACGTACGTGTATCCAGGTTTCCCGTTGCTTCGTCGGCAAGGATCACTGCCGGGTCGTTCACCAGGGCGCGGGCGATGGCTACACGCTGCATCTGTCCGCCGGACATCTGGTTGCTCTTGTGCATCAGGCGGTCGCCCAGGCCGACGGCGACCAATGCCTGCACGGCTTTCTCATGGCGGGCGGAGGCACTGAAGTTGGGGTTGTACATCAGAGGTAGTTCTACATTTTCTACGGCTGTCGTTTTGGGCAACAGGTTGTAACTCTGAAAGACAAATCCGATCTTTCGGTTGCGCAGGGTCGCACGGGCATTCTTTCCCATCGTGCGGACGGAGACGCCGTCGAGATAATATTCGCCCTTGGTCGGTGTGTCGAGACATCCCAACGTGTTCAGCAGCGTACTTTTTCCCGAGCCGGAGGTTCCCATGATGGTGACGAACTCTCCTTCGTGTATCGTGAAGGAGACGCCACGCAGGGCATGGACGATCTCGTCTCCGACTTTGAAGTCACGCCTGATGTTATCTAATTTGATTATCTCTTTCATTGCTGTTGTTTTTAACTGTCAACTATCACTTGTCAACTGTCAACTATTTTTATTTCTTCTTCTTATCGCTTCCCGGAGGGCCAGGCATGAACGGACTCTTTTCCGTTGGGGCAGCGGCCTGTGCCGGTGCGTCCGAAGTAAGGTCGACAGCGATTTCTTCGCCTTCGTTCAGTCCGTCGATCACTTCGATCATATTGCCGCTTGTCGATCCGACAGTAACGGCTTTCGGGTGCAACTGCTGTCCTTCTTTAACCCAAACCAGACGTTTGCCGGCAGGTGCTTCCTGGGCACTGTTCTCGGCGATCAGGCCGGTGCCGACGAGTAGTTCTTCTTCCGGAACGAAACGTAACGATTTGGTCGGAATGGTCAGGACGTTATCGCGTTCGAGCGTGTAGATCGTCACGTTGGCTGTCAGACGGGGTTTCAGTTTCAGGTCCGGATTGTCGGCGGTAATCACTACTTCATAGGTTACGACCGTAGAGGATGAGCTGGTAGAACTGCTTGAACTGCTGCTACTGCTGTCGCCCAGGCGGATCTGCCAGACGGTTCCTTCGAATACATCGTTCGGATAGGCATCGACGGTAAAGCTGACACGCTGTCCGTCGTGTACGTTGCCTATATCGGCTTCATCGACATCGGCGATCACCTGCATCTTGGTCAGGTCGGCGGCGATGGTGAACAGGGTCGGCGTTTCGAATCCGGCGGCAACGGTCTGCCCTTCTTCGACGGCACGGTTGATAACGACACCGTCGATCGGGCTGGTGATCGTGGCGTATTCGAGGTTACGGTTCACTTTGACCATCGCTGCCTGATTCTGTTCGTAGGAGGCTTTCGACTTTTCATAATTGTAAGTCGCTGTCTCATAATCGGAGTCGCTGATCAGTTTCTTTTCGTAAAGCACCTTGTTACGTGCGTAATTCTTCTGCTGGTATTCGTATTCGCTCTTGCTGCTTGCCAGCTGGGCCTGGGCGGATGCCAGTTCGGCCTTCAGGTTTACTTTATCCATTTCTGCGATCAATTGTCCGGCTTTCACTACGTCGTTGTAGTCTGCGTACAATTTATCGATGATGCCGGATACCTGCGTACCGACTTCCACTTCCGTCACCGGTTCTACTGTTCCGGTAGCTGTCACTGTGTTTGAGATGGAGCTGCGGTTCACTTTGGCGGTTTCGAGGCTGATGCCGCCTTTCGACGATTTACCTGTAAAGAACCAGATTCCTCCGGCTACGACCAGCACGCCTGCTATACCGATAATAAGTTTCTTGTTCATATCTTTTTCTGTTTTTATTTTTTTACTTAGAACATCACGATTTCTTCACCTTGGTAGAAGCGCAGCAAACCAGCGTTGAGGATGGCCGTATATTTGGCCTGTAGCGTTTCCTGCTGGGCACTCAGGAGATTGTTTTTCTCGGTGAGCAGTTCTACCGTATTTTTCATGCCGACGTTGAACTGTTCGCTGACAAGGGCGTAGCTGGCTTCTGTGCTTTTCAGCTTCTGTGCTGCGGCTACATATTGCTGTTGGGCGCTGTTGGCTGTCAGCCAGAGGCTTTCAATCGTTTTGTAGAGTGTCTTCTGGTTGTCCATCAGGTCGAGCTCGCTGGTTTGCTTTTGCAGCTTCGCTTTGTTGACAGCTGTCTTTGCCTGTCGTTTGTCGAAGATGGGGATACTCAGGGTCAGGCCCAGGGAGTTGTTCCAGTTCTGTTTGACCTGTTCGCTGAAGCTGAAATCGTTGCCGTTGGCATTGGTCGTTCCGATCCCGGCGCTGAGGCTCAGTGTCGGGATATATCCGGCACGTGCCATCTTGATACTCAGGTCGGAAGACTGGATATTCAGTTTCCCGGATTCTATTTCAGGGCGCAGGTTGAGGGCGGTCTGGTAGACATCGTCTTTGCCGGGCAGCGGTATCAATACGCTGCTGTCGTCGAGTTGCGGCATGTAAAGATCCATTTCGAAATCGCCGTCCAGTTCGAGCAGCTGTTTCAGTTGCAGCTTGTAATCCTGCAAAGTTGTTTGCGAGGTGACCAGTTGGTAGTTATTGCTGCTTACCTGTGCTTCGAGTTGGGCGAGGTCGCTGGAGGCGATGCTGCCGGCGTTGAACAGTTCCTGTGCACGTTCGTATTCTTTCTGACTGACTTCCAGGGTCGATTCGTTCACTTTAACTGCTTCGGCGGAATAGAGTATCTGTACGTACAGCTGGGTGATGTTTTCCTCGATGGTGTTTTCGCTTTCATCGACGGAGAGTTCGGCGATGCGGCTGTTCAGTTGTTGCTGTTTGACAGTGTTTACCCGTTTGCTGCCGTTGTAAACCGTCCAGTTGGCATCGATGCCGTAGCTACCGTTATAAGAGGTTTTACTTTCGCTGGTGGTGATGTTGTCGCCACTGATGATCGTACCGCTGGCACTGTTCGGGCGGTTCACGATGCGCTGGCTGATATTTCCACTCAGGGAAGGAAGGAAATCCGCCTTTGCCAACTTTACATCTTCTTGCGTACTCTCGACGCTGATGCGGTTACGGCGGATGGTGATGTTATGCTCCAGGGCATAATCAATGCAATCACGAAGCGTCCACTGCTTCGGCATGTCGTCCTCTGCTTTCATTCCGGCAGGCAGAAGAAGCAGGCAGGATAGGATTATTAGAGAGATCTGTTTCATAATGCTTTCGTTTTGCGACCTAAACAATCTTTTTACCTTTATTTTCTGAAGCAAAACTACTTTGTATTAAATTCCTCTACAATTAGAATAGAAATAGGAGGTTGGTTCATAGACGAAAACGGGGATTTTGCCGATAAACGGAATAGAGGGGAATGAAAAGGTTTGGTAATTAGATTTGTAATTAGAAAGGGGACGCAGAAGACGCAGAGTAACGCAGATATTATAAATAAGTCTGCGAAATCTGCGTCTTCTGCGTCCCCTTTCTATGATTACGAGCTATGTGAGCGGAACTTAAAAATTCCGGATCATTTATCGTTTGAAAGAAACGGTTGTTTTTCCTCCGGTTTTTTGGATGAATACTTTTTTGTCGTGTTCATCGTCATCCGAATAGATATGTGTGCCGTTATATTTCCAGGATGATATCTTGGCGTAATATTTACCGCCGATAACGTTTTTGTCTGTGTATTTATAGGTGATTTCCAGTTGGTCGGTATCACCGTTTACATAGATAGGAAACGTATAGGTACTGTATCTTGAATCTCCGTATGCGCTCAATGTGCAGTAATACAGATTTTCCTCTTTGTCGAAATAAATCCAGTTATGGTTGCCATTGTAACGTATGATAGTGTCGTCGACGTCTGTCTGCCGGTCCTTGGTACGTTCGATCGGATTCTCCAGTTTCTCGCTCCATGATACGGGATACGTGTTCGGGTCATTCGGATGGATCAAGCTGTTCCCTTTCTCGTCGATATAGTAAAGACGTAAAGTGTTCGCCCTTCCGAAAAAATTACCGTCCGGTATGCTGTTCATCCATTCTTCCCCTTCTTCTTCCGGGTCCTCGGCATTGGGATTCAGGAGATGATCGTTACAGTTGGTAAGACCGACCGTACACAATAAAAGTAACAAGATACCGAATAAATGATTTGTTTTCATGATGTATAAACACTTTACCTGTTGTCTCTTATAATTCTCTTAACCAGATATTACGGAAGCTGATCGGTTCGCTGGGATCACCGTGGCTCTGCAGGATGATCGGGCCGGCTCCGTGAGGGATCACTTTCGGGAAGCCGATGTATTCGGTTGTTCCGAGGATCGTCGTGTTGTTCTGCAAAACGATGCCATTCTGAATAACGGTGATACGGGGCGGCACGCGATAGGTTCCGTCTTCTTTGAAAACAGGAGCGGAGTAAATGATATCGTATACATTCCATTCACCCGGTTTACGCATGGCGTTTGCCAACGGCGGTGTCTGTTTGTAGATACTTCCGGTCTGTCCGTTCACGTATGTTTCGTTGTTGTAGCAATCGAGCACCTGAACTTCATACATTCCTTGCATGAAGATGCCGCTATTGCCACGTCCCTGGCTTGTTCCCGTGATGTTTTCAGGAACGCACCATTCGATATGCAGCTGGTAGCTGTCGAATTTCTGTTTGGTCTGGATATCTCCGGCTTTCTTATTCACGGTGAAAACGCCATCGTGTACAATCCATTGAGCCGGTTCGCCTTTGGTGTTTTCCCAAGCGGAAAGGTCTTTGCCGTCGAACAGGACGATGGCGTCAGACGGAGCCGAGTTTGTTTTAATATCTCCCGGAGTAACGATTTTGGGTTGAGGAGTCCAGTATTCCGACATGCCCGGAGTCATTGGCTCCTGTTTCGGATACTCCTTCTGCTGTGCGCTGATGCTTACACAAGCCGTACAGGCAATGGCTGCCAGCACGGCTTTGTTGGTGAAGTCTCTTTTCTTCATGGTCTAAATTATTTTATATTTACATATTAAATGTTGCAAATCTACATAATAATTTGCCATGTTGTAACAGCTTTTACAGGAAAATGCGTTTAAGCGTTATGATTGAAAAGACGTTGTTTCGCCAGTTTCTCATATTTGGTCCCCGGACGGCCGTAGTTGCAATAGGGATAAATGCTGATTCCGCCGCGTGGGGTGAAGATTCCTGTCACTTCAATATATTTCGGGTCCATCAGCTTGACAAGGTCTTTCATGATGATGTTGACACAGTCTTCATGAAAGGCGCCGTGGCTGCGGAAACTGAAGAGGTATAGTTTCAGGCTCTTGCTTTCCACCATCTTCACATCGGGGATATAGTCGATATGGATGGTCGCAAAATCCGGTTGTCCGGTGATCGGGCAGAGGCTGGTAAATTCCGGGCAGTTGAAACGTACCCAGTAATCGTTGCCCTGGTGTTTGTTGGTGAATGCTTCCAGCACTTCCGGGGCATAATCCTGTTTATATTCGGTAGAGCTGCCTAAAAGGTGCAGTTCGTTTTCTTCTTTTCTTGTATCCATAATCTTATTTCTTCTTCCTGTTTAGGTATTTCTCCAATCCTTCTCTGCGCAATTTGCAGGCGGGGCAATGACCGCAACCGTCGGCAGGAACGCCGTTGTAGCAGGTCAGTGTCTGTGTACGAATCAGGTCGAATACGCCCAGTTCGTCGGACAACTCCCATACTTCACTCTTGTCACGGTCCATCAGCGGGGTGTGGATGACGAACTGTTCGTCCATAGCTAGATTCAGCGTGACGTTCAGTGAGCGGACAAAGGTGTCGCGACAGTCGGGATATCCGCTGAAATCAGCTTCCGATACGCCGGTTACTAGGTGAAAAATCCCTTTGCTTCGTGCCATGATAGCGGCGAAAGTCAGGAAAACCATGTTTCTTCCGGGAACGAATGTGTTGGGATAGCTGTCTGCCGGTTTGTCCTCGTCCATGACGATCGAGGTATCCGTCAGCGAATTTGGAGCCAACTGACTGATCAACGATACGTCTAGCAATTGGAACGGAACATGCGCATCGGCTGCAATCTTTCTTGCAATTTCAATCTCCTGGGAATGTTTTTGGCCGTAGGTAAAACATACGGCTTCTACGCGTTTAAAGTGCTTCTTAGCCCAGAAAAGGCAGGTCGTGGAATCTTGTCCACCGGAGAAGCATACCAAAGCGGCTTCTTGATGTTTCATATTTTTCTTGTTTTATACGTGGTTCAGCAAGCACACGGAAAAGGAGACGTTCCTTTTCGCTGCAAAGATACTTTTTTAATTGAAAATTGAGAATTGAAAATTGAAAATAGAGGGACACAGCTGGAGCTATTGCACAAAAATGATGTAATTGTGCCGCACATTTCTGTTAAAAGTGTGCAATATTAAAGAAAAGTCTTTATCTTTGCCGCCGTTTGCATCTGAGAGGATGTTATAAAAGAGGTATTAATTAATGAATATTTTATGAAGAAAATTATCGCTTTAGCATGTCTTTCCATGCTTCCGTTGTCGTACGCTGCGGCAGAAGGTTATCAGGTGAACGCCCAGAGTACCAAGCAGGCAGGTATGGGACACGTTGGTGCTGCCATGAAGTTGGGTGCAGAAAGCATGCATTTTAACCCGGCAGGTCTGGTGTTTATGGATAAGAGTGTGGACTTGTCGGCAGGTATAACCGGTGTGTTTGCCAACGGTAAGTTTACAGGAGATAATGGATACGTTCAAAAAACGGATAATAAGGCAAGTACGCCTTTGTATGTATATGCCGGTTTCAAGATTTATGATTTCCTAGCTGCCGGTATCAGTGTAAATACCCCTTATGGGAGTGCCATCAACTGGGGACGCGACTGGAAGGGTGCTCACCTGGTACAGGATATTTCTTTAAAAGCTTTCAATATTCAACCAACCGTTTCCTGGAAGATTATGGATAACCTGAGTATCGGTGCCGGTCTGATGATGGAATTCGGTAATATCGAACTGAACCGTGCCCTGATCGCGCCGCGTGCAATGACAGGGTTGGCTGAAAGTATGATGGGACAACTCGGTCCGATATTGGAAGCCATGCCACAATATAAGCCGATCGTCGATCAACTCGTATCGGAAATGTCCAAATATGATGAAACGTCTGCTGTTTCTGCTTCTTTGAAAGGGGATGCCGGTATTCGTCTGGGATTCAATGTCGGTGCGATGTACGATATTAACGATAAATTTACGGTCGGTGTATCTTATCGTTCAAAAGTAAAAGCCCGTGTGAAAGAAGGTGATGTTCGTTTGAGTTATGCCAATGAATTAGGTTTCAAAGGATTGCTGGGACAAGTGAATGGTTTGGTTAATCAACTGGAAGGAATGGGGATTGCTATCCCGGGTATTCCCAAAGACGGTATTCAGATTCCCCCGTTGGATCAGGCTACTTTTTCTGCGGAATTGCCTCTGCCGGATAACTGGAATGTCGGTTTGACTTACAAGCCTACAGACCGTTGGGTCGTATCGGGAGAAGTTCAGTTCGTCGGTTGGGGTGCTTACAACTCGTTGGTTGTGAATTTCTATCCGGCTTCGGAATTGAGCCAATATGATATCGATGCTCCGAAGAAATACAAAAACTCACGTATTTATCGTCTAGGAACTCAGTTTGCGGCAACCAATCGTCTCGATCTTCGTTTAGGTGCTTACTTTGACGAAACTCCGGTAGAAGATAATTACTTGAATCCGGAAACTCCGAGTATGAATAAGTTGGGTATCACCGCCGGTCTGAGCTTCCGTCCGCTGGAATCTTTGTCTGTTGATTTTGCATTTTCTTATGTGACCGGATTCGGACGCGACGGTTCTTATACGGATCTCGATTTGTTAGGAAAACCTCGTACATTCGGTGGACATTACAATGTATATGCTTTGATGCCGTCAATCGGTCTTTCTTACGCTTTTTAACCTATACATATATATAATAAATCAGAAGAAAAGGGCTTGTCCGGGGTGGCAAGTCCTTTTTTCTTTATCAATGAATGAACAAGGTTTTTATTTGCGGGTGAAAAAAGTTTCATCCTAGTGGGGAAAGTTTCCCATTATACCGGGGCTTTTCCCCCACTTGTGTGGGGATTTTTCCCCATAGTTATGAAAATTGTGGGGAAATGGAAACGATGCTTCCCTTAGCGGATCGCTACTTTGCGGACAGTTTCGCCGATGCGGACGATGTAATACCCCTTGGCGATATCGACAGTGTATTCACCATCCGGTTGCTTCATTTTGATTTCTTTGACACGGATGCCTACCACGCTGTATATTTCCAGTTTGCTACCGATAGGAGCATTCTTTACAACTATCTTGTTGTCGTAGGCACTGATTTCAATAGAGTCGGGTTCTGCTATCTCAGCCTGTTTTACGGCATGCGTAGTTGTTGCCACCTGCTGTGCATTGACAGTGAGTGGATTACCAACGTAAGCGCTGATCAACAGGATTATGGCAAATAATGATCTCATATTCAAAACCCTAAATTCGTACAAATGTATGAATAATTTTGAATATGGTGGATATTTGGCAGTTATTATTTAAGAAAAGGACCTTATTATATGGGTAAGACCATGCCTTCGCTTCCTAAAATTGTTCCGGGAAATATCTCCTTTGCTTCTTTATGTAATTCTGTGAGTTCTTCGTAACGGGCAGAATAATGACCGATGACAAGCTGTTTTACTCCTGCCTTTAATGCAATATCTGCTGCTTGGCGGGCAGTTGAATGAAACGTCTCTTTGGCACGTGCTTTGTCACATTCGGCAAAAGTAGCTTCATGGTAAAGGAGGTCTACGCCTTCAATAATCGGAATGACAGACGGATTGTAGGCGGTGTCCGAGCAATAGGCATAGCGTTTGGGCGGTGCTGCCGGGCGCGTCAGCCGGGAACAGGGGATCACTTCTCCTTCCGGGGTGATATAATCTTTTCCCTGTTTGATATCTTTCATGCAGCGTATGGGTACCTGATAGAAATCAGTCATTTCGCGGATGATATGCGCTTCTTTGGGCTTTTCGGCAAACAAGAAACCACAAGTCGGAATCCGGTGCTTCAGGGGAATGGAATAAACAGACAGAGAACGGTCTTCCATGATCAGCGAATGACTGTAAGTATCTATATGGTTGAAACGGACTTTGTAAGGCATTCCTTTGCAGAATGTATCCAATACAGGACGCATGTAGTTTTCGATCTCTTTGGGGGCATGTATCACCAGTTCGCCGGTACGTCCCAGCATACCCAGTGTGGAAATAAGACCCGGCAGTCCGAAGCAATGGTCTCCATGTAGATGGGAAATGAAAATATGGTTTAAGCGGCTGAATTTGATACGCATATGACGCATCTGTACCTGCGTGCCTTCACCACAGTCTATCATATATAATTTATCACGTAAATCTACTACCTGAGAAGTTGCCAGATGCCGTGTTGTGGGTAAGGCTGAACCGCATCCTAAAATATTTAAATTGAAATCTGCCATAAAGGAATCCCTTGGATAATTGTTTGCAAAGATAATACAAAAGCATCTGCGTTCTGTGAAAAATAACAAAAAAAGCGGTCCGATTGTTCCGAAGATGGCCCGGATTACATATATTTGTTTGCTGTCCTTCGGGAAGCAATGTTTAGTAAGTAAAAAAGACTTAAGATATTTTATTCTAAGCCTTAACTAACTTTTTCTTTTTGTTTAAAACGGTTAAATGTAGAAACGGCCAAGCGTGAGCTTCGCCGTTTCCTTTGTTTTATAGGGTATGTATCTCGCAAGGGCGGTTTTTTTTGACCGCCCCGTACATTAATAAGTGTGACTGTCTTTCTCTTCCATTTCTTCCGCATCGATCTTATGAAGATCAAGTGCCCGCCATGCATAGAATATGTAGGCAAGGACGAAAGGTACCAGGATGGATACGTAACTCATCACTTTCAAAGTAAATGGACTGGAACAACTGTTCTGTATGGTCAATGAACTTTGCAGGTCGGTCAGTGACGGATAGTAAGCCGTGTTGTTCCATCCGGCACAGAGCAATAATGCCAATACGGTGAGAACAGTTCCTGTTCCGGCAAACCAAATCCCTTTTCGCCATGTTTGCGACACGATCGTTTTGATGATTCCATACAGAACGAGTACCACACCGGCAAGCAGTACAGCCAGCACGGCAGGCATTTCTATCAGATTGATGAAATATTTATAAGGCTGCATGAATACTTCCTGTGTTTCCGGATTTACGGCAAATCCGCTTACCAGCATTAAACGTATGAGGAATACCAGGAAGAACACCAGGAATAAAGCTGTTTCCGGGATCAACCGTTTCCGGCAGCGACTGACTATATCCTTATTGTCGATGTTGTTGATAAAATAGAGGAGTGCCTGTACACGTGCCAGGAAGAATACCGCCAGTCCGAGACATACGTTCCAGAATACAAAGGCAGCTTCCAGCCCATGCAATGAATTGTTCCAGGTTGAAATAACCGGCATGGCTATATCCGTCATCTGTCCTTTGTTCACCGAAAATTCGGCTCCATTGAAGAAGGTGGCAACTGCCGTACCCAGTAAGATCGGGCCGAGTACGCCGTTTATGATCAGGAATACCTGATATGTCTTTTTGCCTAACAAATTACCTTTCTTTGCCTGATATTCGTAGGATACGGCCTGGATAACGAAGCAAAGCAGGATGAGCATCCATACCCAGTATGCCCCACCGAAGCTGGTCGAATAGAACAGGGGAAATGATGCAAAGAACGCACCACCGAAAGTCACCAGTGTCGTAAAGGTAAACTCCCATTTACGCCCGGTGGAGTTTATTAACATCTTTTGTTCCAACTCAGTCTTTCCGATCGAGAAGAGTAACGACTGACCTCCCTGGACAAAGAGCAGGAATACTAACAGTGCTCCCAGCAGGGATACAAGGAACCACCAGTAATGTTGTAATAATATATATGTACTATCCATGGTGTATATTTTTAGTTTTCATTGTTAGTAGATACGGCGGGACCTTTCTTGATGGCTTTCACCATAATACCTATCTCTGCGATCAACAGGATCGTGAAGAGGATCAGGAACAGGAAGAAAGTGGTCTGCACGGACGATGTGGCGAGTTTGGAAATAGAAGCACTTGTCGGAAGGATATCCTGTATCGCCCAAGGTTGACGTCCCACCTCGGCTACAATCCATCCGGCCTGTCCGGCGATATATCCCAGCGGGATAGACCACAGGCATACTTTTTGTAGCCAGCGTGCATCCTGGAATTTATCTTTCTTATTCCATACCAAGGCAATGATAAAGAGCAGGATGAAATATCCCCCTAGAATAACCATGATGCGGAACGAATAGAATGTCATGCCGACATGAGGAACCAGGTCGCCCGGATCTTTGATATAGCCGTAACCGAAATAGGGGAAGTTTTCTTCCAGCGTAGCCCGGTATTGCTTGGCGGCTGTTTCGTCTTTATCTTTCTTTGCCTGGCGGTAATTGGCCAATGCCTGGATAGCCTGTTGGCCTTTCTCGATCTTTTCGGCAGCAGAGAGGGCAGGGGTGCCTTCTTTCGTTGTGTAACCTCCTTCGATCAGGTTGTTGATGCCCGGAACGTAGCCGTTCAGGTCGCGTTCTGCCAGGAAAGATAACATTCCCGGTATTTTTATATCGAAAATAAAAGGATCGGCATTGTCTTTATAACTGGTTTTGTCCGGATTCAGCACACCTATGCCGACCAGTCCGACTTTGTTTCCTCCTTCATAGAGACCTTCCATAGCCGCCAGTTTCATCGGCTGTTTCTGTGCTACCTGGTAAGCAGAACCGTCACCCGTCCAAACGATCAGGATAGATGCGACCAGACCGAATATGGCGCTGATTTTAATGCTCTCCAGGGCAAAGCGTGTGTTCCGTTTCTTCAATAGGTACCAGCTGCTGATGCCGATAACGAACAAGGCCCCCACGATCCAGCCGGATAATACAGTATGGAAGAATTTATTGATGGCAACCGGCGACAGAGCTACCGCCCAGAAGTCGAACATTTCATTGCGGACCGTATCCGGGTTGAAATGCATGCCTGCCGGATGCTGCATCCATGCGTTGGCGATCAGAATCCATAAGGCTGATAAAGTCGCACCGATAATAGTTAGCCAGGTGGAAGCCAGGTGGAAACGTTTGCTCACCTTGTCCCAGCCAAAGAACATTACGGCAATGAATGTAGCTTCCATGAAGAAAGCAAGGATACCTTCGATGGCTAGTGGCGCTCCGAAAATATCTCCGACGAACCAGCTGTAGTTCGACCAGTTCGTTCCGAATTCAAATTCGAGAATCAGACCGGTGGCAACACCGATCGCGAAGTTAATACCAAACAGCTTCATCCAGAACTGCGCTGTCTTTTTCCAGAATTCGTCACCTGTTTTGTAATAAATGGTTTCCAGGATAGCCTGGATCACACCAAGCCCTAAAGTCAGGGGTACAAAAAGCCAGTGATACATGGCCGTAAGAGCGAACTGCGCCCTAGACCAGTCAATCAAAGAAGTGTCAATGCTTTCGATCATAACTATATTAATTAAGGAGTAATTGCTCGATTGATCAATTCACCCGATACGTGTTCTTCTTTCTCGGAATTGCTGTCAAACTGTCCCAGGTAATTAGGAAAGAAAAACAGTTTTAATATAAAAAACATAATGAAGAGTTTGACCAATATAATCAGCCATAGGGTTTTACCTAGCTTCATCTCACGAAAACCTTCTAGGTAAAATTGGTATATTCGAACAAGTATTGGTTTCTTTTTCATGTTCATCTCTTCATTTATATAACAGAAATCAGGTGAATATGTTTTGTGTTAGACAAATATAAAAGAAACAACGACTTTTCATACACCTAGTTTCATAGATAATATTTATGAAAAAATAGACATTGTCTATAAGGTCTGTTAAAAAAAACTATTTTAAAAAAGAAAGCCGGAGGTTCAGGCTTGTTGTTATTTTCGCATTGGCTATATTTGCGTCAGTTTGTGTTTTTAAGCTGTGAATTTTGAATTAGAATATTATTATTAAGTGCTAATCTATAAAAAGTTATTACTATGTCAAACATCACTAGAAGATCATTTCTTCAAAGAGGAGCAGCTGCTGCAGCTGCATTGACCATTGTACCGGGTTCTGTTTTAGGAAAAAGTCATGGATATGTGGCTCCTACAGATAAATTGAATATTGCCGCTGTCGGTATCGGTGGTATGGGCCATGCCAATATTAATAATGTAAAAGGAACTGAAAACATCGTTGCGCTTTGTGACGTGGATTGGAAATATGCGAAAGGCGTATTTGGGGAACATCCGAATGCAAAAAAATATTGGGACTATCGTAAGATGTACGATGAGATGGGTAAATCTATCGATGCCGTCATTATTGCTACAGCCGACCATACACACGCTATGATTACAGGAGATGCGATGACATTGGGCAAGCATGTTTATTGTCAGAAACCGTTGACACACTCTGTGTACGAATCTCGTTTGTTAACTAAGCTGGCTGCTTCTACAAATGTGGCAACTCAGATGGGTAACCAAGGTTCTTCTTCTGAAGATACTGATTTGGTTTGCGAATGGATTTGGAATGGCGAAATCGGTGATATCACAAAGGTAGAATGTGCAACTGACCGTCCTATCTGGCCGCAAGGTTTGAATACTCCGGATAAAGCAGATAAGATTCCTTCTACATTGAACTGGGATCTGTTTACCGGTCCTGCAGAATTGAAACCTTTCAATAACATTTATCATCCTTGGAACTGGCGCGGATGGTGGGCTTATGGTACAGGTGCCTTGGGCGATATGGCTTGTCATATTATGCACACTCCGTTTAAGGCTTTGAAATTAGGATATCCAACAAGCGTTGAAGCATCTTCTACTCTGTTGCTCCGCGATTGTGCTCCTAATGCACAGCATGTGAAATTTATTTTCCCTGCTCGTGAAAATATGCCGAAATTGGCTCTGCCGGAAGTTGAAATTCATTGGTATGACGGTGGTATGATGCCGAACCGTCCGGAAGGTTTCCCGGAAGGAAAAGAATTAATGGGTCCTGGTGGCGGTCTGACTATTTTCCACGGTACGAAAGATACATTGATTTGTGGTTGCTACGGACAGCAGCCGTTCTTGTTGTCAGGTCGCGTTCCTAATGCTCCTAAAGTATGTCGTCGTGTAAACGGACATGAAATGGACTGGGTACGTGCTTGTAAAGAAAATCCATCCAGCCGTGTACAAACAAAGTCTAATTTCTCGGAAGCCGGTCCGTTCAACGAAATGATCGTGATGGGCGTATTGGCTGTTCGTTTACAGAGTCTGAACAGAACATTGAAATGGGATGGCAATAATATGCAATTCACGAACATTGGTGATAATGAGATGATAAAGACTTGTATCAAAGATGGTTTCACTATCAAGGATGGTCATCCTTCATTTGCAAAAGACTGGACAGATCCTGTTAATGCAAAACAGTTTGCAGCAGAACTGATCAAGCATAACTATCGCGATGGATGGAAATTGCCTGATATGCCTAGATAACAGTTTTAAACTACATAAAAAATGAAGAAGTCAGTATTATTTGCCAGTGCCGCGCTGATGATGTGTTATTTCACCTCTTGTGGCGGCGGAAAGAAAACAGAAGAAGCTGCTGCGGATGCAACAGTCGAAACAAAAACAGAAGCAGCCGTGCCTGAATACAAATTATTGGATTTACCGACAGTAGACCTGTCTACATTCCCGAAAGATGCCGATGGTTGGATTACTATGTTTGACGGTAAGACACTGAATGGCTGGAGAGGTTATGATCGTACAGATGTTCCTAATGCATGGGAAGTGAATGATGGCGCAATCCATATCAAAGGTTCCGGAGCCGGTGAAGCTGGTGCTAAAGACGGTGGTGACCTGGTTTTTGCTCATAAGTTCAAAAACTTCGAATTGGAATGGGAATGGAAAGTGGCTAAAGGTGCCAACTCTGGTGTGTTTATCCTGATTCAGGAAGTAGAAGGACAACCTTCTTACATCTCTTCTCCTGAATATCAGATATTGGACAATGCAAACCACCCGGATGCTAAATTAGGTAAGGATGGTAACCGTATGTCTGCTTCCCTGTATGACATGATTCCGGCTAAACCGCAGAACTCTAAACCGTTCGGCGAATGGAATAAGTCAAAGATTATGTGTTACAAAGGTACAGTTGTTCATTATCAGAACGACGAACCGGTTGTTGAATATCATTTGTGGACTCAGCAGTGGAAAGAAATGCTGGATGCAAGTAAGTTCAGCAAAGATAAATGGCCGTTGGCTTACGAACTGCTGTTGAACTGTGGTGGACCTAACAAAGAAGGTTTCATCGGTCTGCAGGATCATGGCGACGACGTTTGGTATCGTAACATCAAGATTAAAGTATTGGATTAATTTAATCGATTTGCGCATAATTAATAGTAATACCCGGAATCGGCGGTTTGTCCGATTTCCGGGTATTTTTTTGAAAAAAAGTTTCATATTCCTGTAACCTTCCCGCCGAAGTGTTAGTCTTATCTGTAAACAAAACAATTAGAAACATTTTAAATATTGAAATTATGGATGGTGGAGAGATGTTAATAGCTTTGACTGCGATTATTTGTGCAGTTGGTTTGCCCGTATTATTGCTTATTGTATTGGTCGTAAGGACTACCCGGACAAAACATGAGGAGCGTATGGCAATGATCGAAAAGGGTATTGTTTTGGAGGAACCGGAAAAGAAGACGAATAAATTCAATGCTTTACGTAATGGATTACTGATGATCGGGCTGGCGTTGGGGGCCATGTCTGGAGTTTACCTGGACGCTACGATGCCAAGTGACTGGACTGGTTTTCCGGTTGTTATCTTTACAGTTCTGGGCGGAGGTATCGCTTATTTAATCTATTTCTTTATCGTTCTCAAAATGATGGAGAAGGAGAAAGAGCAATAAAACAGGATTGATGGACGAACAGAAGTGGATAAAAAGTATTCTGGCAGGAGATACCAAGAGTTTCTCCTGCTTCGTCACGAAGTACCAGCAGATGGCTTTTACGATTGCTTTCCGCATATTGGAGAATCGTGAGGAGGCAGAAGAAGTCGTGCAGGACGCTTTTGTGAAGATGTATCGTGCGCTTCCGTCTTTCCAGTTTGGCAGTAAGTTCTCTACCTGGTTCTATAAGATTGTTTACAATACAGCGATAACGGCGCAAAGGAAACAGTCTGTTTTTGAAAGTTATGATGATGCTATTGCAACCGATCTGACAACGAGTGAAGTGGATAGTGCAACTGCTATCCTGGAACGGGAAGACCGGAAAGAAATAATTACCCGCGTACTGAAAAAGTTACCGGCTGACGAGAGCCTGGTGCTTAATCTCTTTTATCTGGAAGAGTGTTCCATTGCCGATATCGCTCAGATCACGGAAATGACTCCTTCCAATATTAAAATAAAATTGTTTCGGGGACGTAAACACTTCTACGAAACATTACAGTTAATGATGCAGAACGAAACAGCGAATGTGTTATGAATACATCGGATAAAGATATAAATCGGTTGACCAAAAAGATCCTGAAAGAGAGTATGGTCGAGCCGTCTCCAGAGTTGAGTATGAAGATTATGGATCTGATCATGCAGGAGGAACCATTGAAAGTACCGGAAGTGAAAAAGGTAAAGTTGGAATCCGGAATGCCGCCTTTTATGATTGTTGGTATAATTATTGTATATCTGGTGGCATTTGCCGGATTATTGATGCTTATCGGTCAGCTTCCCGCAGGAAACGTTAGCCATATACTGAGCGGCCTAAAAGAGAAGTTACCGTATATTCTAACGGTGGCAGCGATTGCCGGATCGTTGATATTTTATTCGGCATTGGATAAAATATTGGCATTGCGGTATTTTGGTAGATGACAGTTGACAGTTGACAAGTGACAGTTGACAGTTATTTCCTCTTTCAGTCGATTTATTTACTGAGTGCGAAGCCTAATTGTCAACTGTCAACTGTCACTTGTCAACTGAAAAATGTTTCACATTTTTCCTTTATAACGCTTTCACCCGTATATTGCTATAATTATTCCCGTCGAAATAAATTCGTCCTTTGTTTCCACCATTAATCTCATAATAATGGTTTGTCTTGTCCTCTGTTGAAGTTTTCGTGACATTGAAGCCTTTGACATCCTGGTTGCCATATTTCATGCTTTCGGCAGCCACCTTGAAAGATGCATTCGACGAAATATTCACATTCAGGTTACCGTAACGAGCCTCAACATTCAGACTCTTGAAATTTGCAGAAAGTTCTTTTATGTTCAATGTACTGTAGGCTAGTTCGCTGATATCCAGTGATTCCTTAACGGAGCCGATTGTCGCCTCACTGTATTTGATCTCCAGACTACCTTTGTCAAGTCCTTGTATCTTTACATTCCCATATTTATTTTCCAGATTGATCTGTGTACATTCTTTGACTTCCATATTGGAATACTTATTATCGGCATTCAGCAGATCCGCATTACCGACTGAAACTTTGCCACAGTAACCCAGATCCAGATTAGCCTTTGTTACATTATTAATATCCACATTCCCGTATTTCGCTTCCAGGTTAAGAGGCTCTGTGAAACTTCCGGCATTCAGGTTTCCGTATTTTACCTGTATGGTGCTCTTTCCTTCGTTTTTATCCGGGAGATTGATATTTCCGTATTTCTGTGTCAGGTTGATCGCCAGTTTGGACGGTATGCTGATGAAATAGTTGATCGTGAAACGTTCGTTCCTGTTTCCATTCCAGTTCTGCTGTTTGAGTGAGGTAACGGCAGAAACAATACTTCCGGTTTTCTTTATATCGATCTGTACACGATCGATCGTAGCTTGTGCGGCTTCTGCACTTTCCGCTTTCGCCTCAATCTCGACGCGAATTGAAACCTCGTTCTTGTTCCAATGGGTGATTGTGGTATTACCGTAACGATTATCTGTCTGTAACAGGTCGCTCAGACTTACGTTGAATGAACGGCTGATCTCTTTCTTTTTAATACTTTCGGGTTTTGCGGCCCAACCGAGAGCTGTACTTGCAATAAGTAATACAGCCAGAAGTAATAATGAACGGCTTCTTGTTTGTTTTGTATTCATGATATATATTTTTTATTTGTTGTCATTCTCGTTTTCATTTGTAACCCGTTCCATCTGCTTCAGCATGATGTTCAGGCTTTCCACACTGGCACTGTAATGCTGGTTCATAGCAAACAAGCCGTCGTTGGAACAGGGGAGTGTCGGAAGGATCGTCTTTTCAAACATGTAATTGTCTTTCAGTATTCTTTTGCTTTCTTGCAACAGATCTGCACTTCCCGTAGTTTTGTCCTGTTTGTATAAGGTCTCCATTTGTGCCATGATGTCATTGATCTGCATCTTGTAATACATCTGCAGCTCGTTGAATTCCTTTTGCTCACTACACTGTTTCTGTATGGATGCTTTCTGATTGTTCGTCGGAACAGGCGTCCCGCCCGGCATCCGTAACAAGAGGAGCAGAGCAATGGATGCTGCTGCAGCAAAAGCGCATAAGCTGTATAGCTTGAAATGTTTCCTGCGTGCAGGCGGCAGTTTCTTTTCGAAGCGATCGAAGTGACCTTCCGGCAGAAGGTCATCTTCAAAAGCTTCTCTGTTGGTGTCTATGAATTTCTTTAATTTGTCCATGTCAATTAGCTGCTATAATATCTAACAATTTGCGCTTCGCCCGCAGATACTGGCTGCGTACGCTTGGCGGCTGAATGTGCAGGATAGAGGCAATCTCTTCCATATCATATCCCTCAAAGAGGTAGAGTGAGAGAATCACGCGGTAACCGGTCGGCAGTTTATTGGTCGCTTCTTTGACCTGTTTCACGGAATATTGTATTTCTTCCTCGTCGGGTCCGTCTGACTCCGGTGCGGCATAGTTGTCGGATAACTCTTCCCATTCCGGGCTTTGGCGGCGAACATAGTCGATGGCCGTATGAACGGCTATCCGGTGGATCCAGGCTTCGAAACACTGATCGTCTTTATATTGGTCGATGCGGGTGAAGATTTTCAGGAATGCGTCCTGCATGGCTTCTTCCGCTTCACCGCTGTTACCGACAATACGCAGGCAAGCTATGTACAATCGCCGGGCGAATTGTTTGTACAAGGCCAGTTGCGCATTTCGTTTCCCTTTGCGGCAACCCTCTATCAGTTGTACTGTTGTTTCGTTCATTTGTTTATATAAACGAGAGCAAGCGGCCGACCGTTGCATCTGCGCTACGAATTTATACAAAAAAAAGAAAGGCATCATCACGATGCCTCTCTCCCTGAACTAAATGATAAAAATAAAAGTTATGTGGGAAGGTTTAATTTGTCGAATGAAAATTCTCTTCTCCCATCATCGGTGCTTTACCGGCGGGGGAGCCAGATTTATAGTTGAGTTCAAACGTCTTGTCACCTTCATACGATTTGTATTTGATCTTCATCGTCACTATCTCACCATTTGTATCCGGCAGGCTGTTCAGTCTGAATGAGGCCAACCCCCATCCCTGTCCGCCTGACAGGTTATCGTATGCATTATGACGGAACTCCAGTTCATAAGTACCCGTATTGTTCATCTTCACCAGGTTGAGGAAATGTTTGGTATGTCCGTCGAAATAAGATTCGAACTGGAAATTGATGTAACCGTCCTCAATCCATACAGACTTCATCCATATGGGATCATTGCCATAATATTCATCATTCTTTTCACCCAGATCGGCAACGATCGATTTAGTCAATACGCTATCTATTTTATTGACACGGATTATATAATCGTATCCTGGAATGCCACTACTGATAGAATCGCCTAATAAGGTAAAGTTTATAAATGCACGTCTTTCTTTGTCTACTCCGAAATCAGGAGTAACGCCGGAAGCCGGCCATAAAGTAGTGGAATCATCCCATTGCAAGTAATAGTTGTTATTACCTAGCGGCTTGATCGTCGCTATTCCAAAACTATATTTATCAGGCGAATATCCGTCATCATCCAAACAAGAATACATGGTAGAGGTAGCTAAAATAGTCCCCAGGACCAGTATAAAAGTTCTCAACGTCTTCATCACATTCATATCACTAAAAATTGCTTATTTCCCATTCTATAAATGTAGATGGAGAAAAAACGGAAAATGCTGCAAAAGAAGATGATAAAAGATGTTAATGCCTTAGTGACTGATAAATAAGTTCGGCGGTACGTTGTGAAGCCCCTGGTTTTCCGAGTAGCTGGATGATCTCGTCGTAACCCTCGAGCATTTGTTGGCGATAGGCGGCATCGTGAAGTATTTTGCCTAGCTCATCGTGTATCTGCTGATAAGAGAATCGGGCGCCGAACAATTCCTGTACGACTTCGCGTCCGGCAATCAGGTTCACCAACGAGATATATTTGGTATGGAAGAAATTGCGGAAGATAAAACTGGCCAACGGTCCGGCCACGACATAATAACAGACTACCTGCGGAACGCGGAAGAGCGATGTTTCAAGCGTTGCCGTACCCGAAGTAACCAGGGCGGCCCGGCTGTGTTGCAACAGGTCGTATGTCTTGCCGAAGACGATTTTGGCAGGATGGTTTCCTATATATTGTTTGTAATATTCCGGTTCCAGTCCGGGAGCTCCGGCTATAACCGGCTGATAGTCGGGATAGGCGGCTGCGACCTCCAGCATGGTTGGAAGATTATCTTTGATTTCCTGCCGACGGCTTCCGGCCAGGAGGGCCAGGATAGGTTTATCCGGCAGCCCTTCATCAGCCATAAATGTATCGGGACGGCTGGCTTGTTTTTCTTTATATTGGGCAACCGAGTCGACAGAAGGATTTCCTACGTAATCGACTGAGTAATCGAGCTTGCGGAAAAACTCAGTTTCAAAAGGCAGAATGCAGAACATCCGGTCTACATAACGGCGGAAATCCTTGATGCGATATTGTTTCCATGCCCATATTTTGGGTGAGATATAATAGTAGACGGGTAAATGAAGTACGGTCTTTACGAATTTGGCTATTTTCAGATTGAAACCGGGATAATCGATCAGGATTACCACGTCCGGCCGGTATTGTCGGATATCTTCCTGGCAGGTCTTCATATTATTCAGGATCGTACGCAGATTGAGCAGTACCGGGATAAAACCCATAAAGGCCATTTCCCTGTAATGTTTCACCAAGGTGCCCCCTACAGCCTGCATCAAATCTCCTCCGAAGAAACGGAAGTCTGCCTCCGGATCTTTTTCTTTTAATGCCGCCATCAGGTTCGACGCATGTAAATCGCCCGAAGCTTCACCTGCTATCAGAAAATATTTCATAAAGAGTAATTTATTTTACTTCCCATTCCTTACATTTATCCATCCACTCGTAATCTGTTACATCGAGTTTACAGGGAACCAGCGAAGCATATCCGCTATCGAGTGCCAGCATATCGTTATCTGAATGGATCGGTTTGGCATTCTCAAAAGAACCTGTCAACCAAAATACCGGTTTGCCTGCTCCGTCCTCCGAACGCTTATACTCCTTAACCCACTTTCCGACAGCCTGACGGCATATCTTCATACCTTTTACTGTCTCTACTTTCGGCACATTCAGATTCAGATAAGTCCCGGCAGGCAATCCTTCTTTTAGTACACGGCGGGCTACCATACGTCCCAAGCGACAGCATTCTGTGAAATCTGCATCCGGATGATGGTCGAGCAGTGAGACACCCATCGAAGGTACACCGAATACACAGCCTTCGGCGGCAGCCCCCATGGTTCCTGAATAAAGAACGGCTATTGCCATATTTCCTCCGTGATTAATACCGGAAACAAGCAGATCCGGTTTGCGGTCGAGTACTTCATTAATGGACAGTTTTACACAATCCACCGGTGTTCCCGTACATTTATATATTGTCAGTCCTTTTTCTTTTTTCACCAGACTGTATTTGATCGGATTCTCAGATGTAATCGCACTACTCATACCCGAACGTGGGCCGTCAGGAGCAAATACAACCAGATCTCCCAGGTCTCTTAGGCATTCTGTCAACTCTTTGATACCTTTGGCATCTACGCCATCGTCATTTGTAATCAGGATAAGCGGTCTATCGTTCATTGCAACTTATTTTTGTAATACCACTACAAATGTAACGATAATCTTTTGACGGAGGATGCTTTTAATTTTTTCTTAACGTTCTTCCGGGTTGTTTGTCTTTTATGTCTTTTCATGCAGAGAAGTCTGGTTGTTTCAGGAATTATGTAGGGGGCCGTTTATCTTCTCTTGTTTGACTTATGGGAGGAGTAAGTTCTCCTTTCGGAGACTCAAGGGGAGAGCTTTGCTAATCTAAACAATTAACTCTAATATATTATATCTGTAATATATTCCTTTCTAAAAAGTAAGCTATATATTACATATTAGAATACTATACCTTACTTTTGAGTAAGGTATGCCTTACATATATATAACATAGGAAAAATATATTAAATTCTTGGTTTTGATGGATTATTTCTCTTAGAGAAATTTCTTGGTGTATTGGATGTTGTTGAAACAGATTTCCCTGTGTAGACAATTATGGAAAAATAACTTGATGAAGTTGTTTTATATAGTTGGTTTTGTCATTAATGGGTTGATTAATAAGTTATAATGCTGTTGCTTGAAAAAAGATGCTACTGATTTGCGTTATCTTTTGATTATAATTGGATGTTTTTGAAGGAAGTATAAAATAAAAGTAGGAGCTTCTGGTGGCGGAGGTGGTTGAAATCCAGGGATATACAGTTTATTTATATTAATGTACGCACGTACATTAATATATTTGATCGATATTGTTCTTTAATTGAGTGAGTAAATTATAGCTTAAATAAAGTGAAATGTATGACTAGCTAAAACGATCGTTTTTTCTCGTCATGACTTGGAGGGTTCGTCCCTTAAAACGGGAGATTCATACAAACGATGCTATTCAATTGATAAGAAAGAACATAAGGTTGAAAAAAATAATCAAAAAAGAATTGCCGAAATCAAACAAATGCTTACTTTTGTTGACGAGAAAAAACGATCGATTAATTTAGTCATAGGACAAGAAGTGTTTTTTGATAGCGATCGTGTTGAATAAGAACTTATTACACTTTAGTATTAATATTAAATTTTAGAATTATGAACAAAAAGTTTTCTACTCTGGTAGGATGCTTGGCTTTGGGAACGTTGTTTTCGGCAAATGCAACAGTACAAGATGCTTATCGTACATTTGCAACAACTTCCGTATCCAAAACATCTACAGGTAATGCTGGTCTATCTGCTTTGACTGGTGGTGCAACATTCAATGGGGCTGCTTGGTCGCAGGATGTTTACCATATCCAAGACAATCTTCTTTATCAATTACAGGTAACTGCCGGTGACAATATTCAGGATGATGGTACAGACCCTTATGTATTGATTCAGGAAAGAAATTACGAAACAGGTAAGATCTATCTGAAAGCAGTTAAATCGAGTAAAGCTCCTCTGAATGCTTCTTTGTGGACAATCAAGTATGACAAACAAGACGGTGTAAGCGGTGGTAAGTTTACTTATGTAAATAAAGAAACCGGTTTCGCTTTGACGTTTGATCATGATCGTGCTGCAAAAACTGTTGGTACAGCTGCAAATGCTAAAGCAACAGCTGCTGTAGAAATGAATGGTTGTACTGACAACTGGTCATGGTATACAGTAAATAGCAATGTAAATCCTTTTGATTATTCTCCTGTATTCTCTTATCTTCACAATCAGGCAAACAATCAGGTGATGTGTTTGGTAGTTGCTGATGATGCTACTGTAACAGGCGATTTGGCGACTAATGGTATGAGTAAGGCAGGTGTACTGTTGACTTCTGCTGTTTACGATTCAAATGTAGCAGGTCCGTCAGTGGGTAACATTCCTACTATTGCAGTAAATCTTAAGCCGGTAGTTGCTAATCCGATCATCATGACTGCTGACGATTTGAATGCTCGTATGGATGCTGATTTCCATGCAACTAACTTCGAATTTTTGATTAATCCGAATACTTTGGAAGGAACAACCCCTTTCACTGGATCATTCGTTGCTGAAGAAAATGCTTTAAGCTTGCCGACAGCGATGGGTATCGATAAGAAATTTAATTTGAACTTCAAGCTTGGAAATGGTTATCTGTTGGCAGATACAGCTCGTTACCAGGAAGATAACTATGCTCCTTCGGTTTCTCCTTCTGTTAAGTTTGCCGTAAAGACTCCGGTTGCTGCAGATAATGATTATATGAAGGCTCGTTACTACTTCAAAGCGACTTATTTCCCGACAAACGACAGCTTGCTGATTGAACCGTTGAATGCTGCTGTACAGGAAGATGCTGAGTTCAATGCTCATACGGATTGGAAAGCTTCAAAAGCTTGTACACAATATTTCGAAAACGATTATACTGTAGCAAATACGTTTACTAATACTAAAACATATGCTGCTACAGGTTCTAATACTGTTTCTTTAACTGCTGCTACAATCCCGGGTCAAACGAATCCGGTGCTGACAGTTGCCAGAGACAACCGTGATGAATTTAAGGTAAAGACATCTGTTGTACGTCCGTTCGATTATCTGACTCGTGGTACAGTTGCTGATGGCTTGTATTTCATCAATCTGTATACAACTAAATCTTCTGTAGAACGTGCTAACGGTATGTATATCGTTGAGAACATGGAAGGTAACATGATGTATGACAACCAGGCTATGGATCAGGACTTCTCTTTGATGCCTGCTACACAGTGGGTTGTTGAACAGTTGGATTGCAACGATGCTTCAAGCGTAGCACGTCGTGTTAAGATTCACAATCGTGAATATGCTGATCAGGTATTTGAAGGTCAGTTATATAATATGGGTACTACTGCTGCTGGTCAAACAATCTACCGCTTTATCGACCGTACTTATGTAGGTGGAAATGATAACAAGGGAATGTTTAATAACCAGTATCTGGGTGTTCAGGATTCTATCATCTTTACTGCAGTAACTTCTCCGATCGCTAAAACAGCTTACCACGGATACAAGAAGTTCACTGTTGACGAACTAAGCAATGGTATTGAAAACAACTATACTATCAAGTATTATCATTTCAATAACGATAATCTGTATTTGCAGAGTGAAGTAGGTAAGATTTCTAAAGCTGAAGAAGCTACAGATCCTACAATCTACGAAATCGCTGAAGCAACATTGCCTAACAATGGTGGTGCTATTGTAAACAATTTTGGTTATTCGTTGACTGGTTATCAGGATTTGGAAAGAACAGCTTATGTTCTGAAACTGAAAGATGCTAATTTATTAGACAACGATAAGAAGTATATTGCATTGGTTAAGAATGCACAGGATAACAACTATTATTACGAAGCAGTTAAGAAAGCTGATATCGATGGTGTAAACGCTAAATGGGCTTACTTCTATCTGAAAGCAGATCAGGTTCGTTCTGATGCTAACAATGCAGTAACTGATACTTGTTATGTATTGGTAGACATTCAGAATACCAATGGTGTATTAGAAACTTCTAATGGTTGGAATAAGGCTAATGTTGTAGATGGTCTGGGTACATTACGTTTCTCAAGCCTGAACGACAATCCTGAAGATCGTGCTTCTGCATTCTATTTCCAGCATAAGATACGTCCGCAGTATATCGATATGACTGCTGATTATGACATGCCGATGAACAATGTAGTGAAGATCTACAGAAAGAGCGGTAATGCAAATGAATATCTGTTTGAAGATAGCGGTGACAGTAAGAATGTGAGCGCTTCTCAGCCGATCGCCGATGTTAACTTCCTGGGTATTGAAAGTAAGGGCGTTTCAACTGACGCAGCTGCTATGTATGTTGACAAAGTTCTGTCTTCTAATAAATTTATGCCTCAGTATTTGTTTGCTGTTGATGTTGATTCTATTCCTGACGGATTCTTGTGCGGAAGTAAAACTCATGGTTATTGGGAAACTGAAGCTGAAGCAAAAGCAGCTGATGACAATCATTATGTAGCTTACAATGGTTACCTGGCAGGTCGTTTCTTAGTTAATTATACTGATTCTGTTCAGCCTAATAATAATGTAATGACTGATGCTGATAAATTCAAGTTCGAAAATTACACTCGCTTAGGATTTGTAGAAGGTGTTCATCAGGTGACAACTGATGCTAACGGTAATATTACTGCTGAAACTCTTTATATCCTGAAGAACGGTAAGACTTTAGCAGATGTTACAACTATCGTTAATAATTCGGAAACAGGAACAAAAGTAATTGATTTCGATTTGCTTCGTGCTAATTCTTTGGCAAATGTACTTGACGGTGCTCATAAGAACTATGCATTCTCTCTGAGAAAGATCAATGACCAGGCTGATGAAACTGCTGATGCAAGTGAAGGCTTCCTTCTGGAATCTAATGGTCAGGGTTCTGCTATCGGTTCATTCGCAGGTGCTTGGGTGAAAGTTCATAATGGTATTCCTGTATTGGCTCAGATTACACCGACAGGTGATCATGAAGACATTTCAGCTTCTATCAACGAAGTAATCAACCAGTCTCAGGTATTCCACTTCGGTCAGACAGACGAAACTCCGACAGAAAACGAAGGTGTTAAAACTACCGAAGTATCTGTATCTGTAATTCCTGGTGCTGTTGTAGTGAAGGGAGCTGAAGGTAAGACTGTTGCTATCAGCAATGTTCTTGGTCAAACCATTGCTAACACAGTAATCACTTCCAGTGAAACTACAATCTCTGTTCCTTCAGGTATTGTATTCGTAGCTGTTGAAGGTGAAAGTGCTGTTAAAGCAGTTATCAAATAAGAAATTTATAATCAAAATAAATCATTCTGCGTAATGGTTCTCCTTCGGGAGAACCATTCAGTAGCCCGTGACGGACGAACAAGTAGAGTGATGAATATTAAGTAATGAAATAAAGTTCTTCTGTCGAGTACTCCTGCGAAGGAGGAAAGCAGACAAAAAACAAGCCTCTCCGGTTGATGCCGGAGAGGCTTTGTGTTTTTTAAACTTTCGTTATCATTTCCAAAAAAGTATATGCATATTCCTCATTTGGAACAAGTTATTAAATATTCTGTTTATATTTGCAAGTTATCAACAGTTAGGGCGACTTTTCAACAAAACGAGCATTGTTTTGCTTAAACCTGATTTCGTTAGGTTTTTAATGTTTAGTTTTGCCGCTGAATTAATAGACGAAGTATGGGAAAGATTATCGCTTTAGCAAATCAGAAAGGTGGAGTTGGTAAGACAACGACCACGATTAATCTGGCTGCATCCCTCGCTGCACTCGAAAAGAAAGTGCTTGTTGTTGATGCGGACCCGCAGGCAAATGCCTCCTCCGGACTGGGTGTGGATATTCGGAATGTCGAGTTGTCTATCTATGAATGCCTGGTGAATGGTGAGGATGCCAAAGGAGCCATTATCCCTACCGAGGTAGAAGGACTGGATATTATCCCGTCACATATCGACCTTGTTGGTGCGGAGATTGAAATGCTGAACATGGAGAACCGTGAACAAATTCTGAAACAGATTCTCGTTCCCCTCAAGGATATGTACGATTTTATCCTGATTGACTGTTCTCCCTCTCTGGGGCTGATCACAGTAAATGCCCTTACTGCAGCCGATTCGGTCATGATCCCCGTTCAATGCGAGTATTTTGCACTGGAAGGTATCAGTAAACTGTTGAATACGATAAAGATTATTAAATCAAAGCTGAATCCGGCTTTGGAAATCGAGGGATTCCTGCTGACGATGTACGATTCGCGCCTTCGTCTGGCCAACCAGATATACGAAGAGGTGAAACGTCCGTTCCGTGATCTCGTTTTTACAACCGTTATCCAGCGTAATGTGAAGCTGAGCGAAGCCTCCAGCTACGGTAAACCGGTATTACTTTACGATGCTGAATCGAAAGGAGCGCTTAACCATATGCAGTTGGCACAGGAGCTGATAGACAAAAACAAATAAGTAGAATTATGGCAGTAATGAAAAGATCGGCACTTGGCCGTGGATTGGATGCTTTGATCACGATGGACGATCTGAAGACAGGTGGTTCGTCTTCTATCAGCGAGATAGAATTGAGCAAGATTCAACCCAATCCGGAGCAACCCCGTTCTATATTTGAGGAAGAAGCACTGGAAGAACTGGCGACTTCTATCCGTTCCCTGGGTGTTATCCAGCCGATAACCCTGAAAGAGATGGGACCGGAGAAGTACATGATCATCTCCGGTGAACGCCGCTATCGTGCCTCCCTGATGGCAGGTCTGGAGCAGATTCCTGCCTATATCAAGACAGCCGCCGACGAGAACGTAGTCGAGATGGCGCTGATCGAAAATATACAGCGTGAAGACCTTAACTCGATAGAAATTGCGTTAGCCTATCAGAAGCTGATAGATAGTTATGGTCTGACCCAGGAAAAACTCAGTGAACGGGTAGGAAAGAAGCGGGCGACTATCGCCAACTACCTTCGCCTGCTGAAGTTACCGGCTGAGATACAAATGGGGTTGAAAGACAAAAAGATAGATATGGGACATGCACGTGCCCTGCTACCGGTAGAAGATCCGGAAGTGCAGCTGGCATTGTATGAACAGATACTGGCAGAAGGACTTTCCGTTCGTAATGTGGAAGAGATCGTCCGTAACGGGGCGGAGGCTGTAACTCCGGAAAAGAAGGAGAAGGCAGCAGGACGCAAGCAGATGCTTCCCGAAGAATTTAATCTGCTGAAAGATCATTTGTCCCGGTTCTTTAATACAAAAGTACAACTGGCATGCAACGAGAAGGGGAAAGGACGTATCACGATTCCTTTTACCTCGGAAGAAGAATTGGAAAGACTGATCGGTCTGTTGGATAAATTGAAATAAGTTGACGGTATATTCGTGAGGATGAAATTAAAAATAAGCAGGATACTGTGCTTACTGATGGTGCTGACAGGTATCTCTTTATATTCGAAAGCACAAGGTAAGGCAGTTATACTTGACGCCGATACGGTGGTTGTTGCGCCACCTGACTCTACTGTGCAGGCTGTACTTCAGTCTGCCGATTCGGCAAGCCAGGTCAACAAGGTGAAGGAAGTCGATATGAAACCGTTCAAACCCAATCCGACAAAGGCGGTCATCTTTTCGGCTATTTTGCCGGGGTTGGGGCAGATATATAACAGGGCATACTGGAAACTTCCTATTGTATATGGCGGTTTTATGGGATGTATCTACGCGATTACCTGGAATAATAAAAACTATAAGGATTATTCGTCGGCTTATTTTGATTTGATGTATGATGTGAAGAATAATCCGGATGATCCGAAGAAATGGAGTGAATCGTGGGTATCCATAGCCAAGAAGAACGGATATGAACCCGAAAAATTCATTACGGACACACGGTGGCAGGATAATATCAAACGCCGTAAAGATTATTTCCGTCGTTACAGGGACTTGAGTATTATCATTACAGCCGGTGTTTATGCCATCTGTATGATCGATGCTTATGTGGATGCCCAGTTGTTCGACTTCGACATATCGCCTGATCTGAGTATGCGGCTGGAACCGATGGTTATGCCAAAGACCAGCTTCAGCGAGCGTATATATGGCCTGAATTGCAGTATAAAATTCTAATAACACATGAAATACTTATTATCATTACTCTGTTTCTGCTGTTTCGTTACTGTTGCCCATGCACAGGAAACAATAACTGAAAATGAAGAACCTCAGTATTCGGACCTCTCTGCCGATTCTCTGTCGGTCGATGTGGGCTTGATACCCGAAAGTCTGGATGCAGATGTCGACAGTCTGCTTCGTTCCTGGCATGTGCAATATTTCTCCAAACGGGATGAATACTGCCATGACGATGAAGCAAATGTGTGGTTCCCTGACTCTGTCTACCGGGAACGTCTGGAAAGTTTGCCGCGTGTTATTTCTTTACCTTATAATAAGGTAGTACGCGATTGTATCGATTTATATGCCGACCGCCGCCGTAACCTCGTACGCTATATGCTGGGTATGGCGGATTTTTATTTTCCTATTATCGAGCAGGTGCTGGATGAACATGGTTTACCTATTGAACTGAAATATCTGGCTGTAGTGGAAAGTGCCTTGAATCCGGTCGCTTTATCCCGTGTCGGTGCCTGCGGTTTATGGCAGTTCATGCTTCCGACAGGTAAGATTTACGGTTTGGAGATCAACAGCCTTGTCGACGATCGCCGCGATCCGGTAAAAGCCACTCATGCTGCCTGCCGTTATTTTAAAGATATGTATGCCATCTACGGTGACTGGAATCTCGTGCTGGCTTCTTATAACTGTGGCCCAGGTAATGTGAATAAAGCGATACGCCGTTCGGGAGGTAAGACTGATTTCTGGGAGATATTCCCTTATCTGCCCAAAGAAACCCGGTCGTATGTTCCCCTGTTCATTGCAGCCAATTATATTATGAACTACTATTGCGATCATAATATTTGCCCGATGCAAACAAGTATGCCATTGGCTACTGATACGGTTGTGGTTACAAAAGCATTGCATCTGGAGCAGGTGGCGGAAGTGTTGCAAATGGATATAGAGCAGGTCCGTGCCTTGAATCCGCAATATAAGCGCGATATCATTCCCGGAAACACAGAACCATCCGTACTGAAGTTGCCGGTAAACCAGACATATGCTTTTATTGATAAAGAAGATACGATTTACACTCACCGTGCGGAAGATTTGCTGGAGAATTGCCTGGCCTATAATCCGAATGGAACCGAGAGCGGAAAATCATCTAATCGTGAAAAGATAACCCATCGTGTAGCTTCCGGTGAAAATATTTATACAATATCCGATCGTTATGGCGTGACACCGAAAGAAGTGCGCCAGTGGAACGGATTGAAGTCAAATCGTTTGGCTAGTGGTCGCCGCCTGACTTTGTATGTTGATAACGGAGGTGTGGCTTTTGCTTCCGCAACGAAGTCTAAAACGACACAGAAGACGACTTCTTCATCCGAAATTGTTGAAAAACAGAGTAATGGCTTTATCTCTTATAAGGTTAAATCGGGAGATTCACTGTATACGATCTCTAAAAAGTATCCAGGTGTATCCGCTGCTTTGATACAAAAGGCGAACGGATTATCGAATGCAAATATTCGTCCCGGTCAGGTTCTGAAAATTCCTGTGGGATAAAACATGCTATTTTCCCGGCTTCCGTGCTGATGTTTCATGAATATTTGTATATTTGTGGTTACAGACGTTAGATATAAAAAGAAGAGGTTGTAACCATGAGCGATGCGATAGACACAAAAGACACAAAGGATGCAGGTGAAATGACACCGGCTATGTTGGCGGATGAAAAGATGATCCAGGACGGTTTTAATGAGTTGCTGGACGACTATCTGAAATCGAACCACCGGAGAAAAGTGGAGCGCATTACCAAAGCGTTTAACTTTGCCAACCAGGCACATGCAGGCGTGAAACGTCGTTCCGGTGAACCTTATATCATGCACCCTATCGCTGTTGCACGGATTGTTTGCCGTGAGATGGGATTGGGGTCCACCTCTATTTGTTCGGCATTGCTCCATGATGTGGTGGAAGATACGGAGTATACCGTACAGGATATCAGCGATATGTTCGGTCCGAAGATCGCACAGATCGTAGACGGACTGACTAAGATCTCCGGAGGTATCTTTGGAGAACAGGCCTCCGCCCAGGCGGAAAACTTCCGTAAGCTGTTGCTTACCATGAGTGACGATATCCGTGTGATCCTGATCAAAATAGCCGACCGTCTGCATAATATGCGAACCTTGGGTTCCATGCTTCCCGCCAAACAATTCAAGATTGCCGGAGAAACACTTTATCTCTATGCTCCTTTAGCGCATCGTCTGGGTCTTTTTACTATCAAAACGGAACTGGAAGACCTGAGTTTCAAATATGAACATCCCCAGGAATATGATTTTATCGAACAGAAACTGAAGTCTACGGAAGAAAGTCGTAATACTTTATTCGAGCACTTTGCAATCCCAGTCGATAAAAAGTTGAAGGATATGGGCTTGAATTATGAAATGAAAGCCCGTGTGAAATCAGCCTATTCCATCTGGAACAAGATGGAAAGTAAAGGAATCACTTTTGAGGACATCTATGATCTGTATGCCGTCCGTATCATTTTCGACCCGCTGCCGGGTGTGGATGAAAAAAATATGTGCTGGGATATCTACTCGGCTATTACGGATATTTACCGTATCCGTCCCGACCGTATCCGCGACTGGGTGAGCCGTCCGAAGGCGAACGGATATCAGGCTCTTCATCTGACGGTCATGGGACCCGACGGACAATGGGTGGAAATACAGATCCGCAGCCGCCGTATGGACGATATCGCCGAGAAGGGATTTGCCGCACACTGGAAATATAAAGAACACAGTGTGGAGGAAGATACCGAACTCGACAAATGGCTTCAGACAATTACTGAGATCCTGGAAAGTCCGGACCCGAATGCACTCGACTTCCTGGATACGATCAAACTGAACTTGTTTACTTCTGAGATATTCGTATTTACTCCGAAAGGAGATATCAAGACGTTGCCACAAGGTGCAACAGCGCTTGACTTTGCTTATGCACTACATACCAATATCGGCAATAAATGTATCGGGGCGAAAGTAAATCATCGTCTGGTGCCTCTCAGTCATCCGCTGGCCAGTGGAGACCAGGTGGAGATATTGACTTCCCGTTCCCAGGAACCGCAGGCAGAGTGGCTTAATTTTGTCACGACGGCAAAAGCCCGTTCGAAGATCGATGCCGTACTAAAACGTGCCCGTAAGGATGCCGCCAAGCTGGGAGAGGAAAAGGTTATTGTTGCCTTCAAGCGTTCGGAAATGGAGCCGAGTACTTCCAATCTGGATAAGCTCTGTATGTATTTCGGTTTCTCCAAACGTGAGGAGTTTTATTATGCTGTAGAAAAAGGAGATGTAGCCTTACCCGATAACATAAAGAAATTATTGAAAGAGAAGACAGACAATGTCTTATTCAAATATGTAAAGCAGGCACTGGGTGTCGGCTCTAAGAATAATAAGTCGAAAGAGGAAACAGCGCAGGAAGAAAAGCCGAAAGTAAAATATGATAAGTCGAAGCCTTATATTTTACGTGAAGAAGCTTTCGAACGTAACTATGTGATTGCAGAATGCTGTAAGCCGATTCCGGGTGATGAAGCGCTGGGCTTTATCAACGACGACGGAAATGTCGTTGTTCATAAACGTTCCTGTCCGATCGCCATGCGGTTGAAGAGTAGTTTTGGCGAACGTATCCTGAATACGGAATGGAGTAGCCATAAGAATGCTTCTTTCGAAGCTACTTTGGAGGTGAAAGGTATCGATTCGATCGGCGTTCTGAATACGATCACTAAGACGATCGCCGATGATTTCAATGTAAATATCATGCGTCTGCTTATTGAAGCGAAAGACGGTGTGTTCGAAGGAAGGATCAAGATGAAAGTACACGATGTGGAAGATATCCAGAAAATGTGTGTGACGCTTTCAAAGATCAAGAACATTAAGTCGGTCGGTCGTGTGGCAGACTAACAAGGTAGGTATTTTAACCCCTTAAAATACACATTTCTAGGTATTGTCTTTATACCGGAGATATATGACCTTTGTCTTCATCAATTAAATTATAAAACAGATGAAGACAATTGGTATTTTTTACGGTTCTTCAACCGGGACAACAGAAGATATTGCAAAACGTATAGCAGCCAAATTAGGTGTGGATGCTTCTAACCTGTATGATGTAGCGAAGGCTTCTCCTTCGGATCTGGGTAATTATGAAGCGTTAATTCTAGGTAGCTCTACCTGGGGAGCCGGCGATTTGCAGGATGACTGGTATGATTTCCTTGCTAAGATAAAAAAGTTGGATTTATCCGGTAAGCTCGTGGCTATTTTCGGTTGCGGCGACTCTTCCTCTTTCAGCGACACTTTCTGTGACGCTATCGGAACGATCTATACTGATTTGCAAGGTACAGGATGCACATTTATCGGAAATGTGGCAACAGACGGTTATTCCTACGATGATTCGACAGCTGTTGTCGACGGGCAGTTCGTCGGTCTTCCGCTGGATGAACTGAATGAAGACGACCAGACCGAATCCCGCCTCGATGCATGGATCGCCTCTTTGAAGAAAGAAGGATTGGAGTAATTGATTTCAAACGTATATTATTAAGATACTATCAGTCAGCATCATGGTAATGGCCAGAGATAATAAAATTCCCGGAGAGGTAAAGGTTTTTCTGAATCATATCTACGAATATAAAAAAGGGGTACGAAGCATGGTTTTGTGCACGATTAATAAATCTTATGAAAAGATTGCAACCGATCGTCTGGAAAGCCAGCAGATTTGTTATGCGAAGCAGGATGCCGGTGAGCGGAGCGTCAATATCTATTTCGGCAGGCCCGAATGTATTGAAGCCATCCGTTTACTGGTTACCCGGCCTTTGAATTTGCTTACTCCGGAAGAGGATTTTATTCTCGGTGCTTTACTGGGATATGATATTTGTATGCAGTGTGAACGTTTCTGTACTAAGAAGAAACAGGCGTTATCATCTGACCTGGCTGGTATGGTTGGATAGTTTTCCCTAAAATTGTTTATTTACAGAAGAGTGTCATACTTTGGTATGGCGCTCTTTTTGTTTGCCCAGCACGACCATATTCTATCGGATACAAGTCTCTAACGCACCCTAACAGCGGGAAGCGTCCAGTCGCAGTAACGGTAACCCCTCAATCCTTGGGTTATACAGCCAATTACATCGTGGTTGAAGAACCGCTATATGCTGAACGGCACGTACAGTGGTGTGAGAGGTCGGAAAATGAAGTAGGAGGAAAACTTCTTCATTTTCCTCCTACTCGATTGTTGAGACACCGAGAAGTCATCATTAATATCTTTTTTCCCCTATGCTTAAAATTTGATTTGTTTGTCTAACCAATAACTTTTAATATATTTGCGTTGTTTAACTGATTCTTTCGGATAAAATCTGGTAAATTTATAGAAGAAGATGGGTTAACGTATTCCGCATCGTATTTGTAAATATGGTGTGGGGGTATGTTGCTTATTTACTTCTACGGTTTTCCAGAGCTTTCCGATAGATAAGTTACTGTTCTCACACTTCATATATAATTAAAAAAGTATTATTTGGAGATCGAGAAGCCGTGATTTAATTTACACAGAAGAAAGATGCTGGCTGAAAAGAAAATACTATCTGACCATTTTGAAGAAATATATGTCTCCTGGTTTTCCCGGATGAAGTATTTCGCATTGGAGTATGTCGTGTCGGAAGAAGACGCCGAGAATGTCGTGCAAGACGTATTTACCGAGCTATGGGAAAGAAAAGAAATACTGGCATATGATGTGAACCTGGTCGCCCTGCTCTTTACTTCGATCAAGAACCGTAGTATCGACCTCTTACGCCACCGCATTGTTGTGAAGGAAGCTGTCAACCTGATGCAGGAAGAATATCAGGCTACTTTGCGGATGAAACTTGCCTCTCTGGAATTATTCGATCAGTCCTTACTCTCCGAGCAAGATATCGAACGGATTATTACCGAAGTAATAGATTCTCTACCAGAAAAATGTCGGAAAATTTTTATCAAAAGTAAGATAGAGGGTAAAAAGCAGAAAGAGATAGCTGTCGAATTGAATATTTCCCTTAAAACCGTTGAAAACCAAATGTCTATCGCCTATAAGAAAATTAAAAGCGAATTGAAAGACTATCTCCCCTTATTAATATTTTTGCTCGCTAATTAAAAAAAAACGTTTATCCTCTTGGGGGTTTTGGTTTCCTGATCCGTTTATTAAGAACAAAAGCGGAAAATATGAACGAACGGATACATAAATACTTTTATGAGGAACTTTCCACGGAAGAGCGACTATCCCTGCTGCGCGATGTCGAGGCGAGCGAAGAACTCAAAAAAGAATTTGCAGAATATCAAAATCTATATGCCTTGTTGAACTTAGGACATCAGGTACAGGATAAAGCAATCGGCAAACAGAAATACGATCGCTTTATTTTACAGAAGCAACACGCTATAATGTGGAAGCGTTGGACACGCCGGATTGGGTATGCGGCTGCTATTCTGATATTAGTCGTTTCAACAAGTATATTGACATATTGGTATGCACAGCCTGAGCAAACGGAGTTTTTATCGGAGAATGTGATGAATACTGTGTACGCTCCTGCCGGACAGCGGGCACAACTGGTCTTGCAGGACGGGACGGAAGTCTGGTTGAATGCAGGATCTCGACTTGATTATCCTTCTGCTTTTGCAGAAGAGAGAAGAGTCTATCTTACAGGTGAGGGATTTTTTAAAGTTGCTAAAGATAAAACAAGACCATTTGTAGTTTCTACACAAACGATTGACATAAAGGCTTTAGGTACGGAGTTCAATGTACTTAGCTATCCAAAATCAAAATATGCGGAGGTTTCTTTACAAGAAGGTTCTGTCAAAGCTTATTTCCCTGAATCTGAATCTGAAGGATTGATTTTGTCTCCGGGACAATTGTTGGTGCAAAAGGGAGATTCATTAAAGCTAGAGAATATGAATTGGGATGAGTTGCTTTGGAAAAAGGGAATTTATGTTTTTAGAAAGCAAAAATTGGAGACTATAATAGAAAAGCTGGCATTGTATTTTAATGTAGATATAATTGTCCGGAATCCAGAAATACTGGAGTATGAATATGTCGGTAAATTTCGTCAAAGGGATGGTATTATGACTATTTTGAAGGTGATTCAGGATATTCATCATTTTAAGATTGAGAAAAATGATGAGTTGAATCAAATCGTTTTATCTAAATAATGTGTTTAATATTTTAAAATAAATGTATCTATGAGCCCATGAAAAAATGTAAATCGGCAGATATTGCAGTATCTGCCGATTTTAGAAAGTAAACCTGTTAGAATAATTAGTATTTACTTAATTTACAAATGTATGAAAAAATCCTTGTTAATATATGGGGAATACCCCAAAATAGTAAAAAAAACGTTCAGAGTTATGAAAGCAGCTTTCTTTTGCATGTTCGTTTTTGTTTTGCATTCTTTTGCTTTTGACAGTAATGCACAAGATGCAGTGGTAGAACTTCGGTCAGAAAATCTTTCGATAGAAGAACTGTTTAAGGAAATCGAAAAGCAGACAGATTATTTGATAGTTTATAGTACAAGTGAAATAAACTCTAATTTTAATGTGTCGCTAAGTAAGAGAAAGGCAGTAGTTGCGGACTTATTGAATGAAGCGCTGAAAGGGCAAAACTTGCAGTATAAGTTTTCTGATAATTATATCGTTTTACGGCTTGGTCAAGCGATAGAAGAAAAGAAACCAGGAAAATATACATAAAATCTCTGGAAAAGACGAATAAAAAGGGACAAATGTCTTCGTAATGCCTGTCAATAAGGCGTTTGCGAAGACAAATGAGGACAGGCGAAAAATCGAGGTAACGTAAAGGAAAGCGGATTTATGAAGAAGAACGGTCTCCAAATCATTACCCGCCGAATGGTGATTTTTAACACACCGTGTTGTATTTGGCAGCTTGTGGCACAGGTTGGCATATCAAGGTCTAACTCGTTGAGTAATAACTTTGCAAACAAAAAACGAGTATGGCAAGAAGCACATTCAAGGTTCTGTTCTACGTGAACGGCAGCAAGGAGAAAAACGGTATTGTCCCCATCATGGGACGAGTGACAATCAACGGGACTGTGGCGCAGTTCAGTTGTAAGCAGAACATCCCGAAAACGCTTTGGGACGTGAAAGGAAACAAGGCGAAAGGCAAGAGCCGCGAGGCACGAGACATCAACCTTGCCCTTGACAACATCAAGGCGCAAATCATCAAACATTACCAGCGCATTTCAGACCGCGAGGCATTTGTTACGGCTGAGATGGTGCGCAACGCCTATCAGGGAATCGGCAGCGAGTATGAGACGCTGCTAAAAGCATTCGACCGTGAGAACGAAGTGTTCAAGAAACGGGTAGGCAAAGACAGGGTAATGGCTACCTATCGGGCACGTGTACGGGCAAGAAACCATGTAGCCGCCTTTATCAAGTCGTTTTACAGACGCAGCGATATGTCCATGTTGGAACTTACTCCCGATTTCATCAAGGAGTTCGCCGCATACCTCTCGACTGAAGCCGGATTGCGGAACGGTTCGATATGGGCAAACTGTATGTGGCTGAAAGGCGTGGTCATGAAAGCGCATTATAACGGGTTGATACCGCGCAATCCTTTCATCCAGTTTCATATCAGCCCCAATGTGAAAGAACGGGAATATCTGACGGAGGATGAACTGAAAGCGGTCATGACACATGAGTTTGCAGACAGCAAGCTCGCATACATCCGTGACATTTTCATCTTTGCCAGTTTCACCGCCTTGTCATTCGTGGACATTCAGGAACTGACGAATGACAACATCGTGGAGGTGAACGGCGAGAAGTGGATATTGTCCAAACGCCACAAGACAAAAGTCGCCTTCCAAGTGAAGCTGCTGGATATACCCTTGCAGATAGTCGAACGCTACCGACCGATGCAGAAAGACAATCGTATATTCCCCGGCTTGAACTATTGGTCTATCTGCAAACCGTTGAAACGGATGATAAGGGAATGTGGCATAACCAAGTCAATATCATTTCATTGCAGTCGTCATGGCTTCGCAACATTAGCTTTGAGCAAGGGGATGCCCATTGAAAGCGTAAGCCGTGTGTTGGGACATACGAATATAGTCACGACCCAACTCTACGCAAAGATAACCACGCAGAAGCTCGACAACGACCTGACCATGTTCGGCGACAAACTGAGTAAGACGTTTAACGGAATAACGATGTCATGAGTATGAGAAGAAACAGCATAACAGTGAATGAATCCGGCAATATCATCATGCCGGAGAATGTCTCAAACATTTGGATGAGCGAGCCGGAATTGGTGGAACTGTTCGGAGTAATTGCTCCGACACTTCGTTCTGCCATCAGAAACATCTATAACAGTGGAGCATTAAAAGAATACGAGGTACAGAAGTATGTTCGGCAGGAGAACGGGTATCATGCCGATGTGTTCAGCTTTCCGATGATAGTCGCACTTGCTTTCCGCATTGACAGCTTCGGTGCGGAACAGGTGCGCAATGCCATATTTAAAAGGCTGTACTTGCGAAAAGAGAAAACAAATATCTTCTTTTCGCTGGGTATAAATGGTTGGGATATGTCTAATTATCAGGCATAAGTTCTAATGATATGACGACATGAAGTAGTGAGACCTATGCGTATTCCCATTGCCAACAATGTATTTATACGAGTATGTGAATAGGTGTATTGCCATTCATACGTACGATTACGACAAACCCGAAGAAAAATCCATTAGAATGGCATTTCTTCGGGCTTTTGTTGTATGTCATAAAGCCAAATCCAAGAAAATCTTACGTGAGGTATGCGTGAGTTGTTAATCCGTTCTGCGCTAATTGCCGAGTTTTGCACTGATTAAACAAAAAAATGAAGTGCTAATGAAACAAGGCAACTTTGAAAATGAGGAGTTTATCCGTGTGGGTACTACCCTCTACAAGTTAGTGAACCAGCCCCGTCTGAACGGAGGCTATGTGAAGAAGCGCATCGTGTGGAACAACGAAACACTGCGGCAGGACTACGGCAAGGACTATCTCGCCACCGTGCCGAAGTACGACGGCTTCTGCACCGTCCCCGACCATGTGGACTACCGTCCCGTGGTGGACAAGTTCCTGAACCTCTACGAGCCGATAGGACACCGTCCGCAACAAGGCGAGTTTCCCTGTATCCGGTCATTGGTGCGCCATATCTTCGGTGAACAGTATGAATTGGGCATGGACTATCTTCAATTGCTCTACCTGCAACCCGTGCAGAAACTGCCTATCCTGCTGTTGGTATCAGAAGAACGCAACACGGGCAAGAGTACATTCCTGAACTTCCTGAAAGCTGTGTTTCAAAACAATGTCACTTTCAATACCAACGAGGACTTCCGCAGCCAGTTCAATTCCGACTGGGCAGGAAAACTGCTCATCGTGGTGGACGAGGTATTGCTCAACCGCAGGGAGGACAGCGAGCGGTTGAAGAACCTCAGCACCACACTTTCCTACAAGGTGGAAGCCAAAGGCAAAGACCGTGACGAGATAGCGTTCTTTGCCAAGTTCGTGCTATGCTCCAACAACGAGTATCTGCCTGTTATCATTGATGCAGGTGAAACACGCTATTGGGTGCGCAAGATAGACCGTCTGCAATCCGATGACACAGACTTCCTGCAAAAGCTGAAAGCTGAGATACCTGCCTTTCTGTATTACCTGCAATACAGACAACTTTCCACCGAAAAGGAAAGCCGTATGTGGTTTGCGCCCTCTTTGCTGCATACCGAAGCCTTGCAGAAGATTATCCGCAGCAACCGCAACCGATTGGAGATAGAGATGTGCGAACTTATCCTTGACATTATGGAAAGTGTCGGCACGGACACATTCTCGTTCTGCCACAACGACATTCTTCTTTTGCTGGTACATTCGCAGGTAAAGGTGGAGAAGCACCAAGTCAGAAAGGTATTGCAGGAATGTTGGAAACTTACTCCTGCCTCTAACGGGCTTACATATACCACTTACCAATTCAATTACAATCGGGAGTGCCGATATGAGCCGATAAAAAGAGTCGGTCGTTTCTACACCGTCACAAGGGAACAACTTGAATCCCTGTAATACTATTCTTTTTTTGTTGAATTGATGAATAATGATATAACCATACTGATAATAAACAGCATACACTCTCAACAAATTCTCAACAATCGAAAAGAAAAGTTGAGAGGGAAACAGCATCAGTTTGTTGGATTCTCTATTTGTGAGTGGTTTGTTGAGAAGATGTTGAGAATATAAAGCATTAACGTATAGGACAATACATATCTCATTCATCAAATCAACGTTTTTACAGTCATCATCAAATCCATAGAAATTATATCATGAACATCCAAGAAGCAAAACAAATCAAAATTGCGGACTATCTGCAAAGTTTGGGTTATTCGCCCGTAAAGCAACAGGGAAACTGCCTGTGGTATAAATCCCCGTTCCGTCAGGAAACGGAAGCCTCGTTCAAGGTGAACACCGACCGCAACCTGTGGTTCGATTATGGACTGGGAAGAGGTGGTAACATCATCGCACTTGCAGGGGTACTGTACGCATCCGACCATGTGCCTTATCTGCTTGGCAAGATAGCGGAACAGGCACCACACATCCGTCCCATATCTTTCTCTTTTCGCCAGCAGGCATCCGAACCGAGTTTCCAACATTTGGAGGTGGGCGAACTCACCCATCCGGCATTGCTCCGATACTTGCAGGAACGGGGCATAAACATCGCTTTGGCAAAGGCGCAATGTAAAGAGCTCCACTTCACCCATAACGGCAAGCCCTATTTCGCCATCGGTTTTCCGAATGTGGCGGGAGGATTTGAAGTGCGTAACCGTTTTTTCAAAGGCTGTGTCGCACCCAAAGACATCAGCCATATTCGGCAACAGGGAGAAGCGAGAGAGAAATGCCTTGTATTCGAGGGCATGATGGACTATCTTTCATTCCTCACGTTGCGGAAGAGGAACTGCTCGAACTTGCCCGACCTTGACAGGCAGGATTACGTCATCCTCAATTCGACCGCCAATGTTTCCAAAGCTATAGATGTGCTGCACGGGTATGGACGTATCCACTGCATGCTCGACAATGACGAGGCGGGAAGAAAGGCGTATCGGGAATTGGAAAGGAAGTTCGCCGGACGCATCCGCGACTTCTCCGACAACTACAAAGGGCATAAAGACCTGAACGATTACCTGCGTGGAATCCGGCAGAAATTAGCCGTTAGTCCACCGCCAAGAACTATCGTAAAACCCAAGAAGAAAGGGTTGGGATTATGACATCCCGAATGAGAAAAACGGGAGATGCCCGAAACTCATTCCTTAAGGATTGGGAGGTAGCAAGTTTGTGTTTCGGGTGTACCGAAACCGCTTGCCACCCACCATCCAAATTGCAGGAGGTGGCATCCCGTCGGTCTATACAGTTGAATCAGTAACCGAATTAAAAGGAATAAAATATGGAACAGACAAAGGAACACAAGGAACGCAACAAGGGAGGTCGCCCCAAGAAGGAAGCAACCGAGAAACTGAAATACCGTATCGCAGTGAAAATGACGGCAGCCGACTACTTCCGCCTGCTGACACGATCGCATGAGGCGGGCGTATCACCAAGCGAGTACATGAGGGAATGTTTCCGTAACGGTCATGTGAAAGAACGGCTGTCGGAGGAACATGCCGGATACATCCGCCAACTCTGCGGCATGGCTAACAATCTCAACCAGCTTGCGCGTAAGGCAAACGCCGGAGGCTTCCACGATGAACGGTGGGACTGCAAGGTGGCAGTGGCAAGGATTCATGAACTTATAACCAAGATAGGGATATGATGGCGAAAATCGTAAAAGGAAGCGACTTCAAGGGTGCGGTGGATTACATCATCGACAAGAAGAAGGATACGCAGATAGTAGCAAGCGAAGGCTTGTTTATGGAAAATCTGGAAACTATCGCCATGAGTTTCAATGCCCAGTCACGGATGAACGATAAGGTGACAAAACCTGTCGGACATATCGCGTTGAGTTTTTCCAAAGAGGATGAGTTACGGCTGACGAACCGTATCATGGCAGGCATCGCGCTTGAATATATGGAACGGATGGGAATCAAGAATACGCAGTTCTTCATCGCCCAGCATTTCGACAAGGAGCATCCGCACGTGCATATTGCTTTCAACCGCATAGACAACAACGGCAATACCATATCGGACAGGCACGAGCGTCTGCGCAGTACCCGCATCTGCAAGGAATTGACCTTGAAATACGGCTTGCATATGGCTGGCGGAAAGGACAATGTCAAACGCAACCGCCTGAAAGAGCCAGACAGGACGAAATATGCGCTTTACGACATCATCAAAATGGAAGTCGGCAGATGCGGCAACTGGAACGTGCTTATCGCCAACCTGAAACGGCAGGGAGTGGAAGTACATTTCAAGCATAAGGGGCAGACCAGCGAGGTGCAGGGTGTTGTATTCTCCATGAATGGCTACCATTTCAACGGCTCCAAAGTGGACAGGCGTTTCAGTTATTCCAAGATTGACGCGGCTTTGCAGCACAACAGATGCAGGGAACGTATGGGAATAACAGCCGGAATATATGAAACGGCTACACCAAGCGCACCGTCCGGCACGGCACAAAGCGAGTTGTTCAACGGCTCTTGGGGATTGCTAAAAAGCAGTGGCTCATCTTATAACGCTGCTGATGCGGAAGCCAATCAGGAAATGGTGGATATACTTCGCAGAAGGAAGAAAGTTAAGCGCAAGAGAGGTGTTGGGTTCTAATATTCTGTACTAATCCAATTCTCACGACACTTGCGCTCTATATTCATTCGGAGTGTAACCTACCTCTTTCTTGAACAGTCGGGTAAAATGTTGCGGGTACTGAAAACCGAGATTATAGGCGATTTCATTAACGGTGTCGTCTGTAGATGCAAGTTCCGTCTTGGCTATTTCAATAGACTTGTCATGAATGAAATGCAGGGCGGTTGAACCTGTTTCTTTTTTCAATAAATCACTGAAATAGTTGGGCGAGAGGCAGAGCTTGTCTGCACAATACTGTACAGTGGGCAAGCCTATCCGTTTAGCAGCCCCATCATGGAAGTATTCGTCAAGCAACCGCTCAAATCTTGCGAGGATGTCTCGGTTTTGGTTGTCGCGTGTGATGAACTGACGGTCATAGAAACGTGTGCAGTAATCAAGGAACGTCTTGATGCTGTCTGTGATGAGGTTCTTGCTGTGACGGTGTATCGGATGGTTCAATTCATATTGAATCTTGTGGAAGCAATCCATGATGATTTGCCGTTCTTCCACACTAAGGTGCAATGCCTCGTTTGTCTCGTAGGAAAAGAACGAATATTCACGCATTATCCGCCCGAGAGGTGTATTCCGCAGCAGGTCGGGATGGAACATAAGCAGGTAGCCATCTGGTTGGAACTGCATGCCGTCATCTTCCGCACCGAACACCTGTCCGGGCGCGATAAATATCAGTGTGCATAATTATTCCTAAGTCTGTGAAACCGGAACGCATGAAGCAGAATCTCGACATATTAGACTTCACCCTGTCGGCCGACGACATGGCACGGATAAAGACGCTGGATACCGACAAGCCTTTCTTACTCGGCTCGCACGAAGATCCAGAAATCGTAAAATGGTTCATGCAGTACAAAAACGCCTGAACATCAACAACCATATTTCGATAGCCGCTATCGACTATATTAAGAAGTTATTCGTATATGCCTTTATTGTAATCCGTCATGTACTGAGTAAATGTTTTGCCTGTTTGCTGTTTGAAGAAGCGCATGAGATGGCTCGGATCAGAGAAATTGAAATCATCCGCCATTTCACTGACAGTGCGGTTGGAGAATAGCAATTCGTTCTTCAGTTCCTCAAGCAGACGTTGTTTTATCAAATGGGTAGCTGATACTCCGAATTGGGCTTTTACTGAGTTATTGAGTGTGATGCGACTGACATGAAGCATGTCTGCATATTCCTGCACCCGCTGGTGGGTGCGGATATTCTGTTCCAACAAGTCCTTGAACCGAAAAGCGAAATTGTTTTTAGCAATTTCAGCGGGCAAGCAATAGGCGGCAGCGTATGTACGATTGATAATCAGCAAAAGATAATATAGTAAGGAAACAATGATATTGTACGTATCGGACACTGGATTCATCAGCTCATACTTAATCTTTCCGAGCAGCCGCATATATTCCTTCATTTCGTCATGTGTGGCATTGATGTAAGGCGGCGTATCTGTCTGGTAACAATACAAAAGGCGAAAAACGAAGAACTTGTCGGCGATAAAAGTACGCATGAAATCTTCGCGGAATATAAGGAACGTGTAATCCAACGCCGTCTCATCTACATGCCACTCTTGTTGCTGATGGGGTGAAAGCAGGAGAACCATGCCGTCGCGCAGTTCAATCTTGCGGAAGTTCAGTAGCAAATATCCGTTTGCCTTACGGAAAAAGTAGAAGCTGAAGAAGTCTGTCTTAAACCGCTTGTTTTCTGTCAGCACAAGTCCGATGTCCTTGTTTATGGCAGTATTGATGTAAAAATCCACGCCGCAGCGTGTCTTGTTGAACGGTACGCTGACCAGTCGATCAGGGTTGATTATCTCGTCCATATCCTTGTCGTTTTTGCAAAGATAATAATTTCATTTATCAAAATGGCATAATTACCGTTTTTTCAGGCATAGATGTTTCGCCGGATTCTTCCGAACTTTGCACCCGTAATCAATAACAAGACATATAGTCATGAAAAAGACATCTACAGTACAATTGGTGCGCAATGCCACCTTGAAAATCAGGTATGCGGGACACACCATGCTAATTGACCCCGTTTTAGCCGACAAAGGCACTTTGATATCGGCCCTCGGTGTGAATAAAACACCGAGGGTACACCTCACCATTCCTATTCAGGATATTATCGGAGGCGTGGACATGGTGCTCCTGACCCACAATCACATCGACCATTACGAGCCGAGTGTCCCCACACATTTGCCCAAAGAAATTCCTTTCTACGTTCAGCCCCAGGACGCGGACGCCATCAGAAACGACGGATTTACAAATGTGATACCCATCGAAGAAATAAAAACAATAGACGGCATATCCATTTACCGCACGACCGGACATCATGGTTTCGGGCAGATCGGGCAGATGATGGGACCTGTATCAGGTTATGTGCTAAAAGCCGAGGGCTTCCCGACCGTTTATATAATGGGTGACTGCCGATGGGAAGCATGTATCCGAGACACCGTGGAACGGTTCAATCCTGACTATATCGTGGTAAACTCCGGAGGTGCAATCTTTCCCGAATTTTCCAAAACGGACGGTCCTATCATCCCCGACGAGAACGAAGTGATGCAGATACTTGACGAATTGCCTTCGCATATCAAGCTGATAGCCGTACACATGGATGCCATCGACCATTGCCAGACCACCCGTGCAATTCTGCGCAATGAGGCAACGCATCACGAAGCCGACATGAGCCGGCTGATTATCCCGGAGGACGGAGAAACAGTTGTGTTATGAGTGTCTGCATTAAATCCCTGATAAAAAACATGAACATAGTGGTAGGGTGCACTATAGGATGCCCTTACTGCTATGCCCGTAACAACTGCCGCCGTTTCCACATTACCGACGACTTTTCCGTGCCTGAATACATGGAACGAAAACTGCGCATCATCGATACGTCCCGTCCTCATGTGTGGCTCATGACAGGAATGAGCGATTTCTCCGATTGGAAGCCTGAATGGAACGCAGAAATTTTCGAGCGGATCAGCAGCAATCCCCAGCACGCCTATATCTTTCTGACGAAGCGCCCTGACAAAATCAGTTTCTCCTCTGACGACGAGAACGTATGGATGGGCGTGACCGTTACGCGCAGTTCCGAGAAAAGGAGGATTGATGATTTGAAAAAGAATATCAAAGCACGACACTACCATGTCACGTTTGAACCTCTCTTCGATGATATCGGCGAGATTGATTTCGAGGGAATTGACTGGATTGTCATAGGCACAGAGACCGGAAACCGAAAAGGAAAGTCATATTCGCGCCCCGAATGGGTGCTTAGCATTGCAGAACAGGCAAAGGCTCATGGCATACCGGTGTTCATGAAAGAGGATTTGCTGCCGATTATGGGCGACGAAAGAATGATTCAGGAATTGCCGGAACAATTTACCAGACGAATACAATGAATATGGATACAATAAAGGAAATAGATGTAAAGAGTGTAATGACCAAATCCTCTCTGCCGGTGGGAGGATATTCGGTCAACCCTTATGTAGGGTGTCCCCACGCCTGCAGGTATTGCTACGCATCGTTCATGAAACGGTTCACCGGGCACACCGAGCCGTGGGGTACGTTTTTAGATGTAAAAAACTGGAAGCCGATAACGAATCCTCATAAATACGACGGTGAACGTGTTGTAATAGGGTCTGTGACGGACGGTTACAATCCGTATGAAGAAGAATTCCACCGTACCCGAAGGCTGCTCGAAGAGCTGCGAGGAAGCGATGCCGAGATTATGATATGCACAAAGTCCGATCTTGTCCTTCGCGATCTCGACCTGTTGAAGAGTTTTCCCAAAGTGACTGTGTCATGGTCTGTCAATACGCTCGACGAGCAGTTCTGCGCAGATATGGACAACGCCGTAAGCATTGAACGCCGTCTGAAAGCGATGCGTCAGACATACGAGGCAGGTATCCGCACCGTATGCTTCGTCTCGCCCATATTCCCCAGAATAACAGACGTAAAGGCAATAATAGAGGAGGTAAAAGATTATGCTGATTTAATCTGGCTTGAAAACCTGAATTTACGCGGGCAGTTCAAAGGCGGGATAATGACGTATATCCGTGAGAAGTATCCTGACCTCATACCGCTTTACGAGGAAATTTACAATAAAAAAAGGCTTGAATACTGGCAGGCATTGGAGCAGGACATTTCAAATTACGCCAAGGAGCAGGGCTTCCCGTATCGTATAAACGATCTGCCATACGGACGCTCGGAAAAAGGCAAACCTGTCATCGTAAACTACTTCTACCACGAAAAAATACGATTGACAAAATGAGGCTATGCCGGACTGATGCAGAAAAGTTGTAGCGCGGATAAAAGCACCATGTATGTGGATAATATCCGGCAATCTTCCGAGCGTATGCGGGAGATGCTCAACACGCTGCTGGATTTCTTCCGTCTGGACAACGGCAAGGAGCAACCCAACCTTTCCCCTTGCAGGATTTCCGCAATCACGCATATTCTTGAAACGGAGTTCATGCCCATTGCCATGAACAAGGGGCTGACTTTGATAGTGGAGAGCCACACCGATGCGGTGGTTTTGACCGACAAGGAACGTATCCTGCAAATCGGCAACAACTTGTTGTCAAACGCCATCAAGTTCACGGATAACGGTAGTGTATCATTGGCAGCGGATTATGATAACGGTTTGCTGAAACTTATCGTTGAAGATACCGGTACGGGCATGACCGAAGATGAGCAACAACGAGTATTCGGTGCATTTGAACGTCTTTCAAATGCCGCCGCAAAAGACGGCTTCGGATTAGGATTGTCCATCGTGCAGCGTATTGTGGCGATGCTCGGTGGAACTATACGCTTGGAAAGCGAGAAAGGCAAAGGGAGCCGCTTCACGGTGGAAATTCCCATGCAGACAGCCGAGGAACTGCCGGAACAGACAATTCAAGCGCAAATGCGCCATAATCATATCTGCCATGATGTGATTGCCATCGACAATGACGAGGTACTTCTCCTTATGTTGAAAGAAATGTATGCCCATGAAGGGATGCACTGCGATACCTGTACCAATGTTTCGGTACTGATGGAGCTGATACGAAAAAAGGAATACAGCCTGCTTCTGACGGATCTGAATATGCCTGAGATAAGCGGTTTTGAACTGCTGGAACTGTTGCGCTCATCCAATGTAGGCAACTCGAAGAGTATTCCCATAGTCGTGACAACCGCTTCGGGCAGTTGCAGCAAGGAGGAACTTATAGGGCGTGGATTTGCCGGATGCCTGTTCAAGCCGTTCTCCATATCCGAACTGATGGAGATTACGGATAAATGCGCATTAAGCAGCATATTGGATGAAAAGCCGGATTTTTCCACTCTGCTATCTTATGGCAATGAATCCGTCATGCTGGACAAACTGATAGCGGAAACCGAAAAGGAAATGCAGGCGGTCAAGGATGCAGAACAGCGTAAAGACCTCCAAGAACTGGACACACTTACACACCATCTGCGAAGTTCATGGCAGATTCTCCGTGCCGACCAGCCATTGAGGGAACTTTACGCCCAACTTCATGGAAGTGCCACTCCAGATGACGAAGCGATATGCAAAGCGGTGACCGGCTGTGCTGGATAAAGGTGCTGAAATTATCCGGCAGGCAAAAGAAGAAAGGAAAAATACGAAAATGGATAAAACAAGAATCATCGTGGTGGAGGACAATATCGTGTATTGCGAGTTTGTCTGCAACCTGCTGGCACGGGAAGGATTCCGTACCGTGCAGGCTTACCACCTCTCGACCGCGAAGAAACTTCTGCAACAAGCCTCAGACGGGGACATCGTGGTTTCTGACCTACGACTACCCGACGGTGACGGCATCGACCTATTACGATGGATGCGCAAGGAAGGCATGACACAACCGTTAATCATCATGACCAACTATGCCGAAGTGCATACGGCAGTCGAAAGTATGAAACTCGGCTCGCTGGACTATATCCCCAAGCAGCTTGTGGAGGATAAACTTATGCCTCTGCTTCATACCATCCTGAAAGAACGGAGTATCGGACGAAATCGTATGCCCGTTTTTGCCCGTGACAGTTCCGCCTTTCAGAAAATCATGCAACAGATAAGATTAGTTGCCCCTACTGATATGAGCGTGCTGATATTCGGAGAGAACGGCACGGGCAAGGAGCATATCGCCCACCATCTGCATGATAAGAGCAAAAGGGCAGGGAAACCGTTTGTGCCTGTGGACTGCGGTTCACTCTCCAAAGACCTTGCGCCCTCGGCATTCTTCGGACATGTCAAAGGCGCGTTTACGGGTGCGGACAGCACAAAGAAAGGATACTTCAATGAGGCAGAGGGTGGCACATTGTTCTTGGATGAGGTAGGCAATCTCGCATTGGAAACCTAGCAGATGTTACTCCGTGCCATACAGGAACGGAGATACCGCCCTATAGGTGACAAGACGGACAAGAGCTTCAATGTCCGCATCATCGCCGCCACCAACGAGGATCTGGAGAAAGCGGTCATTGAAAAACGTTTCCGACAGGATTTGCTGTACCGTTTGCACGACTTCGAGATAACTGTTCCGCCCTTGCGTGACTGTCAGGAGGACATCATGCCGTTGGCGGAGTTCTTCCGTGAGATTGCCAACAATGAATTGGAATGTAGCGTGACTGGGTTCGATGCGGAAGCCCGTAAGACATTGCTGACCCATCCGTGGCCGGGTAATGTCCGTGAGCTTCGGCAGAAGATAATGGGCGCGGTGTTGCAGGCACAGACGGGAGTTGTCATGAAAGAGCATCTGGAACTTGCCGTAACGAAACCGACCTCACCTGTCAGCTTCGCCTTGCGAAACGATGCGGAGGACAAGGAACGCATCTTACGCGCGTTGAAGCAGGCAAACGGAAACCGCAAGGTTGCCGCCGAATTGCTCGGAATCGGACGTACAACGCTGTATAGCAAGTTGGAAGAGTATGGATTAAAGTATAAATTTCAGCAATCATAGCCCGCAACTTGCCGAAAATAGAAGTAACGGTTAAACCGGATTATTCAGCGAAGATAAAAAACGTCCTGTGATAAAAATCATGGGACATTTTGATGTGTATCCGATTTTTATTGCTACTTTTGTACCAAGACGAGAGACATTGACAGCAACTCACAGCAGAACGTAGAAATAGACAGGGTTGCCAAATCATTACCTCATTTTTACCTTATCCTCAGAACTGCTTGCTAATAAAGTGGTTATAAAAATCTTCCAGAATTACATAAATTTCCGGAACAGTTTATGATAAGAATCGGGAAATTCTTCCGGGTGTAAATATCAGTGTTATTACGGATTCTTCTATTGCTGGGACTATAACGGATGCAGATGGGCATTTCTATTTAAAAGTTCCTGATAAGAATACAGTGATTGAAATTTCTTATATAGGGTTTAAATCTCAACAGATAAAAATTGGAGATAAGATAAATTTCGATATTGTATTGGAAGAGGACGTGACGGAATTAGGTGAAGTTGTTGTTACAGGGTATGGCAGTCAGAAAAAAGCTTCGGTTATTGGTGCGATCGAGACAATACAACCTACAAAATTGCAATATGGTTCCACCCGTTCATTTTCTAACAATTTGGCAGGTCAGGTTGCTGGTGTGATCGCCGTACAACGTACTGGTGAACCGGGATCGGACAATTCTCAGTTTTGGATTCGTGGTCTTTCTTCTTTTGCCGGTAATACAAATCCTTTAGTTTTGGTTGATGGTGTTGAACGGGATCTGAATAATATTGATCCGGCCGAAATCGAATCTTTTTCGGTATTGAAAGATGCATCTGCTAGTGCCATGTATGGTGTACGTGGTGCAAATGGAGTTGTTGTTATTACGACTAAACGTGGACAAGTTGGCGCTCCTTCAGTGAATTTTCGAATAGAACATGCGATTTCAACTCCGACGAAATTGCCGGACTATATTGGTGCTGCAGACTGGATGACGCTAAGGAACGAATTGTCGGATCCATCAAGTTTACCTTATACGCAGGAACAGATAGATAGAACTCGGAATGGATATGATCCGGAACTTTATCCAGACATAAACTGGATAGATGAAGTGACAAAAGATTATGCTTATTCTACTCGTGCCAATTTGACGGTTAACGGAGGATCTACATTTTTACGTTATGCGTTGGTCGCTTCTTATTATAATGAAAAAGGAATTATAGAGACAGACCCTTCTCTGACTTATGATACGGATATTAAGTTAAATCGATATAATGTGCGTGCTAATGTAGATGTGGATATTACGAAGAGTACCACTTTGCGTATAAATATCGGAGGATATATGCAGGAACATAGGGGACCTTTTTATTCAACCAATGATATTTTATTTAACGCATTTAGTAGAAGACCATGGGAATATGCTGTTCGTTACTCTAATGGGGCAATTCCTCATATTGAAGCATCGGGTACAGGTATCAATAATCCTTGGGCTATGGCTACGCAGTATGGATATAAAACAAATACACAGTCCCAGATTCAATCGTTGGCGACTTTAGAACAGGATCTGAAAATGTTGACTCCCGGCTTAAAAGCCAAACTTAGTTTTTCGTTTGACTCCTATAATTATTCATGGCGAGATAGGAGTGCGGATCCAGCACGTTATACTCCGGCTACTGGGCGTGATGATGATGGTAACTTGATAATAAACCAGTCTCATTATGGAAGTGAGTCATTGGGACTTGGATCGGGTGGTGATTATGGAACCAAACAGACCTATATGGAAGCAACGATGACTTATCATCGTTTGTTTGGGGACATACATGATGTGGATGGCTTATTCCTGTATAATCAACAAAGTTATGATAATGGATCTGTACAACCTTTCCGTAAGCAAGGTATAGCCGGACGTTTGTCTTATATGTATGATAGCCGCTATATTGGGGAGTTTAATTTTGGTTACAATGGTTCTGAAAACTTTGCCAAAGGCCAGCGTTTTGGTTTTTTCCCGTCAGTAGCTTTAGGGTGGCTTGCGTCGGAAGAACCGTTTATGGAATCTACAAAAAGTGTTATTCATAAATTGAAGGTTAAAGCCTCATATGGAAAATCTGGAAATGATAACATCGGTGGCCGTCGTTTTGCTTATATCACAACGGTGAATTCAGGGAATGGATATGTTTTCGGGGAAAACAAAAATTATACAACATCCGGATATACAGAAGGAGAAATCGGTACAAATGATTTGACATGGGAAGTATCTTGGAAGTCAAATGTGGGTTTTGAATTGGGACTTTGGGAAGCTTTAAACTTGAATGTTGATGTCTTCCACGAATGGCGTTCTAATATATTTATGCAACGTCAGACGATTCCTAACCTCACCGGTTTTATATCATTGCCGTATGGTAATTTGGGAAAAATGGAAAATCAAGGAGTGGATCTGTCTTTAGGTTTCCAAAAACAACTGAACAAAGATTGGTCCGTCACATTTAATTCAACTTTTACTTATGCCAAAAATAAAGTGACAGAGTATGATGAACCGGCAAGTTTAGCAGGAACGTATCGTTCTAAAACAGGAGGTGGTTCTATCAATACGTTATGGGGATTGATTGCTGATAGGTTATTTACTGAAAATGATTTTAATCCAGATGGGAGTTTGAAAGAAGGGATCCCTAACCAGTTGGTTGGTTCTGGCAACCTTCGTCCTGGTGATATTAAGTATGTGGATCGTAATGAGGATGGAGTTGTTACGACAGAAGATGAAGGTTATATTGGTGGCACCGTCGATCCACGTATCGTTTATGGCTTTGGTGCATCAGTAATCTATCGCAATTGGGATTTAAATGTCTTCTTTCAGGGAATGGGTGACACTCATAGAATAATAGGAGGGGGAAATGCTTGGTTGCCGGGAACAGGTAATAGTGCAAACATTTTTACCAATTATCAAGATCGCTGGACAGAGGAGAATCCTTCACAAGATGTTTTTTATCCTCGTTTAGATGCTTCTCCTAATGAAAACAATTATCGTGCTTCTACTTGGTGGAAAAAGGATATGAGTTTTTTGCGTTGCAAAACGATTGAGTTAGGATACAATTTACCTAAAACCTTTTTAAGTAAAGCTCGCTTAAAGAGTTTGCGCGTTTATGTAAGCTGTAATAATCCATTTTATTTCTCCAAATTTAAACTTTGGGACCCGGAATTAAATACGTCTAATGGTACTATATACCCACAGATGGCTTCGGTACAAATGGGGCTGGATTTAAATTTTTAATAATGAAAATGTTATAAAATAAATAAGATGAAAAGATTGAAATCAAAATATCTGGTAGTTGCAGCTTTTGCTTTACTTTCATTTATGTCTTGTGATTTTTTGGAAAAGGAACCAGATACAGAATTGACGATGGACATTGTCTTTGATGATAAAAATAAGGTAGAAGGTGTATTAGGCTATGTATATAATGGCTTGCCTACTCCTGGCGATTATACACATGGATTAGGCTGGAGCGTTTGGGGAGATGAACTCGTGTGGAATCGATTAGTAAATTGGGGAGTACTCTCTGTGCAAGAAAGGTTATTCAATGGAACCTGGAATGTTGCTACTGCGCCGAGTTGGAATATGTGGAATGAATACCCTAAACGGATTCGTCATGCTTATCTGTTTCAGGAAAAAGCTCATGAAATTGCAGGTTTACCTCAAGAAACAATAGATCGGATGAAAGCTGAATGCCGTTATTTAGCTTGTTATTATTGGTGGCATTTAACAGAAAATTATGGCCCTATCCCTTTTATACCCGAAATGTTTTCAACAGATGTACCATTGGCAGAAATGCAGAAAGCGCGTACTTCTTTTGATGATATAGTTTCGTATTTAGATAAAGAATTATTAGCTGTTTCAGAGTTGCTACCCGATAAGTATACTGCTACTAATGAATATGGGCATGCTACTTCAATTATGGCGTTAACTACTCGTGCTCGTATGCTGCTTTTTGCGGCCAGTCCGTTAGTAAATGGTAATTCTTGGTATAAGGATTGGACTAATGTTGATGGAAGTCAGTTGTTTAGTCCTGTTTATGACCAGCAGAAATGGATAAAAGCAGCTGAGGCTTGCAAACTTGTGATTGATAGAGCAGAGGCTGCTGGACATGCTTTGTTTATCGCTTATAATAAGGATGGGTCTATAGATCCTTTTCGGTCTACGAGAGATCTTTTTTTTACAACAGAGTCTGCTGGGAATCCAGAGATAACATTTCCTATGACAAATGATTTGGGTCATACGAATTTTGAGGGCTACGAAGATCTTTGTATTACTCCTGAATTTGGAGATGCAGGATGCTTAGGGGTATATCAAGGTTTAGTGGATGCTTACTTTATGAGTAATGGATTACCTGCTATTACAGGGTATAAGGCAGACGGGAACCCGATAATTAATGAAGAGTCTGGATATTCCGAGGAAGGATTTACAACAGAAGTTACGAAACGTGCTGATACTTCTTGGGATGAAGGTACAGGAGTAGCGGGCGAAGTTACACCTGCAGGAATTTGGAAGATGTATTATAATCGCGAGCCTCGTTTTTATACATCTGTAAGTTATCATGGTTCATGGTATAAAGTGGCAGAACGTCCTTTTGATTTTTTGTGTTATGGAAAAGATAACAATCATCAGTGGAATTCACCGCGTAATGGTTATTTGGTACGTCGTAAAGTTTATCAAGGGGATAATAGTAAAAATGGGATATGGTATCGAAATCGGACTGAATGGCTTTATCGTTTGGGTACTAGTTATTTGGATTATGCAGAGGCTGTTAACGAGGCTTACGATAACGCAACGGGACGATTGGAAGCTTTGAAATATCTCAATCATATACGTCTGCGTGCTGGCTTACGTCAATATACAATTAACGCTGTTGCTGCAAATAACCCAGACTATATTCACGTAGATAATACGCAAGATGCTATTCGTAATGTTGTACGCATGGAACGGCGTGTAGAATTCGTTTCAGAGGGTATTCGTTGGTTTGATATACGTCGTTGGAGAATTGCTGAAAGTATACCGGAGATGAATGGCTATTTAATGGGCTTAGACTGGGATTGCACGGACATTAATAATTTCTATAAACGGGTGGGAGATCCGGAACATAATCGTGTATGGAAAAAAGCCTACTATTGGATGAATATTGAAATTTCAGAATTAGAGAAAAATCCGAATTTAGTACAAGCTCCTTATTGGTAAAAAAGAAATGAGAGTGTATAAGATACAACTGCGGGGGGACACTCTCATTCAATTATGAAACTTTATAGATCATGATAAAGAAAAAATATATATATGTTATTTACCTATTCCTTTTTTTGGTGGTTTGTCATGGCAGACCACTAAAAGGGAGTTGTAATAAGCATTTAAATCCTTTAAAAACAACAGATAGTGTGGCATTGTCTGTTGCAGATCCTTTTGTTTATAAATTTGATAGTTTATACTATCTGACTGGTACGACATCTTTACCGGAGGGAATGGGATTTGCTTATTATACTTCTACGGATTTAATCACATGGGAGTATAAAGGTCTTTTGTATCGTAAACCGGAAAATCATATTGGCAGTCATGCTTTTTGGGCACCAGAAGTGGAGTATTATAAAGGAAAATTTTATATGACGTATAGTTGCTACGTGGAAGAGCGAGGTTTAATGCTTACTTGCCTGGCCTCCAGCGAAAAACCGGATGGTCCTTTTGTTGATCTTTACACTCCTTGGTTCGACTTAGGATATTCTGCAATAGATGCTGATATTTTTGTAGATGATGATGGGACTCCTTATGTCTATTATAGTAAAAATAGAATACAAGAGACATTGGCTGTAGGCGAGCTTTATGCCGCGCGATTGGCAACGGACCTTTCGGGGCTTGACGGAAATCCTGTTTTTATTTCGGGGGCTTCCCAATCATGGGAAAAAGTAAATTGGGATAAAAATCGATGTAATGAGGGAGCTTATGTTTTTAAAAGAAATGGGATTTATTATATGACTTACTCTGCGAATGATACAGGATATGGACATTATGGGATAGGGGTCTCTCGTTCAAAAAGCCCTTTAGGTCCTTGGACTAAAAGTATTAATAACCCTCTTTTGGCGACTGATCTTTCAAAAGGTATTTCTTCGCCGGGACATAATTCAATAGTAGAGGCACCTGATGGTAGATTTTGTATGATCTATCATCGTCATGCTGATCCATATTGCCAGAAACCAAATTGGGATAGAGTTGTTTGTATGGATCGCTTGTTTTTCGATGAACAAGGCGAATTGCAGATTGAAGATTCTTTACATTATTTATTGCCATGAGTGGGTACAAATTGTAGATGGAAGTATTAAATTGATGAAACTTGTTTTCCATAGGCCGAATTCTCCTTATGGGTCGGAAAGAGCTTGTATTTATAAATTGGAAGATATGGGGGATATGTTGGTTCTGAAAGATGAGCATATTGTTTAGTGATTCTTTTTCAATTCATGGGGGTATACTATTTTTTTGAAAAAAATAGTATACCCCTTATTTATTATAAAGAAATTATTTCCGAGTGGGAATGATTTATGTTTTTTCCTTATAACCGTTGAAAAGAAAGGTGAGTCTTGGTAGGACTATGGTGTTTGTGTTTAACCTCTATTAGTAGAAAGCTGTGAAATACCTCTCCGATAGTTTAAAACCCGTCGTAAAATTAATATAAATAAAGTAACAAACAAATAATATTCAGCATATTTTTACTCAAACCTCCTATATATACCATAGTCCTACCAAGACGATGTTTAAATCCTAATAAGTGTTTTTATTTCCAGTTTCGTTAACTTTTAATAGGAGGACATACATATGACGTGAGACCGATACAAAGGATGGTAAGTAAGCCATCACAGATGAGAATAAGTTACTTGAATCTTTATTATCAACTAATCTATTAATATTCATGAAAATACAGCAACAAGAGAATTTTCATATACTTTCTCAATTATATAAACCGCATTATTGTGCGGTAGCTATAACTTTAGGCTTGTTTCTGTTTTGTTCGGTTCCGATCTCTGCGACAGACAGGAATAAAGAAAAAATAACAGTTGCGGAAAACGGATCGTCCATGCAGAAAGGACGGACAGTAACAATAACGGTAACGGATGAATCCGGTCCGTTGATCGGTGCAAATGTAACGGTCAAGGGAACGACAAACGGGAATGTTACGGATGCAAACGGATATGTCATATTGCAGAATGTTCCTGATGATGCAGTTCTTTCTGTTTCCTATATAGGATATGTTTCAAAGGAAATACCCTTAGGTAATCAGAGCTCATTGCGTGTCCGGTTGGCTGAAGATACCAAGACGCTGGATGAGGTCGTCGTGATCGGCTATGGAACGATGGAAAAGAAACAGGTGACGAGTGCCGTTACCTCTCTTTCTGCTGATGATCTGATGGTCGGAGTGAGTGGTTCGGATATCTCTTCCGCTTTACAAGGTAAGATCGGAGGATTGATCATGACCAATCTGGGCAGTGCAAACTCAAGTACGACCTTTCAGTTACGCGGTATGACCTCGATAAATGCCGGTAGAGCCCCTTTGGTTGTCATCGATGGTTTTCCCGGCGGCGATATTCGTTCGCTTACTCAGGACGATATAAAATCCATCGATGTCTTGAAGGATGCTTCGGCGGGAGCCATCTACGGAACCCGTGCCGCTTCCGGAGTGATCCTGATCACGACTAAGAGCGGCTCCAATACGGATGGAAAGGTGAAGTTGACGTATAGTTCTGAGTTTACAAAGAAGCAGAATTATAATGCCCCAGAAATGCTTTCCGGCAGGGAATATGCGGAACATGAGATAGGGACCGACTACGGTTCGGATGTCGACTGGTGGGACGAACTGATCAACCACAACAACTTCTCCCAGAAGCACCACCTGGCTCTTGAAATGGGAACGGAGAAAGCGCAGGTCTATACCTCTTTCTTCTATGAGAAGAATCAGGGAATCGCCCATCAGGATGAACGGCAGGATTATGGCGGACGTGTGAATGCAAACTTTAAATTGTTCGACGATTGGTTGGAAGTACGTCCGAATGTCGATTACCGGCAAGCGATGCGTAACAATCATTATCCGAATTTCCAGCAGGCATTGCGTAATAACCCGACCCGTTCACCCTACGATCCGGAGAGTGAGACCGGTTATAATGTCTGGCTGAACGAACAGTTGGATTATAATGTAGTAGCCGATGCCATGCTGAGTACCTATGAAGGGCTGGATAAATGGTTCAAACCGGAGGTGACTTTCAAGTTGAATATAAAGCCTGTTCCCGGACTTTCCTATCAGCAGGTGCTAGGATATGAAAATCGGCAATGGGAACATCATTTCTATAATTCCCGCAACCACCGGGATGAACTGGAAGAATCGCGGAAAGGCTATGCCCATCTGGCTTTCAGTAAAACAGAGAACCTCACTTCGGAAGGATATGCAACCTATATCAAAGAATTTAAGGGCGGTCATAACCTGAATGCGGTAGCCGGTTATTCCTATTTTGAAAACAACGGCGAGAGCTTCAATATGTCCAATTATAATTTTGCTGTAGATGGTGTAAAGTTCTGGGATATAGGCGCCGGTTCCTATTTGAGTGACGGTAAGGCAGCAATGAGTTCCGGTAAAAATATTACCGAACGTTTGTTCTCCCTGTTTGCCCGTGCGAATTATTCTTATCAGGATAAATATCTGTTGCAGGCATCTATCCGCCATGAAGGTTCGTCCAAGTTCGCTGCAGATAATCGCTGGGCTAACTTCTGGTCTGTATCTGCCGGTTGGCGTATTTCCAATGAAAAGTTTATGGAAGATATCAAATGGATAGACGACCTGAAGGTTCGTTTCGGTTATGGAGTAACCGGAAATAATGACTTTAGTGCTTCCTATATGGCCAATATGCTTGGCTCCGATACTTATTGGATGCTTCCTGATGGTGAATGGGCCTATTCCTACGGAAAGACACAGAATGTGAACCAGAGTCTGGGTTGGGAGGAAAAGAAGGAATGGAACCTGGGGCTCGATTTCTCGCTCTTTGACAATCGTTTATATGGTAAATTCGATTATTATCGCCGTAAGGTAGACAATCTGATTTATAGTGTAAAAGTACCTCAACCACCTTATACACAAGGCTCTCAATGGCAGAATATCGGAAGTATGGAAAGTAAGGGATGGGAGTTTGAAGTAGGCGGAGATATTATCCGTACGAAAGATTTTGTGTGGACTTCCAGCCTGAACCTGAGCCATAACACTGGCAAGATACTGACGTTATGGGGAAATAATACCTATTATAATGGGAATGGCTTTCCTGCTCCGGGTTCTCCCGGGGATGCCGCCCGAATGGAAGAAGGTTCGACGATCGGTTCGTTCTATTTGTGGAAGTTTGCCGGTTTTGACGATGACGGAGGTTTCCTTCTTTACAATAAAGACGGTGAAGTGATCCCGGCCGCACAAAAAACGGAGAACGATAAACAGTACATGGGAAATTATACCCCCAAACTTGTGGTCGGTTGGAGCCATACGCTGGCTTATAAGAATTTCGATCTGGGGATCAACCTGCGCAGTTGGATCGATTTCGATGTTTACAACACGATAAATATGTACTTCGGCATCCAGGGACAGGGAAATACCAATGTATTGAAAGCTGCCTATGGAAAATTCAGCCATATCAAAGGGGAGAAACAGATTTGTGATTATTACCTGGAAGACGGTACCTTCCTGAAAATCGATGCTATCACATTGGGATATACGCTGCCGATGAAGAAATACACTAAGTTCATCGATCGTATCCGCCTCTACGGGACAGTAGGAAATGTATGCACTATTTCCGGCTATAGCGGCATGAACCCCGAAGTAAATATTACCGGCTGGGAAGGTGGTACGGAAAAGTTCTGGTCGGATTTCTATCCGGTGGTACGTACTTATACTTTAGGTCTTCAGTTAAACTTCTAAATACAGGCAGAATGAAAAAGAATAAGATAATAAATTATATATGTTCGGGTATCGCTTGTTTACTGGCAGCAACATCCTGCGATGTGGAACCGACATTTTATTCGCAGGTAGTTCCCGAAACTTTTTATACCTCCCAGGATGCGGTATGGGAACGTTTTAACCGTCCGTTTACCCATTGGCGCTGGTATGTGGGGCATAACGAACCCCGTTGGATGCTTCAGGAACTGGGGACGGACGAGTTCTGTCTGCCAACCCGGGGTAGTGACTGGTATAACGGGGCTATGTATCAGAAATTCCATCACCATGACTATACGGAGGATATGGCATTTGTGGAAACAGGATGGACGAACTTCGCTATGGGAGTCGCGCTCTCCTGGGATGCGTTGGAAGATCTGGAAAACATTGATTTCGATGCTTTGGGATTTGAAGAAGGGACAAAAGAGTCAATGCTTAACCAACAGAAAGCTCTGGTTGCCTCTTTTTATCTGGACGGACTGGATCTTTTCGGCGGGGTTCCCCTTTATGAGACGACACAGAGCGATGTAAAAGGTCGGTCTACCGACCAGGAAACATTTGATTTTGTAGAAAATCTCTTGAATGAAGCAATACCCAATTTACCGGTTAAAGAGGAGTTGGGTGCTATGGAGAACGGAAGTCTTCACCGGGCAACTGGTGCAGCTTTACTGGCCCGGCTTTATTTCAATGCAAAGCCTTATATCGGAAAAGAGATGTACGCTGAAGCTGCCGCTATCTGTCAGGACATTATCGACGGGAAATATGGTAAGTATGCGCTGGATACGGACTGGACAAATATTTTCGGTTTTGACAACGAAACTTGCCCTGAGATAATCTGGTCGGTTCCCAGTGAGAATGCTAAACTGGAAACGGATGGAATGTATTGGAGTTATATGGTCCCTTACAATTATAAAAACTATCTTGGCGGCTTGGAAGGTTCCGGTTCTAATAATGGTATCGGATTGATTCCCAGTCTGGACCCGACAGGAAAGAAGTATCCTTATAAGTTGGGAGGTGCTTACTCCAAATTCAATGATAAAGATATCCGCAAACAACCTTATGTGTATGAAGGAAGTGGTAAATACCGGGGAATGTTTATCGTCGGTGAATTGATCAATCCTTTGAATCCGGAGTGGGTTTGTACGGGCAGCAGGGAATATAATGGCCAGCCGTTAGTAGTCCGTGATCAGGTAGCCTATTTTGCAAAAGTCGGATCGGCGGATTACCCGACATTGGAATCTTTGCCTTCAACTATTGCTACGGCCGAAGAATCTTCTTGTGTACGTGTTACCAAACGGAGTCCGCGTCCGAATCAGGATGAGAAAATCCGGAAGTTCGACCCGGATGTGCCTATTATCCGTTTGGCAGAAATCTATTATATGCTGGCTGAATGTAAAATGCGTTCAGGAGATAATGAAGGAGCTGCCCGGTTGATAAATACGGTTCGTCAACGGTATTTTGAGAATGGAAATGATCCCGATCCGGTTACGGTAGCCAATCTGGATAAATACCGTATGCTGGATGAATGGTTGCAGGAATTCCTGGGTGAAGGACGCCGACGTACTGATCTGGTGCGGTGGGATGCTTATGTGACCGAAAACTGGTGGGATCATCAGGCTACTAATAATACGAACCTGAACCGTTTCCCTATTCATTATAGTCTAATAGGTGCCAATAATTTGCTGGAACAGAATCCTGGGTATTGATTGGCAGGAATGTTTAGGTTATCTGTTTTGTAGAAAGAATGCTGGTAGCGGATTGGTGGGTGGGGCAATTTATGAGTTGTGTTTTAATAGATAAAATGGAATGACCGGACTTTTCCTTTTACCCCGGCGATGCTGTCTCCATAGGGTGAGGGAACTTGCCGAACGGATAAAAGGAAAAGGCGGATCATTCTTTTAGTAACTGATCTTGATACCGGCGAAATAACTTCTCGGTGTTGCCGGCCCGTAGATATAAGCAGAGTCACGGTTCGGACCCTGGTCGAAGTCGGACTGGTAGGCTTCGAAGATATTCTGTACACCGGCATTTACTTCCAGGTTGATATCTTTATAAATGTGGAAGTCGTACGCCAGTTTGATATTCATATCGAAAAAGTCCGGTGTCTTAACCGCTTTATCCATTGGGATGTAACCTGCCAGATGCTGAACCAGCATACTTCCGGTATAAGTGCCCGACAGGGAAGCCGTGAAATGTTTCAACGGAGTCAGTGTCGCGGTAAAGTAACCGTATGTATTGGGGGTACGGAACATCTTCTTTTCGGTCGGTACGTTCTCATCTTCACTCCATTTCTCCGGTTCGTTGTAACGGCTGCGTTGGAATGTGGCTCCTGCCTGTAAAGACAACCAGGAAGAAAGGACACTTTTCCCTTCCAGGGTCAGCCCCATCACTTTTGCACCCGAACCGTTCCGGCGCTCTTTGATGATATTGCCCTGTTCGTCTTTCCCGATTTCTTCCAGCACGAATACATCGTTCAGACTCGTATAAAAGCCTTCCACCAGGAAATTTACCTGGATACCGTTCTTGAAACGGTGATAAAAGTCGACTGATGTGCTGAGGCTTTGCGATTTCTCTTCCTTCAGGTCTTTCGCCCGACGTATCATCGCTATCTCACCTCCGACGGCAGAGATGTGCATGTCTTCGTCGAAAGCCTGCGGAGCACGGAAGCCACTGGAATAGCTGGCACGTATATTGATATCTTCCGTCGGATTGAAACGAACGTTGGCACGGGGGCTGAATACCACATTATCTATCATGTTGTGCTTGTCCATACGCGCTCCGATCAGGAAACTCCACCGTTTGTTTTTCCATTCGTTCTGCAGGAAAAGGCTTTCGATATGGACTTTCTGGTTGGTGTAGCGGTTGTAACCGATCATTTCGTCTTTCAGATGATCGTAGTTGTATTCCAATCCGGCGGTCAGGTCTGACGGCATAAAGAGGAACTGGTCGAAGCTGTACGAATACTGTGTACCGGTCATAAAGGTCAGGTCGGTTGTCTTTCCATACGCATTCGGGTCCTGTCCGGTGCCGTAATAGCTGTCGCGGTCGGTGTTTTGGGCCGAGGTAAAGACACTGAACCTCTGTTTGTAATCGGATGAGAAAAGGTCGAACTTCAATCCTCCGCCGTCGATGGAGTGTTCCAACTGTTCGGCAATATCCGCTTCATGGGGCGGACGATCCAACAGGTTGCCGCCGCGACGGTATTCGTTCATATGGTGATATTCGAACGTCAGTTTGCTGTACGTGCTTGTTTTCAGATAGGAACGGAAACCAACCGTCTGATTCTTCAACTTTGGCAATTCGGTATAGCCGTCATTATCATGGTCGTAACCGGAACGATGGCGGTTCTGTCCGAAGATATACATTCCCGCCTTCCCGTTATCCGTTACCAGCGAAGCATTCAGTGTCGTGTTATTGTCAAAAGAGGAACTTCCTCCGATAGAAGACAATGTATGTGTCAGTTCGCCCGAGTTACGTAACGGCTCTTTGGTAATGATATTGATCGTTCCGGCGATGGCGGAAGAACCGAACAATGCTGAACCGCCTCCACGCATCACTTCCACACGGTCGATCATATTGGCCGGAATCTGTTCCAGTCCGTAAACTCCCGAAAGTGCACTGAATATGGGGCGCGAGTCGATCAGTATCTGCGTATAAGGACCGTCCAACCCATTGATACGTACCTGTTGGAAACCGCAATTCTGGCAATTCGTTTCCACACGCACACCCGGCTGGAAGTTCAATCCTTGCGCCAGGTTCACCGCATTGGTTGTCTTAAATATCTTCGAATCGATCACATTTACCAGTGTAGGAGCCAGACGCCGTGAGGTTTCACTCCGGTTTGCCGATACGACAACGCCGTCCAGGGCGATTCTGTCTTCCTCCATCTCTACATTAATTTCCTGTGTTTTCCCCTTCTCCAGTTTTACATCGCGGGTGACAGTCTTGTAACCGAGATACTTAAATTCGAGGGTGAACTTTCCTTCCGGCAGGTTCTTCAGGAAATAATGACCGGAGTTGTCCGTTGTCGTTCCGATGGTTGTTCCTTTTAGTATAACGGTGATAAATGGCAGATGCTCGCCGGTTTCTTTATCCAATACATGCCCGAATACGTTTGCATCCGATGCGTTCATTTTCTCTTCTTCAGTGGCCCATGCAGCCGTTAGGGTACAGCATAGGCATAGTATAAGTGTTATAATCTTATTCATATTGATTTAATCTGATAAATAGGTAATACAATAATTGAATGCCCGGTATTTTCCGGGACTCTTCTTCCCATGTTGAAGGGTTTGCCACAAGCATGGCATAGCTTTGCCATAGGCATGGCACAACTTTGTCACAGGCATGGCAGGACTTTGCCATAGGCGTGGCAGAACTTTGCCAACGTGATGAAAAAGGTTGGCAAACTGCATGGGAACATATTTATCAGGCTACAGGAGGGGCGCGAAGAGACGGTTCCCCTTGTATGGGGACCAGATAATCCGGGTAGACCGGATTGCAGGATAATCTGAATAATACTGTAAGAAAAGCGGCAAGCAATAAAGAGACAAATGCAGCACCGCTGATCTGAATAGTCGATAGTTGATGAAGTAACTGGAACTCGGCATAACCATGTTCATGGTCCGGGCGTCCGTCGTCTGTCTTATGGTATGGGTGCGAATGGACAATCGTTACCCCATTCACAATATGAACGTGGGTAAACGCAATCAGGCATCCCAGATACGCAATGAACAGTGCGGGGAGCGCTATACGCAGATATTTCCTAAACTTCTCCATCACCTTTTGCAAATATAAGGCTTTATTTATATATAAAAGAAGGGTATGATATTAAATCTGTATTAAATACCTACTGTAAGGTATGAAAAAAGCCTCTCCTCGCAGAGAAGCTTCTCTTCAATTCTTTAGTTGTGCAAATTAGTTATTATATATCTAGTATGTCAGTTCAGTGAATAGTTCTGTGCCAGATAAGGGGACTTCTTGCCGTTTCTCCGGGCGGAAAGAAGTTCTTTCAACTCTTCCAGTTCCATTTTATTCAGGCAGAAGTAGATGCTTTCCGATTGTATCTTTATACATATTTTCCGGTTAGAGGCAAAATGTTGGTTGTTCTGTATGGACAGGTCGCCGTCGATACTGTTTACATATCTTCTGAAGTTCTGGTAGCCGGCTTCGGTGAAGCAGAAAAAGAAGTTACCGAATTCGAGACTATATGTATTGCAACATTCGCAGAATGTGAGTTGGCCGTTGAAAGTTTTATTTAATATCTTCATAATGGATAATAGGAATATCTTGTTAATTACTTTCCAAAGGTCTTCATTCTTTGACAGATATACAATCGCAATAAGATGGTAAAACTCGGGTATTGAATACCTATAAAAAGGTAAGAGCCTCTCCTCACGGGGAAGCTCTTTACTTTAATCCTAGTTTTGGTAAATTAGCGATTATGATTTATTTTATGAGATTACTTTAATCTTTTATAGCCATATACAGCTTTGTTTCCCAACTCTTCCTCGATGCGGAGCAACTGGTTGTATTTAGCCATACGGTCTGAACGGCTCAATGAACCGGTCTTGATCTGTCCGCTGTTGGTAGCAACGGCGATGTCGGCGATCGTTGCATCTTCTGTTTCGCCGGAGCGGTGAGAAGTGACGGTCGTGTAGCCGTGACGGTGAGCCATCTCGATCGCATTCAGTGTTTCAGTCAATGAACCGATCTGGTTTACTTTGATCAGGATCGAGTTGGCGCAACCTTCCTGAATACCTTTCGACAGGAAGTCGACGTTTGTAACGAACAAGTCGTCACCTACCAGCTGGCAACGGTTACCGATACGGTCGGTCAGCTTCTTCCAGCCTTCCCAGTCGTTTTCGTTCATACCGTCTTCGATAGAGTCGATCGGATATTCGTTGATCAGTTTTTCCAGGTAATCTACCTGTTCGTCGGAAGTACGTTTTACGCCTTTGTCACCTTCGAACTTCGTATAGTCGTAGATACCATCTTTGTAGAATTCGGAAGAAGCGCAGTCCATACCGATCATGATGTCTTTGCCCGGTTCGTATCCGGCAGCCTTGATAGCGGCAAGGATCGAGTTCAAAGCATCTTCCGTTCCTTCCAGAGCAGGAGCGAAACCGCCTTCGTCACCTACGGCAGTGCTCAGGCCACGGTCGTGCAACACTTTCTTCAATGCGTGGAATACTTCGGCACCCATACGCAGACCTTCCTTGAAAGAAGGAGCACCTACCGGGCGAATCATAAATTCCTGGAAAGCGATCGGAGCGTCACTGTGTGAACCGCCGTTGATGATGTTCATCATCGGAACCGGCATCACGTATGTGTTTGTTCCGCCGATATATCTATATAAAGGAATATCCAGATAGTTGGCAGCAGCCTTGGCAACTGCAAGGGAAACACCGAGGATGGCGTTTGCACCGAGGTTTGATTTGGTCTTCGTTCCGTCCAGTTCGAGCATGGCCTGGTCGATACCTACCTGATCCAATGCTGACATGCCTTTCAGGGCCGGAGCGATTATCTTGTTTACGTTTTCAACAGCTTTCAGTACACCTTTACCGCAATAGCGTTTCTTGTCACCGTCGCGCAGTTCCAGTGCTTCGTGTTCGCCGGTCGATGCGCCGGAGGGGACAGAAGCTCTGCCTGTTACACCTGATTCCAATAATACATCTACTTCTACGGTAGGGTTACCTCTTGAGTCGAGGATTTCACGTCCTGTAATCTTTTCTATTTTCATTGTTTGTTCATTTTTAAGACGGAACAAATATAGAAAGAGATCGGAGAACGTGAAATCACCATAAATGGGCATTCTGTGCCCGTGAAATACCTATTTGTTGGTAGGGTAGATCTTCGATAGGAACTTCTCTTTGTCTACGATGAAACGGATATGCGTCCCTTCGCCGATCGTCCCCTTTGAGTCTTGTGCCACAACGCTGAAAGTGAGTTTGCGGCCATCCGCTTCCTGTAAGGTTGCCGTGGCGGAAATTGTTTCTCCCAGCGGGGACGGTTTGATATGTGACGTGTTCATCTGTGCACCTACGGTTGTCGAGCCTTCCGGCAGTTCGGCGGCAACAGCCAGCATGGCTGCGTTTTCCATTAAAGCCACCATCGACGGTGTGGCGAATACATCCAGGTCGCCCGATCCCATGGTACGGGCTGAGTTAGCGGCACTGACTACGGTACTGCTTGTGTGTTGTAATCCTTTTTCCAGCATATTATTTACTTATTTGGGCAGCTAAAATACAAAAAATAGAGAACCGCTTCCCCATATTTCATCATGTTTATCGGGCATAGCCGTTATCATGGGGGCGGATGAGGCAAAACCGATCTCACCAGTATAGGCAGTTTCGCTATTACGGTCACCTGTTTTATACATTAGTTTCAGGTTAGCCCCGATACCACACTTTTTCAAGTGGTAGACATACGTCGCAGCCAGTTGTACGGCTGTAAAGTCGCTGTTATAATAGGCATACGGGGCAAATGTATGCTGGAAATCCAGGTGCTCGATATGGGTGTTCTTCATAACGACATCATACTGGCTGTCTGTTGCCAGTTGCCTGATAAAGAAACAGGAAATATCTGTTTCCGACTTTTTCAGTTTCATCTTATATCCGATTCCGATATGCGGAGACACTGAACTATTTTTCACCCGGTAATTCTCTTCTTTGTATTTCTCTTCGCGCTGGAATAAAGCTGCACCACCTGTCAGTTCCAATGAGTGAGCCGGATTGATCCGGTAACTGGCTTTCAGTTGTACAAGACTTTCCGATTTCGAACTGCTGTATTTCTGTTGTGTGTCGATCAGACGAAAATCGTAAATGTTGTTTGCTTCGTCCACCAGATATTGTTCGAATATATTTTCATATCCCTTCCGCCTGTCGGTATGATTTTCCAGAAACAAAGTGAAACTAAGAGGGGATGATGGAAGCCATTTCAGCTGTACGGTCGGATTTATCCGGTGGGTACGTGATTCGTACAAATCCCTGATATCCGACTCTTCCGTCTTCATAAAATCATATTTATAACCGAGGGCTGCCGACAGGATGAACGGCTTATCGACCGGTGATTGATAAGTAACCATCGCATTCCCTTCATTCAAATAATACATGCGTGAATAACCGAACAAGACACCACTCAGACGGACATCGTAAAGCCCGAATCCGTAGCCGATAAAGAACCTGTCCTGCTGTCCGGGGCGCCAGTAATGCATCGTGATATGTTGCTTGTTACGTTCGAAGCCAGCCTGTACCATCACCAGATGTCGGTTGAAGAACCTGCCTGCCCCGATACCTAAACTGAGCCATGTCGTGTTGTTCAACGCTCTCGGATCAGATTTGCGATGTGCCTGCTCTCCGTGAAATGAAGCATATACGCCCAGGAACAGCTTCTTTAGTTGGAAAGAATAGCCGCCTTCGATCCGGTAATCTTCAAAATGGAAATCACCGCCCACCGAGTCGGTCGATATATACGGCTGATATAATTCAGCATAACGTGTAGCATTCCATCCGATGTTCCGGTGGGTACCACGGGCATACTGGGCCGTACCGAAGATAGTTCCTGCAGACGAGATCGAGTATTCGCCCGATCCCATGATCCGGAAATCTTCATACGCATTCCCTTCATAAGGGAGGAAATCACCGTCGAGATCACCGGCTGCATATCCGGTCGCTATTACAGAGCGGTATTTTCCCGTATTGAGCAGGTTGCTGTGCGTATGTTTCAGTTCATAAAATGCAGGATTACGGTATAACAGTTGCTGCCATTTCGTTTCCATATCGGACGATACCGTATTGTAACGGCTTTCGGAAGGGGAGAGCGACGTTTGCAGGCAGTCTGTCAGGCTAGCCGTTTGTCCGTCTGCCCGGAAGATCGTCAGTAAGTAACCTGCGAACAGGAATAGATATTTCATTTGGGTATGTTGCATAGTTGTCATAAGCTAAAATTCAGGAATAATTCAACACCGAAATAAGGGTCGGTCCACTCCCTGTCGGTTTTCTTGCCGCCGGTCGTGTATTTAGGGTTGATGTCGATGATACCGTTTACGAAGAAAGAGAGTTTGGCATACTTGTTGAACTCTTTTGTCGCTTTGATATTCCAGAGTAAAGAGACCGGCTTGTTGTTGCGTGCATAACCGATCGGCAGAATTGTTTTCTTCAGGTGCCGGAATACAATGTCATCCGAATTGATCTTCTCTATCTCTGCTGCACTGACTTCATGTACAACACCTTCAAGATCCATATAAGCATAAGGATATTTCTCATGAGAATCTTTATATTGCTGGGAAGATAGCCATACCAACTGAATGAAATTAGTAAAGATCAGTTTGAACTTCGGGATATGCGTATTCAACCATATATTCGTATTCAACCGGCGGTACTCATTTTGCGGGTCTGTATTGTAAATTCCGACATACGGATAAACGTTGTTTGCAATCTTCTTGTTCGGATAGTAATATTCAGGCAATACAGAGCCGTAATTTGTTTTGTAATAGGCACCGTTCAACTCGATGGTCGTGTATAAAGGATGTATCCTGGGAAAGATGATCCGGTATTCCATACCTTTCTTGATTGTTTTCCTGCTGTTCATAACACGGGAAGAGTTCGTAAACAGGCTGTAACTCTCTTTTATATAGTCCTCCTTTTGTGGAATATGGTTGCTGATGTTGACACCCGGTTTTACCGTGTTGTATAAATCATAAGTCAGCGGATTATAAATTGTGAAATACTCGAATCCCGATTTTGTTTCCTCATAAAAAGCGGTGACGGAAATATCAAAACCTTTATACTCCAGATCCCATCCGGCTTCCATCTTCCGGTTTCTGTTTTCACGGATATCTTTATTGGCAACATCGAAGATATTCGTATAAGTGATCAGGCGACGGTATTCCGGTTTATTCGTATAAGCATTCAGCATATAGAAATCTTTATAAAGCTTTTCCGGATACAGATAATCGAGTGTCGGCAATTTATTTTCCATCCCGTAGCCTATACGGAAATTATTCTTGAGTGTGCTTCCAAACGTATATGACAGGTTTATACGAGGTTCGGACAAGACATGATTTGCCAGGGCGTAGTCGTCCGGCAGATTAAACATTTGCGTGATCCTGCCTCCCAGCGATAGTTTTAGTAGGCGGTTGTCGTTTATTCCATATAGAAGTTCGCCCTGCAGATAAGCTGCACCGACCGAAAGAGCCGGAATCTGCCAGTTCGGACGCGGACGCATATAGCTGTTGTCGTAAGGAAAAGGCGGTCGTGTTTCATCTCCGATCACTGCTCCATCCCCTTTGTTCTTGGAACGACGGTATTCCAGTCCGTACTGTACATGGATACCGAGTGGATCGGATAACTGGAAACGTGATATGGCGTGTAATTGGGTAAAGAGATTTACCGGGATATTTTCGATATAAAAATCGCTGTAATACATGGCCGGAAGGAAAACCCCTTCATGCTCGCCCTCTTCTTTAGCCAAAGGCATGTTGAGCGGTCCGCCCGACGAGCTCACAAATTTATGTCGTGTAATCTTATCGAATACAACATCGGAAGAAAGCATAAATTCCAGTTTGTCTATCCAGAAACGATTCAGTGTCAGATTACTTTTCAATAACAGGTTGGTTTTTGAATAATCAGCTTTATAGCTTTCATCATACTCGTAGGTCAGCTCATCTTTCTTCATTTTATTCATTGTGACGGTCTGGTTTAGTTTGACATCCAGATCGAGTTGGTAATCATCCCATTTCAGCTGATTATTATAGTAGGCTTGTGCCGTAAGGCGTGAGAATTTATCCATTTCTTCGCGTATATCGTCGATGGAATGTAAATAATCTGCTCCGAGGTGAAGTGTTCCGGCCTTGTCCGACAGCTTGAATCCCTTCCCTGCATAAACCAGCTTATTCTTCAGGTCGGCTTTTACGCGGACCCGTAAAGGGGTTACCCCATATTTGGAATTGACCTGGATCATTCCGCTGGACAGGTTTCCGTAGCGAGCGGAAGAAATACCGCGGGTAAATTCGACGCTTTGTATATGGTCTGTCGAAATATAGCGCATATCGACTCCCTGATTCATGCCGGTGCGGCTTTTAATTTCAGTATCCCCGCTATAAGAAAAGGAGTTTTCAGTCACTCCAACCAGCTGGGTACGCATACCGTCGTTCGTAACCGGTGCTCCATCCGTCATAATTGCAACCCCGAGGGAGGTGTTGGCGTCGCTTCCCGCTTGGCGTGAAGATATTTGAGTAAAACTGCTCATGTCGTTTTCTTTATATACATTGCCGGGAAGCAACAGCAGGACATCTGCCAGTGAAGTGGGCTGTATATACTCAATAGCAGCTTCATTGACGACCAGTTTGTCACGCTTCGTTCGCTTGGCCATGACTTCAAACTCGGGCAGGGCAATGCTGGTGACGGATAGCTTGATTTCTATTTCCGTCTCTTTCTGCACGTCAATCAGCTTTTCTTCGGGCTTATATCCCAGGCAGCTTATTTGTATCCGGTGGATACCGCCCGGAACTTTGGGTAAGATAAAATAGCCGTTTATATCGCTGACTGTCCGGATATTTTGCTCATCGATGGTAATCATGGCAAAACTGACGGGCTGACTGTCGGAGGCTGATAAAATGTTACCTTTCAAGATATACAGATTATTATTCTCTTCTGTTGCCTGTATGTAACAAAAGCATTGCAGTGTTGCGAAAAGGAAGAAAAGAAATATCGATTTGGGATGAAACATACGGGTAAGGATTGAATTATTTTGAAAAAGGGGTTATGTCATAAGTCACTCTCGTGTATGCTTCATCGACACAACCCCCATTCATTTGGCAAATATGATTTTATTTATTACGCCATCCTACAGGGAATGCATTCTGGCCTTTTTGCATAATAAAGTCATCCGAAGAGTTGTTGGTATCCTGGTAGAATGTTTGTTCCCCAACCATTTTGGGTTTACGGATAGCCAATTCCTGACGGTGGCAACCGGTAACCAGGAACTTTCCACGGTCGACAGATTCCGGAATAGTACGTGTCACGATATCCTGAGGTACATCACTGGTCTGTACGCCATCCAGGATCAGGCTGGTCGGTATAGCCCATAGCTTGACATCGATCGTTTCGGCCGGAGTCTCTGAGGTAGCCGGTATTTCATGGTAGAAAGGAACCGAGTTGTCGGCGATAAATTTTTCTATCGTTGCTTTTTCCCCGTTTTCGATCTTGAACATGAATGGGGCAAAATAACCTCTCGGCTGGAATGAGAAGCCGACGGAGTAACGTTTCCCTGCACTGGGATTCGTGAAATAGGCATCCCCGTTTTCTGAGAGCAATACGTTCGGTACCTCCGGATTATCCACATCATTGGCATCCGGTCCGTAATAGATTTCAAAATCAGCACCGGAAAGGTCGACGGCATGATCGTAACCGATAATTTTTATCTCTCCGTTGATCTCCATTTCTTCCACAATGGCTGAATGGTCGATGGCCGTAAAAGCGATAACCAGCTTTTCACCCGGGTTAACCGGATGTTCCGTACCGTTTCCGGGGATCGTAATAAAGCCGGGAACCGGAACTTTATCGGGATAAAATTGATCGTACCATAATTCTTTAGGAGCCCAGGTCAATTGGTTTGCTACGGCTATAGAAAGACCGTCGGCGTAAAGAATCTCTGCTGTAGGATTGAAGATTACCATATACTGGTCGGGATGCATCATCAGACCTGTATTTTGTTCCCCGTTGAAGAATATTTCACTGAAGATGAAATTACTGCCATTCCCGTTTGCCGGTAATGCACTCAGATTTCCTTCGATTTCCTGTCCGTTCTGATTGACGGATATATTTTCCATTTTCACGGAGATATAGATCGAATCGGCACCGCTTGCATCCAGTATTTTTTCTTCGATGGAGATATTATAGGTTCCCATATAGAGATTGGCTGTGCCGATACCTGTTGCATCCAGTATACAGTGTGTCGTGTCCTGGTTACGCATGTTGGTGAATACGGCATTAAGACCTTTAATCATGTCTGCATCGAAGGTGTCTTCGATGACCGGTTTGGCTGAGAACTTCACCAATACTTTTTGTTCGGTAACCTCTTTCTTTTCGTCGTCGCTGCATGAGCAGAGGACGGTCGATCCAACTAGCCCCAGGGCCAGTATGAAGTGTAGAAATTTATTCATTGTGCGTCTTATTTTAATTAAAATTATTAATGAGAAAACATAATAAGAGCCCGGGCAAAGCTATATAAGCCTTGTCTGTATTTATTCTTCCAATAAAGGACCGGGAGTTTTGTCAGGAAAATATCACGTAGAGTACGGGGATGATCAACCCAGCCAGCAGGTACCATTTACCGCGTCCGCCTATCCCGTATTTGCCTTTGACGATGACAATTCCGGAGATGGCAAAGAACAGGAGCGAAACGGCGAACAGGTCGGCCATCAGGTTCCATCCGTTTACCCGGTTATAATGCATCTTATTGATCCAGTAGACGAAAGGACGTTTCTGGTGTATCTCGTATTCCAGTCTCCCTTCCGGGATATGATAGATACCCATTCCCCCTTCGCACATCACTTTGATATGTGTATCATCAGTCGATAGTATCTTTTTGACAGGTGGAAGCCGGAGTATATCCAGCCATTGTTTTTCCAATTCCTCCTTAGTGAGATTTTCCTCAATATTTATTACTTCTTGCCGTGTTTTGAAAGCGGGGTCTTTCCCATTCATGTGGTTTAACAGAAATCCTGATATTCCGTAGATAAAGCAAACACCAACTAACAAGAAACCTAAATCGCGGTGAACACTGCGTAGCCAATAAAGAGTTTTACCTTTATTCAACCACTTCATAATGATCTCCGTTTACATAATAAACGGGGTAATAATCTTTGCTGTTGTCGGCCATCCACTCTTTCATCTGATTCACATTTTTCATGACGGCATCACAGCGTTCCATTTCGCATCCCTCTTTTTCCATCTCTTCTTTGACGGCTGTCTCCTGCTTATCGATGGCATCTTTGGTGATACGGTGTTCTTTTACCACCCCTTTTACTTCTATTTCCGAACCGATCAGTTCTTTGTCGAACGAGGCGATATCACCTCCGGCCATAATCTGGATGGATATATCCGATCCGTCTTCACCTGAAAGGAAACATTTCTTTCCGGCATGTTTGCAGACATGCGTCACAAAGCCTTTTAAGGCAATCTCTTTATCGACCAGCGAACTGCCGTCCTTCATCAGTTTTTCAGGAGTGTAGGCAGTGGCGATTGCTTTGGCAGCGGATGCCTCGCAACAACTCTTTTCTTCTTTTTGTGCGCTCTGCTTGTTATTGCTGTTACAAGCTGTGAGGCAGAAAGCCAGGCAGAGCGATAAGGATAAATACTTAAACATAGATTTAAACATATTAATAAATACTTAATAATTTACACTGCAAAGATATAATGGGCTTTCGTTTAGCTAAATACCTAACAGTAGGGATTTTTGCCCGGGGCATACCTACTTTTAGGCGAACAGGCGGAAATCTCCTTTTTATGCTTTTGCAGAAGAATAATCCGCAGAAAACCGGTAAAGCCCCGGATAAAATCAATATCTTAGCACCTTGAAGACTTAATCAGTAATACCATGAAAAGAAGAAACTTTTTCCGTTCACTGGCCCTCGGTGGGGCAAGTGTTGCTTTTTCTCCCATCGTAAAGGCTGTTCCCGCGGTGCAGGCAGATAAAGAGAAACCAGCAACCAATATAAAGGATGCTCTGGCTGTTCCCAGAAAGGAAAATTCCATGCCGGGTAAATATCCCGGAAAAGTAGCCCGTACAACTCATCCCGGCTGCATTGTCGACGGACAGCCTTCCGAAGAAGCTGCTTATGAAATGCTTAGGAACTGTATGTTGAATCTGACCGGAAAGAGTAATCTGAAAGAAGCCTGGCTACAGTTTGTCGGTCCTGACGATGTGATCGGATTAAAAGTAAATCCGATAGCAGGGAAACTGTTGTCTACTTCACATGCGTTGACGCAATCCATTATCAACCAGTTGGAGGAAGCCGGTATTTCCCGGAAGAATGTCATTATCTGGGACAGGCGAGAAGCGGACCTGAAGGAATCTGGTTTTACCACAGAGAACTATCCGGATATAAAGATCATCGGGACAGAGTATCAGGATGAGAAAGGCAGTTATATCAATGCCGAAGGCAAATTCTATGGGGAAGGACGGATCGATAAGGAGCAGTACTTTTCCGTTGACCTCGAAGGAGAATATGATGCCTATACGATGCCTTTCATGATCAATGGTGGAAAAAACTCTTATTTCACGAAGATATGTACGGAGATGGTAACGAAGATCATCAATGTGCCGGTTCTGAAGAATGCTGGAACAACAATCACTTGCTGCATGAAGAATCTGGCTTTCGGTTCTATTACGAATACGGCCCGGTTACACGGCCCGATGTGGCATGATACCTGTGCTTCGGTTTGTGCTTTCCCTCCGTTACGGGATAAGGTGGTGTTGAATATTGTCGACGGAATGATCGGTTGCTTTGACGGCGGACCGGCTGCCAATCCCCAATTTATCTGCCATTATAATACTATCCTGGCTGGAAGTGATCCGGTGGCGGTCGACCGTATCAGTTACGATATAGTGATCGCCAAGCGTATCGAAGAGGGATTGCAGGAAGAAGAGAAAGCCGGAGCACGTACCTTTATGGATATGGCGCAGGAGTTTCAACTCGGTGTAGCTGATAAGGATAAAATCGAACTGATAGAAACAACGTTGCAGGTATGAAACATTTTATACGATGGGCAGGTTTCCTGCTGTTGATCCCCGCCTTTCTGGTTGCACAGGAGGTTGAAGTGAAAAGGGAACGGGTGTTTACAGGCTCGGGACTCTACGGGTTTATGAACGGCGGCGCGGAGCAGTTCCTCGAATACGGTGTCAGCAAACTGACCGCCCGGGATGTGGTTTACGACGGACAAGAATATACAATAGAGATTTATGAGATGCCGACACCCGAGGATGCTTTCGGTATTTATTCGTTGCATGTGTTCCGGTGTCAGCGGGCGGATACATTGGGATGTATCGATTGTCTTTCGCCTTATCAGTTGCAAGCGGTAGCCGGGAATAAATATGTTTCGGTTGTTTTTCCTTCCGGTTCGGCTGCTGCGAAGAATAAGGTTGACGGGTTGATCCGGCAGTATCTTCCGATGGATGGAAAGGATAATCCGGAATTTCCGGCATTATTAAAGGAGCTGTCTCCCTGGTCGGGCAAACTAAAGTTTTTCCGTGGACCGATCGGTATCTCCGGCGTTAGTACTTCATTGATGCATAACCTGGAAGAGATTGATTATACCGGAGTTTGGTTTATCGCAGATAAACCTTCGAAAAGTTACCGTGCTTTGGTCTGTGTGAAAGAAGAAAAAGAGTTGAAGAAGCTGAAAGAAAAAGTTCCCGCCTCCGATATTATTCAGAGTGGGAACGATTTTATCTATATTCGTGGTAATGAAAAAGAATCGGAAGAAGAGGATCACGGAGGGTTTGGTTTTTAACTTACGCGCCTCCGGTTCCTCTCGGGAGGGGAGAAGATATTTTTAGAGTTTCCACCCGATCGTCTTTTCCTGGATCGTCCATAGTTTGTGATACAATCCCTGATTGCGGAGCAGTTCGTCGTGCGTACCTTGTTCGGCGATATAACCGTCTTCCAGCACGATGATTTTGTCGGCGTTGCGGATCGTCTTTAGCCGGTGGGCGATGACGATGACTGTACGCCCTTCGATCAGGGTGTTGATGGCTTTTTGCACTTCCACTTCGTTTTCGGGATCGAGGGAGGCGGTGGCTTCATCCAGCAGAACGATGGGAGCTTCTTTTAGTATGGCACGGGCGATGGAAAGACGTTGCTTTTCACCGCCTGACAGTGTACAGCCGCCTTCCCCCACCATTGTGTCGTAACCACCCGGCAGACGCATGATGAAGTCGTGACAGCAAGCCTTGCGGGCAGCGGCTTCTATTTCGGAGTCAGTCGCATTGCTTTTGCCGAAACGGATATTGTTCTTGATTGTGTCCTGGAACAGATAGACATCCTGGAAAACCATCGATATATGCTTCATCAGCGACTCGGGTTCCAACTCTTTCATATCCTGCCTGTTCAACAGGACTTTCCCTTTTTGAGGATCGTAGAAACGGGCGCATAACTTCATCAGCGTGCTCTTACCGCTTCCCGATGGACCGACCAGTGCGGTTAGCGAACCTTGTTTCAACGTGAGCGATACATCATGCAATATCTCTTTCTCACCGTAACCGAACGATACCTTTTCGAAAGTGATATCCCCGTGTTTCGGGCTTTCCTTTTTTCCTGTCATTTCCGGTTCACGCATCAGGTTGAGGATACGGCCACCGGCAATGGAGAAATAGCGGAACTCAGCGAAATTGGTCAGTGCCGAGGTCAGCGGGTCGAAGACGCGAGAGCCGACAATCAGGAACATGACGAAAGTAAGTAGGTCGAGTTGGCCGCCTACCAGCAGATAGGCACCGCAAAGGATCATCAGAGTCAGTCCGGCACGTACCAGGGTGATGGACAGCAGGATGAACGGTCCCATCAGGGCTTCCAGGCGCAGGCTGGCCCGACGCAGATCGGCAAATGCCTTTTGCAGGCGTTCGAATTTACCTCCCAGCAGGTTATATGCTTTTATGACGCGAATACCCTGCAGATATTCTTCCAGGCGGCTGCCCGCATTCACTTTCGCTTCTATCTGCTTTCGACTCAGGCTGTATTGTATGCGGGTACTTCCTGTCAGGACCAGAACCGCCAGCGGAAGAGCGATGAACATGGCTACCGACATCCGCCAGTCGATCCATAATAACCCGAAGAAAGCGAGTACAGGCATAACCAATGCACCCATCAGCTGGGGAAGATGGTGGGAGATACCAGTCTCCGCCAACGTAAAGTCACTGATCATCATGCTGGCAAGGTCGCCCGGATCATGCCGGAAGAGGGAGCCTAAGGGCAAGCGGCGCAGATGTTCCGCCAACCGTATCCGGCCGTCGGCACTCATTTCGTAAGCGCCGCGGAAATTGTGCCGGTACGACTGGCGTTCGGCAACGGCCATCACCAGCATATAAGCGGCGAGGATGCCGAAGATAACCCACAGGCGGGTCGTGTCGAGTCCGCTGCCACTGCCGTCGAAGGCTTTAAAGATGATGTTCACTGCCTCTATCGAAAGCATGAAAGGTACAATATTGACCAGGTTGGCCAGAATAGTGAACCCGACCGGTTTCCTGAGCCGTTCGGTGTGGCCGATCGTTATATTTTGAAGTGCATTCATTCTTGTTATCTCCTTATTTCTTTAATGTCCATTGAAAAGCGTCGGTATAGGCATCCCACATCTGTTTATAGAGTCCTTCGTTTACCGAAAGTTCGCTGTGGATGCCTTGCTGGGCGATCTCTCCCTCTTTTAAAACAATGATCTGGTTGGCCGAAATGATCGACGACAGGCGGTGGGCGATGATGATGACTGTCTTTTCCCTGATCAGTTCCTGGATAGCAAGTTGCATCTTGTATTCATTTTCGGGGTCGGCAAATGCGGTAGCTTCGTCCAGTACCAGGATCGGGGAGTTTTTCAGGATGGCACGTGCCACGGCTACCCGTTGCGCTTCTCCACCGGAGAGGTAAACGCCGCCTTCACCGATTAGTGTCTGATACCCTTGTGGTAACCGGCGGATGAAATCGTCGCATTGGGCAGCACGGGCAGCGGCTATCACCTGTTCCTCGGTGGCATCGGGTTTACCGACACGGATATTCTCGTATAAGGTATCGAAGAAGAGGAAGGTGTCCTGGAAAACGAAAGAGACCTGATCCATCAATAGTTCGGAAGGGATATTCCGGATATCAGCGCCGCCGATCTTGATCGTCCCTTCGGTAACGTCCCAGAAACGGGGAATCAGGTTGGCAATGGTGGATTTGCCGGAGCCGGAAGGACCGACCAATGCGGTTATCTCACCGGCACGGGCGGTAAAACTTATATGTTTCAGAGCTTCGGTACGAGTCTTTTCTTTGGCGTTTTCATAGGAGAAACTGACATTTTCAAAACAGATGTCATGCCCTTTCGGTTGTTGAGGGGTTACGGGTTCCGGTACAGGTTTTTCTGCAAAGATGGCATCGATACGATGAACGCCTTCATCTATTTCCCGTGTGTTCGATGCCAGGAAAGTTAATTTATAGAAAGGGGAGGCGACACCGGGGCCTAATATAATAAAGAATAGGTAGACGGCTGCCAATGCTATATTTCCCGGCTGACCATCCAGTAGTAATAAACCGACGGGAATAATAAAGGTGACGATTGAGTTCAGCAATACGATAAACGTGACCATTCCCGGTTGATAAGTATCGCACACATTCAGTGCATATTCCTTAAACCGGTAGATCGATTTACTGAACTGGCGGAATGACTCCACCGTCTGCCCGAATATTTTCACAACGGGCATTCCCCTGACATACTGGACGGCTGAGGCACTCATCTGTTCCGATGTATCGAAATACATTTTGAAGAACTCCTGCGCTTTCTTACCAAACATCATGGAGAACTGGACGGATATACCGATTACGATTGCCAGCAGGCAGACTGCCGCCATCCAGCCATTCAGACTAAAGAAGATGACGAACATAACAATAACGGTCGTTGCTGCATTTACCAGGTCAGGGATGGTATGCGCCACGAAGTTCTCGATCTTTTCCACATTCTGTTCCAGGGCTTTCTTGATCGCTCCTGTCGATGTGCCGTTCAGATAACCCAGCGGTAACCGTCCGATATGTTCCGAAAGCCTGACACGCAGGCCGTATAAGATACGGAACGCTGCCACATGGGATGCCATCAGTCCGCCATAGAGTAACAACAAGGCAGCTGCCAGTCCGATAAAGGCGATCCATGCCCATCGGATCATGTATCCGCTGTCCGAAGCCGTTACGTTTCCGGCATTTTTCAACAACTCATCCAGTACCTGATAGACTGACAGATAAGGAACCAGCATACAGCAGGCACTTAACGCCGACAAAAATCCCGCCAGGATCAGTAGCCCTTTCTTTTCACCTGCGATCTCTAACAGACGCGATAACCCTTTTTTCTTTTGCTCTTTCATATTGTTTTTTCTTTATTTGGCTTTATAGCCTACGATCCCGAACGATTTATGCAGGGCCGGGATCAGCCACATAATTAGTCCGGGTAATCCCCAGCGTTTTTTTTCTTCGCTAACAAAATAAAACCGTTCGATCAGTTTCAACCCCGGTACCCATTGTTCGACAGTGTGAGGATCGTTCAACCCAAAATGGAAACGGGCTTTCGTACGTTTTACCGACTCATGTTTATCGGAGTTGCGTGCCGCCCATTTGCTGACGAAGTCGAAATAGATCTCGCAACCGGGGAAACGTTTAGCCAGATTTTGGATAACCGATTTAACCTGTTCTTCGGAGAAATACATCATCACTCCTTCAGCAAGGAAAAGAAAGCGGCTGTGCGGATGCTTTTGTTTCAGCATATCCATCCAATCTGTTTCGAGCATGGAGCCTTTGATGTTGATATCTCTTGTCGAGGCGGGGAATAGCTTCTCACGCAGTTCGATCACTTCGGGCAGGTCGAGCTCGTAGAAGGTTGCCTGGTTGCGGTTGGTGACGCGTTGGAAACGACTGTCAAGGCCGCAACCTATCTGCACTACTACAGGGTCTTCGGTTTCTGTACGATCGATGAACCAACTAACCAGCCGGTCGTAACGGCGCAAACGGATGGCAGTACCGGCTGTACTCATCGAAATCTTTCCGAATTTGGCGAAGTCGTAGTCTATTTTTTCAACCAGCTCGCAAGCCATCGGGTCTTTTAATATCGCATCTTTCCGGCGGCTTTCATAGGCGCGTGAAAGTAAGGGGATGAATAAGGTTTCTGCAACGTTGTCCTTTATCCCGGGTTTTATTTTATTCATAATATACCTACTTTTAGGGATTGATTATCTGATACAAAGGTGGGATATTTGCTACCGAATTATTTACGCAAGAAGGAATTGCATTTTAATCTGACGGAAAAAATGATACACATCGAACTTTCATCTCGCGGAAGAGACACGATCGCCCTGGAAATGCCGGATATAAGTTACTTTTCTACCAATGGCTCCGGTAGGCTGGAAGAGAGTAGCTGGAATATGGGGAACGAGTTGCTGACTTACAGTATTTCCGAGTTCAAATGCAAGGATTTCAATGTGGCAAAGTACCAGATACATTGTAAAGAGGATTGTTGCCTGCATTCACGGAATGCGGATTGTTCTTTTATGGGACTTTCTTTTGTCCGTCAGGGAATGGTTGAATGTTTTATGGCAGAGACACGGGATAAGCGGATCTGGGCGGAAGGATATACGAATGTCATGGTCAGCTCGGGGATCAAGGAGGAACGTAACCTATTTAGCAAAGGGGAGACTTTCAGCATGACAAATGTGCTGGTATCACCTGATTTCTTCCGTCATCTGTCGGAACGCTATCCTGAATATTTCGAGAAGGCTTATCTGCGGCTCGACAGTGGAGAGACTTTTTTTCTGGCTCCCGAAAATATACTGATTCCCGTAACTCTGGATACGGCATTGAACGATATTGAATTATCGCGGATGATGGGGAATGCTTCGCCGATGTATCTGGAGGCAAAAGTGGTCGAATGTTTGTCCCTGTTTATGCGGGAGACGGAAGGAAAGGAAGAGACTAAGGAAAGAGTGGTCTCCGTTTCTGACCGGGATAAGATTTACCAGGCACGGGATATTATCTGCACCGAGTATCTGAACCCGCCGTCATTGCGTGATCTGGCTTTGCGCGTCGGGACGAACGAATGTACGTTGAAAACAGGTTTTAAACAGACGTTTCGGACGACTGTCTTTAATTATTTATTTGATTACCGAATGAATATGGCTGTTCACTATCTGTTGGATACCAATAAGACGATAGCCGAGGTTGCCAGTCTGGTCGGATATGATTATCAGGGACATTTTTGCACGGCATTTAAAAGGAAATTTAATATCGCTCCTTCAGAATATAGAATGAAAGCTTAAAAAGGAATGTAAGTTAATTATAGAAAATAATAAGACCAGCTTAGTTGCAGGTTCATTTGATGATTGACAGCAAATGAACCTGTAATAGCCAAGCCTTTTTGATAATGGGATAGTCTACTTTCGGTAAATCCCATCCTTATTTTTTCTTTCTGATTTTCTTTTTTATCCAGAAATAATAACCGGTTATGGCAAATACTGCTCCGAGGAAAGAGACCAGGCAGGACAGTATGCGGGTAGTCAGGCCTCCCCATGAGCCGACATGTACTGAATAGATCCATCCCCTGATCTTTCCGGAATTGGGAAGATCTTTATATAATTGTACATCTGTGATCTCACCGTTTGCCGGATCGAAAGTATAACGGTCACTTCCCCGTGTATTACCATATTGAGCAGCAGACACCGTTGCCGATCCATCCTGAATAGTAATGGAGTTGTATCGCGGATAACGATTTTGCAAATCAGCTAAAACTGTTGCCCATTGTACATAATTGGTTACCTTTTCTTTGGAGCCTCTTTCACGAGTGCCTCTCTCTCCCGATTTTCCTTTTAAATCGGACGAAGCTGGAGCCTGTGTATGCCCCTGCGTTTGAGCCGTTTCGACACCGAATACGGTATAAAAAGCATCGCGATACCAACCGAAGGACCAGGTTAATCCGGTCAATGTCAGGACGAGTAATAGCAAGGTTGCATAAAAGCCCCCTGAAACATGCAGATCGTAAAAGAAACGATACCAGCCCGCTTTGGTCTTTATTTTCAAACGATTTTTTAGCGCTTTCTTATTACGGGGATACCAGATAACCAACCCGCTTATCAGGATAAAGGCAAGTACCAGCGTCGAATATCCGACAACCGCTTTACCCAGAGCGAAACTGTCGTCTCGTTTATAGGTATCGAGCAGCCAGCGGTGCAGGCGCATCATTTGCATGAAGAATCCCTGTCCGTCGTCGATACCCGTGATCTCTGCAGTATAGGGATTGATGAATGCCGCCGCCTTTTTACCCGGTAAGACTACCTGGTAGGTCCTTTTCGGATCCTGCATGACACGTAGACCGTTTATCTTGACTGAGTCGGGAAGCTGCTGGCGTGCAGCGTTTAATAAGGCGGCAGGAGGTAGCGGTTCCCCTTTTACCTCCTTGACGAAATAGCGGGAAGGATAACATATTTCCAGTATCTCTGTTTCAAATACCAATATTGCACCTGTCAGGCAGACAATCGCAATGATGATGCCGAAAGGTATGGATAACCATAAATGTATTTTTGCAAATAACTTTCTCATTTACCAAATAATTGTTTGATCCCGTCATATATTCCCGGAATAGCGACTGTTCCGTGGTTCTCTTCGGGAAATGATTTACTAAAAAAACGCAGGTTTTTCGCCTGCGGCAAAATCTCCTGAAGGAGATGGTTCACTTTATTAAGGTGGATATCCACCCGATCGGAACGTTTTTTGGAAGCGACACCGATATACAGGCTTTTCCCTGCAAAGTCCTTTCCTTCGATCAGCGAAGCGGCCTCCTGTGACAGTTTGCCCTGATCCCACCACAGGCTCGGGTCGATAGCCAGATAGGTGTCGAACAGTTCCGTATGGCGGAGAAATGTATTGAGCGTAAACAAACCGGAATAAGAATGTCCGATCAACATATTCTGTCCGTTCGTCCGGTAACTACTGTCTATTACACCTCGAAGCTCTTCCGTCAGAAAACGGCTGAACGACTCACTTCCGCCCCCTTGCGGGAGAGTGCCCGGGGTAATCTTTCCATCCCGTCCTGCAGCAGAAGCTGTCGGAGTGAGGTCGCGTGTACGGTCGACATTCAGTACACCGACAATGATGCTGGGAGGAAGATGTTTGCCTTTAACAGTAGTGAATGTTTGGCTAATACCCACAACCGAATGGAAGAATGAATCCCCGTCGAGCAGATAGATCACCTGATAGCGTTGTGTCGTATCCCGTTCGTAATTGTCGGGCAAATGTACCCAGTAGTTTCGTTCTTCCTGCAAGACCGTGGAATAAAGGCTGTATTTCTTTCCTATACAAATATCCTCCTGGCTCCGCATGGTTAGCGGGAGCAGGAGGAATACAAGAAAGATGTGAATACGAATCATCTTTTATCTTAATCGTTATTATTTAGCGACTGTCAGTTTGCCGACACCGCTCACTTGAGTAGCTTCGATAGTCAGACCCTTTGTTGCTACGGCTGTTGCCGGATCGATCTTATAGATGGCAGGATTACCACCGCCTTCATTGAAGGTAACTGTTACATAAGCATTTCCGTTTTCAACATACGGTGCATCGCCGAAACCGCTGATCTGTTCTACTGAAGGAAGACCGGTTACATATGTCAGTTTCTTATCGCCAGCTTTGAAGATTGCCAGTTGGTTCGCTACGCGGTCTGCATTGGAGAATGGTTTATCATACATCAGCAACATGAAATAGTCGCCTGTGATATGCCATGTGCGAAGGAAAGAATTTCCGTTGGTCATCGCTTCCAGATTGCAATAATAATCATCGAATTCAGTCTTTCCGGCAGGGATACGTACCACACCGGCAGGCAGTGTCGTCTGTTGGCGTGCGTCGGTCATCGTTTTGGCGAAGCTCGGGGAGAATACATACACATCGCCATTATCGGCAGCCCAGATCATTTGATAATACTGTGATTTCATACGTCCGGCAGCATAGCTGATTTTATCTGTCCGGATCAGCTTCTTGCTGGTCATGGTGGCATCATCAAAGATGGCTACCCAACATTCGTTCGGGTACTGAGTCCACTGCAACTCGTCTTTTTTATACGCGCTACTGTTTGAACCGCCTGATTCTTTCTTTACCAGGTCTTCGTTACCCGGCAATACCCATTTGCCATTCTGGTCTTTTGTTCCGTACTGGCTCAGACCCATTGGGATAGCTGCCGTATAAATCTTATTGTTATGCTCCAGAAGACCTGCCAGTGTCACATATTCACCGTTATCCAGGAAGTTTTCAGACAGATATGCTTTGTTTTGCGTATCGTTGGTCGTGAATGTTTCGGCTGCCGGATCGAGATAAGACAGCATGAATACTTTCGGAGTATAACCATTCTCGTCATTCCATTCGGTAGGGCCGTCGCCAGTTGAAGAGGTCATGATATACTTATCGTAGATACCATAAGTAGTAAATCTCTTTACACCGAATTCGGCGGAACGCTTCTGCAATTCACCTGCTGAATCCATGATATAGGAGCGGGTACCTCCGGCTTCGCCCTGGTTGTATGTCAATGCGTATAAATATTGATTCTTAAAGAATACCCAGTAAGTTGCACCATCGTTCACAACACCGTTGTTTTTGGTTGTAACTGTACCTTCGTCCAGGGATTCGGAGGTCACCAATACATTGGTAGTATTTCCGGAAGCCGTTACGGAAGCCGCGATTACATATTCCGCATTTTTATCTTCTTCTCCGCCGCCGTTATCTCCGCCATTGCTCGGATCGTCATCACATGCTGTAAGTGTCAGTCCGGCCATCGCAGTTGCAAACAGGCCTGTTAAAAAGAAATTCTTCTTCATGTTGTGTTTGTTTTAATATGATTACTATTTATTGTTATTATATTGATAAAATATCTATTTCTGTCATCTGCCCAGATAGACGCGGAACTTCCCATAAAACGCCCGTCCTGCTTTCTGAAGGCTGAAATTGTCGTAAAGTTTTTCATCGGTGAAGTTACGGCACTCGAAAGAGATGTTGTAACGTCCGTTCTGAAGGCTGTAAGACAGCGTCAGGTTATGTGAAAACTGGTTGGGAACGACATATTCACCTTTGTTCGATCCGATGATGGATGAATAATAGGTAAAGCTATGCAGATATTGATTGTCATAAGTGAAGATCAATGTATTGCCTTTCTTCCAGAAATTACGCCAGTAGAGTGTTATATCCGAATCGGCAAAACGGTAGGGCAGGTTCGGCATACGCTCTTTGTAAGCGATATTTTCCGCCCCGCTGCCGATGGCCGTTTTCTGGTTGTCACGCACATTCATCTGCGTATAATTACCTCCTACACTCAGCCAGTTTGAAAAACTGTAACGGGCGGAGAGATTGTAACCTTTCGTCAGCACCTTGCCATAGTTGATATAGCTTGCAGCTTGTTTCCCGCCACTCAGGTCGGTAATATTACGTTGGATATAATCGTTGGTATTACGATAGATCAGCCCCCCTTCGACATAAAGACCATGTTTACCCAGCGTCTTGTTGTAGCTGACATTCAAGTTCACATTGTCGCTCTTTTCCGGCTTGATGCCGATATCGCCCATTTCAAGGTCTTCATTACCGAACATCTCTTCGATGGTAGGAAGGCGGTAGGCTTTCTCGTAGGAAAGTTTAGCCTGCAATCCCGGCAGGATGAAATAAGTACCTGCCGCACCATATCCAACCGAACTTACGCTGCGGGAAGTGCGGACATATTCAGAGCTCGTATTATCAGTTGCCATCGGCCCTGCCACATACTGATTATAGTGCTTGCCGAAAACGGACAGATTCCAGTGTTCCGACGGCATCAGGCGATAGGACAGTCCGGCAATATTCTTGCGTGTCTGCTTGTCGATCGCATCCGTCAGTTCCTCATTGGTAAGCAGCGAGGTATTGGAACGGCGGAAAGCGGTCAACACATTATTAAATGTGAAAACATGGGCATGTCCAAGACGATAATTGACGGTTACCGTACCATTCCAGTTATTATTGTCCGACCTTGTATGCTGATAAGACTGTTCGCCACGCGAATTCATCAGATTCTTTTCGCCGCGCCAGTTATATTCGTAAGCAGACGTATCGATATTGGTCGTCATGTTCTTATTATAGTTAGCGGTGAAAACCAGGTCCAGCCCTTTGGTCAGCAAGTCGCGTTTGTTATATTCGAGCGACGGCATCAGCGAATGGCCTTTACGATGTTTATCGCCATACACCGTATTCTGACGTACACCTGTCTGTATCTCCTGATACATATTTGAATAAGTAAAACCCAGCAACAGACGGTCTGCCCAGTTTCTATTGACAAACCCCACTTTTCCGATCACCGCCTCATTATGGTAAGTATCGTTGAAACGCTTCACACGTTCCTTTTTATCTGTATCGAGCCGTCCGGTTTCAAAATCCTTCACGGGGGCATCTACATAATAATCGTTATCCGAATAGTTCTGGAAAGCGTTGATCTCATAGGTGAAACCATTATCCAGTGTCTGCCCGAAGTTGACATACGATTTATGTGTATTGAACGATCCGTAAGAGTAGGAAGCATCGAGGAACCAGTTACGGCGTTTTTTATTCGTCACGATATTGACAACCCCGCCGATCGCATCCGTCCCGAATCCAACGGGTACGACTCCTTTATAGACTTCGATACGTTCGGCAAAATTGACCGGAATGTTATTGAGTGCAAACGAATTTCCGACACCTTCCTGCGGTACGCCGTCGATAAACACCTTCACATGCTTCCCGCTGAAACCATCCAACATCAGTTGCATATCCGATCCGACACCACCCGATTCACGCAGTTTCATTCCCGGCGCTTTCGACAGGGCATCGCTCAGGCTCTTGGTCGAATTTTGAAGCTCTTTCGTATCTACCGCAATGGCATTGAAGGCAGAGCGTTTCAGTCGGCTGATGCCGTTCGATACGATAACTACTTCATCCAGTTCTTCCACCTGCGGCTTGATAGTCAGGTTTTGTTTCGTACGTTCACCGGCTGTCAGGCGGACTGCTTTCTCTACGGTCGTATAGCCAATGGCCGATACCACCAGTGTATAGTTTCCTGCAGGTGCTTTAAGATGATAGATACCTTCTTCATTTGTCGTACCTCCGTAGTTTGTCCCTTTCAGATAGACAGTCGCAAAATCAACAATTTCTTTTTCCGTCGATAATATCTTTCCCGAGATCATCGCTTCCTGCTGTGCCTTTGCCGCCACCGCCACAAAAACAAGGGAAAGCGTGATCATTAATCCTCTTACAATCGCTTTCAATGTATTCAATCTTTTTACCGTTACTAAAAACTGATGCAAAGGTCGGGTGAAAATAAAAGCGCATCAATCACCGATTATAGGTAAAAACAGAGAGGAAAATGGGGGGTAAAAGTAGCTATATGTAGGTAGTCGGTTTTTTTTAAGTATAGTTTGTTGGTTCATTTACACGTTAGCTATTGGCAAATTGTTTCAAGCCATGAAAAAAGACGCCATCAGTCATTAATATGAACAAAAAACAACTCTCTTTGTCCTGTTACCCGCTATTGAGTGACAGACCATTTATACCATTAATTATGGAAAGATACGTGAATATCATGCTTGATGAAGGCTTTAAAACCGTATTCGGGGTAAAGCAAGTAGCCATCGACTTTATCAATGCCACCCTCCTGGGCGAGCGTCGGGTCAAAGACCTGACTTATCTTGATAAAGAAATCCAACCGGAAGTAGTAGAACAACGCACAGTGATCTTCGATCTCCTTTGCGAAGACGTGGACGGGACAAAATTCATCCTGGAAATGCAGAATTGCCCGCAACGTTATTTCTTTAACCGTGGATTATATTATCTTTGCCGCATGGTCTCCCGTCAGGGAAAGACGGGACGGGATTGGCAATATGGCCTGCTTCCTGTCTATGGCATTTATCTGTTGAACTTCAGCCTGCCGGAATTCCACAACTGGCGAACAGACGTAATCCTGGCCGACGAAGCAACGGGTAAAACTTTTGGTGAGGTCAAACTGAAACAGATCTATCTGTCGTTCGACTTGTTCAATTTTACTCAAGAGGAATGTAAGACTCCTCTTGAAAACTGGATTTATATATTGAAGAATATGAATTTATTTGATATGTCTCCGTTCAAGGAGAAAGAGGATGCCTTCAGACGTCTGCTCGATGTGGCAAACCTCAGTGCCATGACTGACCATGAGCGTGCTGTCTATGAGGAGAACCTGAAGATTTACCGCGACTGGCGCGCTACGCTGATATATGCAGTAGAAGAGGCAGAGAAGAAAGGTAAAGCGGAAGAACAGCGTCTTATTGCTGCAAACTTTAAAAAACAGGGAATAAATAGTGAAACTATAGCTCAGTGTACAGGATTATCGGTAGAAGAAATTGACGAATTGTAGTTTATTATTGGCTATAAAATAAATTATCAGCCGGGTTGTTCAATACATAACAATCTGGCTGATTTTGTTTCTGTCTTTATCAGAATGAAACTCCAAAATGAAATAACATATATGATAAAATCAATTTATTAATATCAACTTTAAACTTATTTATTATGGCGGAAATACAATGTCTCAAGAGGAAATAGGGATAATTTGTGCTGCCTATGTGCTTATTATACACTATTTTATTCTTTCTTTTCCACTCTTCTCTTCAAAATACCTATAACTAGGTAAGATCTCCTTTTTTTATACCCCTTTTTAGGGATTTCACATTCTTTCAGAAACCCGGAACTTTGCGGTCAGAATATATTTTACTAAATAATAGAACGCAATGAAAAAGAATTATTACTTATTAGCGATGCTGCTGGTCAGCTCTTTAACGTTTTTCTCGGCTTGTAGCGATGATGATGACAATGGTGGTGGCGATACCGACGAAACGGTAAAATCGGTTACTCTCGATGCTACAGCCTATGATAAATGGATGTATTTCAGCTTTAAGGATGGAAAATCGGTTGCCCATGAGATCGAACCGGCTGCCGGTACTTATAAAGGCGATATTTCACTTGATGTAACAGGAATGGGAAATATGGGTACTGTTTCCGATCTGAACCTGGTAGTTACCCGTCTCGAAGGGGATTCCTTAACTTTTGCATTAGACGAATTCGATTTTAGCCAATATAAAGATATCGCTTTAAAAGCCGGATTTAATATCGCTTCGGATACGATCGGCTGGACACTGACCGGCGGTACAGTCACTGCAGGCAATATCGTTATCACTCCTAAAGGAAATGTGAACGGCGATAGCATTAATCTGATCATAACAACAAGACCCGGAAGTATGCCGATGGACCTCATCGTCACGTATAAAGGCAAGCTCGAAACGCGCGGTGGTATCGATGAAACCTCTTTTGATTGGGACATCGCTTTGCATCGCTATGATGTAAAGACCAATGACGGATCGGCTCTCGATACAAAAGAAACGGATATTACAAAAGTAACGACTGCCCCGGCCAGCGGTTATGTGGCTGATGTCAGAACAGATAGCTTGATGCTGAATACGAATGGAATGCAGTTGCCTACTCCCAAGATCGGTTATACACCCAGCTATTGGAACGAAGTACTGAATAAAGGTATCGAATTCAGTTCTGTACCTATGCCTCCTACAGCGGCAAACTGGTCGATGAGCAACATGGTATACGTCATCAAACTGAAATCCGGCGAATACGCAAAGATCAAATTCACCGATTATTCAAATGATGCTGACGTAAAAGGACATATCTCCTTCGATTACGTATATCCTTTCAAGTAATAAATTCTATCTTCTTATATGAAAACGATTTTATTGATCCTGGCATCAATAGTATTATGCGGAAACCTGTCGGCGAATGAACCTCCCCGACAGGTTTCCGGTTGTATAACCGACGAAAAGGGGGAAACATTGCCTTATGCGAATATCCTGGTAAAAGGAACGACTCACGGCACGGCTTCCGATCTCGACGGTAATTACAAACTAGACCTCTCAAAGCCCGGAGAATATCACCTTATCATTAAATACGCCGGTTTTACTCCTGTTGAGCAGCGCATCTATTTACACGGCGATACGGTCATTAACTTTCGCCTGAAAGAAGATGCCCTTAACCTGAATGAAGTGACAGTGACGGCTACCCGTACCCCCAAACTGTTGAAAGACGCTCCTGTCATTACCCGTGTCATCACTGCTACCGATATAAAGAAACTCAATGCCGTTACCGTGCAGGACCTGTTGGAAACGGAATTGCCGGGTATGGAGTTTACACGCCAGATGGACGGTCAGATCGCAGTCAACATGCAGGGTATGAGTGGTAAATATGTGCTTTTCCTGATCGACGGCGAACGTATGGCAGGTGAAACGCTCAACAACGTGGATTACAACCGCCTGAATGCCGATAATATCGAACGTATCGAGATCGTGAAAGGGGCCGCATCGGCTCTCTACGGCTCCAGTGCGATCGGAGGTGTAGTCAATATCATTACCAAGGAACCGTCCAAACCGCTCGAAGTCAATGTAAGCGGCTATTACGGAAGCAATAACGAACAACGTTACGGCGGAACGATCGGTACAAAGCAGAAAAATATAAGCAGCTTGACTTCCGTCATGTACAAGAACAAGGATCATTATAGCCTGTGGAGTTCCGATCGTACGGATTCAGCGATTATCTATGGTGGAAAAGACCTGAGTGTCGATGAAAAATTATCCTGGAAAGTCTCCGATAAAATAACATTGACGGGAAAAGGTGGTTTTTATACCCGCCTGGCTGATATTGCGAACGATAAGAAAACAGATCGTTACCGCGATTACAACGGCAGTGTGCGAATGAACTACCTGATATCGGAAAAGCAGGATTTGACGATCTCTTACCTGTTGGACCGTTATAACAAATATGATCATTATACGAAAACAGATGCCGATTCACTGAATTACCGGAATACACAGCATACGGCACGTGCACAATACAATTACTCTTTTACCCCTAACAACACGTTGATCGGGGGAGCCGAGTTCTTTCGTGACGAACTGATGTCTTACCAGTTCAGCGGCGATACACATTCCACCAACGATTATATTCTGTATGCCCAGCATGATTTTAATGTGACGGAACAGTTCAACCTTGTGTATGGGGGACGTATGGATTATTATAATTCATTCGGTGCGCATATCAGTCCCAATATCTCTTTAATGTATAAGCTCAAACCGTTTACGTTCCGGACTTCCTATTCGCGTGGTTTCCGTGCTCCGTCATTGAAAGAGATGTGGACTGAATGGGATATGGGCGGTATGAATATGTTTATTATTGCCGGTGATCCCAATCTGGAACCGGAGATCAGCGATAACTTTTCCGTATCTACCGAATATAGTCGTGACCGTGTGAATTTCTCCGTGATCGGTTATTATAATAATATCAAGGATAAGATCACAACGATCTTTAGTGCGGACCGCGATACTTCTTATTACCGGAATATCGATAAATCGAAGTTGGCAGGCCTGGATGCAAACCTGGCTGTCAAATGTCCCTACGGGTTTACGGTGAAGGCGGCCTATGCTTATGTCCATGAGAATATGAAACAGAATGGATATAATGTATCGTCTACCCGTCCTCACTCTGCCACTCTGGGTATAAATTACGAATATTCAAGAAAGAATTATGACTTGAATGTGGCATTGAACGGCCGTTTCCTCGGTAAGCTGGACACCTACGAGGCGAACAGTACGGGCGATACCTTTACGCCGGTGCATTATTCCGGTTATCAGAACTGGAAGATAACAGTTTCACAACGTCTGTTCGGGGCTTACCTGCTTCAGGCAACGGTAGATAATATCTTTAATTACAAACCGGATATTATAGCCTCCAATTCGCCGATGTCGCCGGGTACAACCTTCATGATCGGCCTATCTGTTAACATCGACGAGATATTCAAATAAGCAAACAACAACAAACCAATAAATAATGAAACGGAATTTAATCATTGCAGGAGCAATAATCGCTGTCGTATTGATAGCCTGGTTTATCTGGGCGAAGGTAGCCGGCACGACCAAGGTGGCTCTTGTGAACTTCCCCAACTATCAGGTTGCCCGCATGGCAAAATCCCTGGATACTGGTTTTATCGACCTGAAACAATTGTCGATCGACGATTTCGACAAACTAAACCGCTACGATGCGATCCTGATCTTCGGTATGGGTATCCGGATGACAGACGAACATCGTGCCGTACTCGAAAAGATGAAGGAAAAGAATGTACCTGTCTTTTCAACTGCTGTGACCGATCCTGTGAACAATATCAGCAGCCTCGATTCCATTCAGAATAAACGGGTGGCGGATTACCTCACGAATGGCGGTTCCGTCAACTACCGGAGCCTGTTCAACTATATCCGTAAAGAGCTGACAGGCAAGAGTGCCTTTACCGGAGAGATCAAAGAGCCGGTGGAGATAAGCTCCGACGTCCTGTTCCATCTGGATGACGAACGGGTATTCGACACGGTCGCCGATTTTGAGAAATATTATAAGGAAAAAGGCTTTTATAAAGAGAAGGCTCCGAAAGTGGCTCTTATCGTTGGGATGGCGGGACCGTTCGATACGAACAAGGATCATCTGGATTCATTGATCGTCAGCCTCGAACGGCGCAATATGAATGTCTATCCTGTCTCCGGCTTCGCCAGCCGTCTGAAAATGCTGGAAGAGATCGATCCGGCAGCCGTGATTTATATGCCGCACGGCCGTTTGCTGATGGGGCAGGGCGAGAAGGCTGTGGAATGGCTGAAAGCACATAATGTGCCCATGTTCTGTCCGATCACGATCAATGATACGTATGATAACTGGATGGCAGACAAGCGCGGTATGGCAGGAGGCTTTATGAGCCAGAGTATCGTGATGCCCGAACTGGATGGCGGTATCGTTCCGTTCGCCCTGAATGCACAGTTTATCGATGATGACGGGTTGTACCTGTTTAAGAATATCCCCGGGCGTCTGGCGCAATTCTCCGATATGGTTGCCAATTACCTGCGGTTGCAATCGCTTCCGAATAAAGACAAGAAAGTTGTTATCTATTATTATAAAGGTCCGGGAAAGAATGCCATGACGGCAGCCGGACTGGAAGTGCTTCCTTCTCTCTATAATTTCCTGAAAGCACTGAAAGCGGAAGGATACGATCTCTCTGCTTTGCCGGCTACGGAAAAGGACTTTGAAGCTCTGATCAATGAACAAGGTCCGGTATTCAATGCTTATGCTGAAGGGAACATACAAAAATATCTGAATTCTGGTTATCCAGCCTGGGTATCATCTCCGCAATACAGTACCTGGTTGGAAGATATATTCAGTCCGGCGATGCAGGATACGTTGATTCATAAATATGGAAGAGGTCTGGGAGACTATTATACTCGTGAAGTGGATGGTATCGAACAGATTGCCGTAACCCGTATCGATCTGGGTAATGTGGTCTTATTGCCTCAGCCTACTCAGGGAACGGGGGATAACTCTTTCGCTGCCGTCCATGGTTCGAACGAGATACCACCTCATCATTATATTGCTTCTTATCTATGGGTACAGAAGGATTTCAAGGCGGATGCCATGATCCATTTCGGTACGCACGGTAGCCTGGAGTTCATTCCCGGCAAGCAGGTTGCCCTATCGTCCGACGACTGGACCGACCGCCTGGTGGGTTCGCTTCCTCATTTCTATCTTTATACGATCAGTGACGTGGGAGAAGGACTGATCGCCAAGCGCCGCAGCTATGCCGCAACCATCTCTCACCTTACACCGCCTTTCATTGAAACCGGCCTTCGCCGCGAAGTGGACGATCTGTTGAACGATATCAAGCGTTATCTGGCAACCGACCTGCGCGACGAATCCCTCAACCTGAAGATCAAGAACAAAGCGATCGGGATGGGATTACACCGCGACCTTCAACTGGACAGCATCCGTACACAAGCTTATTCTGATACCGAGATCGAAAAGATCGAGAACTTCGCAGAAGAGCTATGTGCCGAAAAGATCGTAGGCGGCCAATATACCTTAGGTGTTCCGTACGATGAATCGAAGATCGCTTCTTCTGTAAAACTGATGTGTACCGAACCGATCGCCTTCAGTCTGGCTAACCTGGATGAGGTACAGAAGAAAGTTACACGGAAGCAAATCGAGAACCAGGCTTTCTTTAATGATAACTATCGTACGAAGGCACAGTTGGCTGTTAAACGGGTCATGGATAATCCGGCTATGGCAGACGACCCGGCTTTGCTGGCTCAATTGGGTGTCTCTCCTGTCACTGTCGCTAAAGCACAAGCTATCAAGAAGGCATCCGAACCGAAGATGAACCGGATGATGGCTATGATGATGGCCAAAATGACGGAAGAATCCAAAGACGGCAAGAAACCGAAAATGGGACACGGCCATCCTGCCGGTATTCCCAAGACTGGCAAGATGCCGGATGCTGTAAAGAAGATGCTTGCCTCTGCCGATACAACAGCTAAAAGCCAACATCCGATAGACGGAAAGAGCGGAGCGACCCAACAAATGGATACCGTCACCCGCGAACAACTTCTGTTTGCCAATGCCGTTTTGGATATTCAGGATGCTATCCGGAACGTGAATAATTACCGGGAGTACCTGCGTAAAAGTCCGCAGATGGAACTGGACGGTTTTATCAATGCGCTGAATGGGCATTATGTAGCGCCCAGCCCCGGCGGAGATGTTATTTCCGACCCGAACGTATTGCCTACCGGACGTAACTTATACGGTATCAATGCCGAAGCAACCCCGACTCCCGCAGCCTGGGAAAAAGGGAAAGAGATGGGCAACCGCCTGTTGGCCGAACATGCGAAGAACCACGGTGGCGCAACTCCTCAAAAGGTCAGTTTCACGCTTTGGTCGGGCAGCTTTATCGAAAGTGAAGGAGCAACGATCGCTGAGATCCTTTACTTATTGGGTGTTGAGCCGATCCGCGACCAGTTCAACCGTGTGCTGGATATCCGCCTGATCGATGTCAAAGACCTGGGCCGTCCGCGTGTAGATGTGGTAGTCCAGACTTCCGGCCAGTTACGTGATGTGGCAGCTTCCCGGCTGACCCTGATACAGAAAGCCGTAGATATGGCAGCTGCTGCCGGAGACGGTGAAGATAACTATGTGGCGAAAGGCCGTAACGATGCCGAGCGTGTCTTATTAGATAAAGGTTTCTCTCCGAAAGAAGCCCGCGAATATGCAACACAACGTGTTTTCGGCGGAGCGAACGGTATGTATGGAACCGGTATCACTTCTATGGTGGAAAGTGGTGATCGTTGGGAAAACGAGTCTGAAATAGCCAACGTTTACCTGAATAATATGGGAGCCACTTACGGTAATGAAAAAGACTTCGGTGGTTTTAAACCCGGTATTTTTGAAGCTGCCCTTCAAAATACGGAGGCTGTCGTACAGCCCCGCCAGAGTAATACCTGGGGAGCGCTCAGCCTCGACCATGTCTATGAGTTCATGGGCGGTATGAGCCTGACGGTCCGTAATGTAACCGGCAATGATCCTGATGCTTATTTCAATGACTTGCGTAACCGCCATCAGGCTCGCGTACAGGATTTGAAGTCGGCGATCGGTGTGGAGACCCGTTCGACCCTGTTCAACCCTGTTTATATGAAAGAACAGATGAAAGAAGGCGCTTCCGCTGCTAATGCGATGTCGGAAACGATCCGTAATACATACGGCTGGAATGTCATGAAGCCGAAAGCGATCGACAATGAGATCTGGGATCAGTATTATGAAGTATTTGTAAACGACAAGCTGAATGTCGGGGTGAAAGAGTTCTTTGAACGTGAAAACCCGGCTGCTTTGCAGGAAGCAACGGCAGTCATGATGGAAACGGCCCGTAAAGGTTACTGGAAAGCGACTCCGGAACAGTTGAAAAATATTGCGGCTCTTCATTCGGAGCTGGTTGAGAAATACGATGCCGGTTGTAGCGGCTTTGTCTGCGACAATGCCAAATTACGCTCTTTTATCGGCGAACAGTTACCGGAAACTTCTGCCAAACAATATCAGGGTAAGATCGAATCGGCCCGTAACGAAAGTATTTCGGATGACGGAAAGAGTGTTGTCCTGAAGAAAGACAAGACTGTTCAGGCTAACGAACCGATGAAGCCGGAAAACATGTCTTCATTCAGCCTCGCTCTGATCAGCTTCTTCTGGCTGGCTGTGATCTTCCTGCTTATATTCTTTATTCGGAAAAGAACCCGGAAGACTAAAAAGAGAAAATAACGATGGATAATATATTGCTTTTGCTGTCGCTTTTTGCAGTCGTCAAGAGTTTATTTATGACAAGCCTGTTACCGAACCGCTGGTACAGGCTTGCCTTCAGCCTCTCGTTGGGTGCATTCATCATGCTTTGCCATCCGTATGCGATGGAAGTGAACAAGCTGGAGTTGCAAGGGGTGTTGTCGAGCCAGTCTGCTATGATGAATATTTCGCTGGTGGTGATGGTGGATATGCTGTTGTCGTGTTATTTCTGCATCGCCCGCATCAAGGATTGGGAGGATAGTAAATCGTTCCGGTGGTATACCAAACTGTTCAGGTATATGCCGTCACTACTGGTTTTTCCAGCCTTGTATTATATTCATATCACGCTGTTTTTTTCGCTGACAGGAGTTGATTTTCTGCGCACGAGTATCGGACTGGCAGCGGGTGTGACGATTACGTTCGGACTGGCTTCCTTCTATATGCGTAAACTGATTGCAGAAAAAGAACTGTTGATCGAACTGGTGGTCATCCTCACTTTCTTTGTCTGCGTACTGGTGATCTGCTGTACGATCTTTCATCCGTCGGCAACCGTTTACAATCATCCTTCGCCGATCGACTGGGTGGGATGCGCAGGAACATTAGCTGTACTGCTGGCTATTTTCATTCTCGGATATCTTTGGACACAGGTGGTCCGCATGTATAAACAACGTAAAAATTCTAAGCACTAAATATCATTATGGAACAAGTTTCAAATATTTTATTCTGGATATCAAATGGGTTATTGGTACCCGTCATTGTAGGTTTGCTCTTTTTCTTTGCCAAAAGTGTTGTTATGCTGGGGGGCTTTGTCGGTCAGTATATACAACGTATCAAACAGGATAAACAGTTGCGTCTTCGTATGGACCAGCTGGATCAATCGACTATTCATGCTTTTTCCGGAGAATTGGATGAGCAGCCGGATTCTTTGTTTACTCAAACGGCCAAACAACTGCTAGCTACGGATAGTACGGCGGTGGCAAACCGTGTCCTCTCCGAATATGAAGTGACAGCCGATTCGGAACTGGGTAAATATAAGGTATTGGTAAAATTCGGTCCGATCCTGGGATTGATGGGTACGCTGATCCCGATGGGACCGGCTTTGGCTGGACTTTCCACTGGTGATATCGCTTCAATGGCTTACAATATGCAGGTGGCATTCGCTACAACCGTATTGGGGTTGTTTTCCGGTGCAGTCGGTTTTATCTTGTTGCAGGTCAAGCAGCGTTGGTTCACTTCCGATCTGATATATCTCGATTACCTGTCCGAACTTTCCAGAGAGAAGCCGGTAGCGGCCAAAGCGACATTAGTAACCTCTAAAGCTGTAAACGAATGAGTCGCCGCCGGGTATTGAATGCAACCGAAGATCATGATCCGGTTGCGATGTTGTCGAATTTGTTCGATGTGGCTATGGTATTTGCCGTAGCCTTGATGGTCGCATTGGTTACCAAGTTCAATATGACGGAGATCTTTTCGCAGGAAGATTATACGATGGTGAAAAATCCCGGCAAAGAGAATATGGAGATCATTACGAAGGAAGGGCAGACCATTACGAAATATAAGCCTTCGGAAAGCCAGGAGAAGTCCGGTAAGAAGGGAAAGAAAGTGGGTATAGCCTATGAAATGGAAAACGGGGAGATTATTTATGTTCCCGAATAAATTTATGATTACTTTTGAAACCAATAAAAATAAATAACACGTATGAAACTTACTTCTCCCTGGACAGGTATACTGTCTTTCCTGATCGTTTTATTCACGATGCCGTTAGGACATGCTGCCATGATCCTGATGGAGAAACTTCTGGGGCATGATCTTCTTTATCCTGCAGCGTTCGGCCTGGGGGTGTTGGGAATCGTGATGTTGTTGATCGGGATCATTTCCAGGAAAGAGACTTCGGCAACGTTTCTGGGATTGTTCGGCGGACTGTTCGTCTGGACAGGATGGATCGAGTTCGGGTATGTCTATTTCGCCAACCGCTTCGGTGTACAGCCGCTGATCGAGAACGGTCAAGTGGTGACGAAACCGGAATATCTGATCATGCCTTCTTCGTATGGTTTCTGGGCAATCGTTATGCTGTTCTATATTTTCAGTACCCGCTCGGGTTGTAACTTTTTTAACTGGATACAGCGTAAGATACATTACGGTCAACCGGTGGAGACACTTCAGCCGATCATCCGTAATGCAGCCATGACTACTTTTATGGAACTGAATGTTCTTTTATGGACTTGTTACATGATATTGCTTTTCTCTTACGATAACGAGTTCCTGGGCGATCGTCATCCGGTAACGATGTTGATCGCTTTCGGTTCGCTGGCCTGGTCGATCTATCTGTTTATCCGTTTGCTGAAGATCAAGAAACTGGCGTATGCTATCCGTTACGCTATTCCGACAGTGATCATCTTCTGGACCTTTGTCGAGATATTGGGACGTTGGGACATCCTGACCGAAATATGGGTGGAACCGGCTCACTACTGGCTGGAGATGACAATGATGACCGTCGCTTTCCTGGTATTGCTGGGGGTATTATTGTTCAAGCATAGAAAGTAAGGTTTGAATTAGAAATAATAGAACTACTTTTCCCTTGATGGAAAAGTAGTCAAAAGATCAAGGCTTAACCGGCTTCACTGCTTCGGCGAAAGACTGCGCTGAAAAATCCGAAACTCGCTGCGCTCAGACAACGGATTTTTTTAACCGCTTCGTCTTCCTCCTTCGCGGACGTTCACCCGCTTAGGCCTTTCATAGGAAGCTCGGCTTCCTTTTATGATTGCCGATACCGACACCTATATAATATAACAGGTGCTTTTGGTTTTAACTGACAGTATCGGCCATCATAAAAGAACGCAAAGCGTTCTCTGAAAGGCATCAGCTGGTGAGCGTTAAACGCAGCAGCCGTAGAGAGCGTCCGGAGCATCCGCTGTTTGAGCGCAGCGAGTTTCGGAGGCGACAGCGAACGCAGGATGCGGAGTAGCGAGGCAGGTGCAGCCTTGAACTTTTGGTTACTTTTCTTTCAAGAGAAAAGTAACATTTAATTCTGATAATAATTGAACTTTTTTTCTTTTAAATAAATGTCATTTTGTCGGCTTGAAATTTAATTCGCAAGCATTTTGGTTGAATAATCGGAGTATTAATAACATACGCTTTCGGTATTACTCTTCTTATAGAAAAGGGATATATACATTTATTAACACAATGTTTAACTGATAGGCATTTTTAATTCGATTGAGAAAAAAGATAAACTCGTTTTAAACGAATTATTTTTCCTTTTAAATGAGTTTTATTTTTATTGTAGCGGAAATATCTGCTTGTTTAAATGTGTTTATTTGTTAATTAAAGGCTGTTTGTGTTATTTTGTACACATCGGAAAAGTTCGATTGTATGTTATAAAGCATTTAGTCACTTCTGGAACCGCTAAAAAAGCAAGCAACTCTCTTCTGCCTAAAAGTTCGACAATAATTGTCTCTCACAATAAAATAGCGGATATTGTAATGATAATACGATATAATAATATCAATGCATCTGTAATTATGACATCTCGAATATGGTAACCCTCTCTACGATCGAATAAGAACAAACCCTCACCGCTCCATCCCCATACAACTCATCCGCAGGTTACATGAGATAACATTTTGTCAGTTTGATATTCTATTGACACATTGGCAAATTGACTTATTATTGACAGTCGCTGAACTGATATCTTTTTAGAGATTATTCTGAATGTAATCCTGGAGTGTGAAATCCTTTTTAGTTTCCGGTTTGCCGGGGATAGTCTCTATTGTGTTTATAAAGGCTTTTTGCCGGAGGAGAACAAAACGGTCCAGAAAACTCAGGATATCATACCGGTTGTTATCCATCGGTATCCCTGCCATCTCATGACCCGCTTCTTCTGCCAGATAGAAATAATAGGGAGATTGTTTTACCTGTAACTGTTTCGCTATAAAATTCGACCCCCATAACCCCATATTTTCAAGTAAAGCCTTATCGAAAGGAACTGTTCGGTCTGCATTTCCATGGAAAAGCATAATAGGGCACGGTAATTCCTGCCAGTCCGGTATTCCCAGACTACAGATAGCTCCGGCAAAAGAGATAACGCCTGCATAATTGAAAGATTCAGGCAGTTTTTGTGTTAAAGGAGTTCGGTTACATATTTCATATTCTGCCTGCAGGGAGGTGACGGCTCCGGCACTGGAACCACAGGCAACGATCTGTTCCGGGTTTACTTTCCATTCTTTGCTGTTATCGACAATGTAACGTGTAGCATCGAAAAAATCTTCTACAGCCATTGCAATAGCTTTTTGTAAAATGGCGGCAAATTGCATCGGGTCGGTCATCTTCCCGGTATCTATATCTTTCAAGCCGGTCCGGTAATCGGTCGATACAACTACATAACCGTTTTTTGCCAGGAAATGAAAGTAGGGAATATAGCTGTCGTTATCCCTGTTACCACCTTTAAAACCCCCTCCGAAGGCAAAAAGGATGACCGGTTTGGATAACGTATCACCAGCTGATATATTCTGTAATTCATATTTATCCAGACGTAATGTATCTGCTCCTTTTATGGCGAATGTATAGGTTTGTTTACCTACTATATATTCATTGGCCCGGCTTCCTGCCGGTTGCCGGTTACAAGCTGTCAGAAAACAGATCATGACCGTTATCAGGGATAAGAATAGTTGTTTGTTCATAACTTTCCGTTTTTATATTACCCGTAAAAATAATGATATATCTGTAGATACTCTGTTTGCTAGCCGTTATTTTATGTACCCGGGGCAATATCGGTTTCCTTTTGGTATAACAAATGCCGGTAGTTGCTATGGTAAAATGCCGCATATAATAACAATACGCAGAAGCTTACAGATTTATTATTTTCTTTTTTTGAGAAATATCTGTATTCTTCTGCGTTATCTGCGGTCGGTAAAGCTTTTTTATTCCATCCAATCGCCATCAAATCCTTCACCGGGTCCACCCGGTCCCCCTGGTCCGCCAGGACCTTCGGGAGCTCCGTTACCCGGACCTTTCGGGCGGTTCTCCTTCATGTACTTCTGATACTTTTTGTATTGTTCTTCAGTCAGGATCTTTTGGACGGCAGCATCGTGCTCGCTCATCATTGTATCCATTTTTTCCTTCATCTCGTCGGGAGAAAGCTGCTCTTCACTATCCCTGTCGGGACGCATCTGTTGCATTTTCTCCATAAAGGTTTTCTCTTCCTCTTTGAGTTGTGTCACCTGCTCGTCCGTAAGCGACAGTTTCTTTATGAGCTTGTCGGTGATAAAGGAAGGGGTTTCTCCTTTCCGGGGAGGACGTTGGTCCGGTCTATCCGGCCTGTCATGGTTACAACAACAGCAACAACAGCGAGGCTTTCCGGGGAAAGGTCCGTGTTGGGGCTGGGCGGCTGCGGAAGCCAGTAAGCCAAAAGTGAATAAGCTTGCAATAATCATTTTCTTTTTCATATACCTTTCGATTATGTTGATTTATCGGTGAAGATAAATGACATTGCAAGCTGTTACAAATAAAATAGACAGACAGGGAAAGATTGCCTGTAAACGAATGATATTTCCCCTTTAAAATCAGGACTGGGAGATCAACTGCATCAGTGTTTCATGCATCGCACTGTTGGTGGCAAGCACTTCATCACCCGATTGCCAGTTGTCGCCACCGCTGAAATCGGTCACTTTGCCTCCTGCCTGCATCAGGATCAGGGCACCGGCGGCAATATCCCAGGGGCCGATATAGGCCTCGATACGGGCTTCGAACCGTCCGGCGGCGATATAACATACTTCGGCCGCTGCCGCTCCCATCAACCGGGTTCCTCCGGCAAAGCCGTACAGCTTGTCGACCAGGTGAAGGGCTACCGGGCGGTAGGCATCCGAGTTGTAAGGGAATCCCAGATCGATAAAGGCTTTGTCGAGGTCGGACACGTCTGAAACATGAATTTCTCTGCCGTCGAGGTAAGCCTTGCTTCCTTTCCAGGCATAGAAACATTCGTCCCGGCAGACTTCATAGACTACACCGAGTAATAACTCCTCCTTGTTGCGCAGGGCGATGCTGACACAGTAAGGGGCAAGGTCATGAATATAGTTGGAAGTCCCGTCCAGCGGATCGACCAACCAACAGTAGTTCTCGTCGGTCAGGCTTCCGCTACCTTCTTCGGCAATGAAACCGGCTTCGGGAAGTAGGGCGGAGAGTTGTGCGATCAGCCATTTTTCCGATTCTTTGTCGACATACGATACATAGTTGTGGGCACTCTTTTCTTCTACACGTGCGCGGTCGAATTTACGTCGTTCCTCTTTCAGGAAAGCCCCGGCCTGCCGGGCTATCTGTTGTACCTGGGTACAAAGTTCTTCTAACTTCAACATATCTTTATAATCTCTTTTTGGTCTGACAAACATACACATTTTGGAACTAAATAGTAGGGGTTGTACTGAATATTAATGAAAAAGATATACTTTTGAGAAATTGTAAAACGATTGTCCTATGAGTATCTTTAACTTCCGGAAACATCCTGCCGGTTATGGCGGTGAGGAGAAAGCGGAAACTTATGATTTCTTTGAGATCGCTGCTTTCTTCCGTTGTGATTCCCATAAACAGGCTCTGGGGGTATTGTCTGAGCAAACATGTTCTGACCTGGGACTGGATGATCTGTTTATGTTTACCGACCGTACGGCCTCACGGGTGGGCCAACAGTACCTTTATAATCTGATGCGTACGATCCCGGCTAAGGAAGGAGAGATAAAGGCGAACGAGGCCATCATTGAAAAGTTCTCTGCCGATTCCGGAGGGCATGCCTCTGTAGTAAAGGAACTGCATACTTTACAGGCTGTGGAGGCGTACAGTATCGCTCCCTTATTGCAGACCGAACATCCGCCTGTACCTGCCTGGTGGCAGTTTGTGCTCCGGGTTTGCAGTCTTTTGCCGACACTGTTCCTTTTATTGTTTCTGTTTTATAAGCTGGTACCGGCATTGCTGCTGTTGGTTGTTGCTATTTTGGTGAACGGAGTGCTCCATTACCGGAATAAACACAACGGTCTCGGGTATCTGGTTTCCATGCCCCAGTTGATGAAGATGCTGGACGCAGCAGGGAAACTGGCGGCTGATCCGTTGTTATTCGTGATAAGTAAAAAGGTGCCGGAGGCACTGGCTTCGTTGGAGACGTTGAGGCGGTCGAGTAAATCCCTGCGAATAGAGTCGAGGCTGGATAACGACCTGGCTGTGATTTTGTGGGCGATTACGGAAATAATAAAGATATTTTTCCTGATAGAACCTTTGTCCTATAATAAGACGGTCCGTTTGTTGAAAGATAAAAATGCGGCCATCGAAACCGTATTCCGTTTTATCGGTTTAGCCGATAGCCTTTCGTCGGTGGCTTTTCTCCGTAAAGGGCTTCCTTCTTATTGTCTTCCGGAACAACCGGACGGGGAGGTGCGTGTGGAAGCAGACGGGATGTATCATCCGCTGGTGGAGAATTGTGTCCCGAATGCGATCGGCATACAAGGGCGTTCTGTCCTGTTTACCGGTTCGAATATGTCAGGTAAGACGACCTTTATCCGGACTTTAGGCGTGAATATTCTCGTGGCACAGACATTGAATACCGCTTTTGCCCGGCGGATGCGGTTACAGATGCCCGTTATGATACATGCCGCGCTGATGTTGTCCGACAGCCTGTCCGATGGCAAGAGCTTTTACATGAAGGAGGTGGAATCGATCCGTGACATGCTTTCTTACAGCCAAAGCGAACAGACCAACCTTTTCCTGCTGGATGAAATATTTAAAGGAACGAACACGACTGAACGGATAGCGGCGGCTAAGGCTGTGCTGTCATTCCTGAATACTTCCCGCAATATTGTGGTGGTTTCCACCCATGATACCGAACTGGGAACATTCCTTGCAAATGAATACGATTTATATCATTTTTGCGAGACAATATCCGGGGGGATGCTTTCGTTCGATTATAAGCTGAAGTCCGGAAATTTATACCAGCGGAATGCAATACGGATCCTGGAAATCAACAATTATCCGGCCTCATTGATCGAAGATGCTTATTCCGTTATCCGGGAGATAGAAGGTTAAGCTTTTTATTCTTGAATTTCTTTTCTATATTTGTTAAAGAATTTTCAAACAAAACAGGGTATTTAACCGTTATGAATATAAAAAAGAATACACAAATATAACAAATGAGGATTTGGTTGAAACGAATAGGGATCGTATGCCTGATACCGGTGGTATTGGTTTTATTGGTCTCTGTACTTTTATACATACCGCCTGTTCAGAACTTTGCCGTGAAAAAAGCGGCCTACTATGCCGGTAAAGCTACCGGGATGCAGATAGGGATAGAACGGATACGCCTTTCTTTCCCATTGAACCTGACGGTTCGCGGTGTAGAGGTATTGACTACCCCTGCCGATACGCTTTTGACATTGAAAAGCCTGACCGTAAATGTGCGTGCACTGCCTTTGTTGAAAAAGGAAGTGCTGGTGGACGCGATCGATCTGGAAGGTGTGAAAGTAAATACGGGTACTTTTATCGAAGGAATGGAGATAAAAGGGGTACTCGGACGCTTGTATGCCAAAGCCGACCGCATTAATCTGTCGAAAGAGAAGGTGACATTCAATACGATCGACCTGTCCGATACGGCGATCACTCTGTTACTGAACGATACGACGACGAAGGCCGATACGACCTCTACCGCCGTCAACTGGATTCTGAACCTTCAAAAGATAAATCTCGACCGCGTAGCGTTTGCCATGCAGATGCCCGCGGATTCGTTGCGCCTGTCAACCTATATCGATAAGGCGAACCTGAAAGACGGTATTGTCGACCTGGGGGCTTCGCATTACGGGGCGGATCTGTTCACGCTGACCGGTTCCACTCTCGGATACGATGCCAACTATCAGGATCCGGTTGCCGGTTTCGATCCTTCACATATCGCTTTGAGCAACGTCACGATCTCGCTCGATTCGCTTTTTTACGGCGGACGGGATATCAAGGCGCGTATCCGAGAACTATCTGCCGAGGATCGTTCGGGACTGACTATTTCGTCGCTGACCGGTAGTTTCCATAGCGATAGCACGAACATCAATGTTCCGCAACTGTTGCTGAAAACTCCGTCGTCCGAGGTCCGTTTGCTGGCAATGGTTCCCTGGAGCTCTTTCGATGAGAATCCGGAAGGGAACATGCGGGTGCTGCTGACCGCTTCGGTGGGAAAAGAAGATGTTATGACCTTTGCCGGTGAGCTGCCGCCCGATTTTCAAAAGGCTTATCCGCAGAAACCGCTATCGCTGACGGCCGGTGTGGAAGGAAACTTGTCCTCTATGCTTCTCCGCCAGTTGAAGGGTGAATTGCCGGGTACTTTCCGGATGGATGTTTCCGGGACGATGCAGTCGCTTACCGACAGTATCCGCCGTTCGGGAAAACTGAACCTGAAAGCGGAGACGGGGAACCTGGATTTTCTCTTGAGTATGCTTCCGGCTGCCGAACGTCACCGGTATAATATCCCTTCCGGTATTAAGCTGACCGGTGAGGCTGCTTTGAAGAATAATGAGTACAAGGCCGATCTCCTGTTGCGGGAAGATAAAGGGAAAGTACTGCTGACCGCTAGTTTCAATCCGGGTAAGGAAGCCTATAAAGCCGACCTGAAAGTCGATAGCCTGGAACCAGTTCATTTTATGCCGCTCGATTCGCTGTATTATCTGACCGCTTCCATACAGGCGGAAGGGAAGGGCTTCGATCCTTTCAAGAGTTCTTCGTGGGCGAAACTGGACGGGAAACTGACAGATATCCGCTACGGAAATTATAATGTATCCGATGTAACGATGGACGGTTCGCTGGAAAAGAATTTCCTTAAATTCGACCTGTTGAGTAAATACCCGCTGGCGGAAATGGACCTGACGCTGAATGCCACGTTGCTGAAGAAAGAGATCAAAGCGATGGTGATTGCCGATGTCACGAATTTAGACCTCTACGGCATGCATCTGATGAATGATTCGCTGGCTACCTCTTTCCAGCTTTTTGCGGAGGCGGAAACGGATATGGGGAAGAACAACCTGGTCGATGTCACGCTGGGAAACTGGGAACTGATCACCACCACAGGCACGTATAAGCCGAAAACGCTTACCCTGCATGCCCAGAGTACGAAGGATACCACCCGTGTCTCCTTTCATGCGGGCGACCTGGGGATCGTGCTGACCGGTAACTCCGACCTGGAAACAATGACCGACAAGTTCAACAAGATTTCCGAGGGGCTGAACAAACAGCTTGAAAAAGATTCAATGATCAATATCCCTGCTTTCAAACCGTTGTTGCCGGATATGCATCTGGCGGTGTCGGCGGGAAAGGATAATCCGATCTATAATATATTGCAGCAGGCGAATATCTCGTTCAATAACCTGAGCCTGGAGGCTTTTACCTCTCCTGAAGAGGGTTTCCGGCTGGATGCGGGCGTTTATAATCTGATGCAGGACACGACACGGATCGATACGATCAGTTTTGCCATCCGTCAGGACTCACTCGGTCTGCTATATGATGCCGGGGTGATCAAGACGAAATTCCGCCAGCAGGCTCCTTTCACAGCCGGAGTCAAGGGGAAAATCCGGAATACGTTTGCCGATGCCGAAGTGCTGTACACAGATGGAAAAGGGGATACGGGTATTCTGCTCGGATTGCGTGCCGACAAGGTGGAGGAGGGGATCAACCTGCATCTCTTCCCGGACAATCCGATCCTGGCTTTCCGTCCTTTCAAACTGAATCCGGATAATTATATTCTTTATAAGAATGAGAAAGATATTGCTGCCAACGTTCGCCTGTCGGGCGATGAGAATGCCTCTTTGTGGATCCATTCGCTACCCGAAAAGGACAAGATGGAGGAACTGCATCTCGAATTGAGCCAGATCAACCTGGACGTTATCTCGAAAGCATTTACGGAGATACCGGCCATGCAGGGGATACTGAGTGCCGACATGCAGTACGCGCCGTCGGACAGTTCGTTCCTGGTGGTGGTCGATGCGAATATCGACAATCTGATCTACGAAGGCGGACGGGTAGGGGAATTGATGTTCAGTACCGTTTATCTCCCGCTGGCAGATAACCAGCACCAGGTCGATATGCACTTCTTCCGCGATCAGAACGAAGTGATGTCGGCGACTGCCCTTTATAAGATGGGGAAAGAAGATCATCTGGACGGAACGCTCGACGTGACGCATCTCCCGCTGGATATGGTAAATCCGTTTATCCCCGATAATATGGCATCGCTGAACGGTGTACTGGAAGGAAATATGACGATAAAGGGCAGCAGTAAGGCGCCCGAAGTGAACGGATATATCGAGATGGATTCGACCTCGATGTTCGTGACTGCTGTAGGAACGAGTTTCCGGGTGGACGATAAGAAGATCGTAGTGAAGGACAATAAGATCCTGTTCGACGAATACCATATCCATGCCGCCGGAAAGAATCCGTTCGTGATAGACGGTACGGTCGATTTCCGGAATCCGTCGAGGATGATGGCAGACCTGAAACTGACGGCCGACCATATGCAGTTGCTCGATGTGAAACGGAATAAGGAAAGCATGGTGTACGGCAAGTTGCTCGTCAACCTGATGTCGACGGTAAAAGGGCCGCTCGATGCGCTGATGATGCGTGGCAGCCTGCAACTGTTGGGCGGGACGAACGTGACCTATGTCATGAAGGATTCTCCGCTGACGGTGCAGGACCGACTTTCCGACCTGGTGACTTTCACCTCTTTTGAAGATACACTGGTGAACCGCCGTCGGCAGGAAGCTCCGTTACCTTTGGGTGGCCTGGATATGTTGCTGACGATACGTATCGACCAGTCTGTGCGGCTGAATGCCGATATCACCCCCGACCGTTCCAGCAAAGTGGAACTCGAAGGAGGCGGCGACCTCTCTTTCCAGTATACCCCGCAGGGCGAGATGATCCTGAACGGACGTTATACGCTCTCGGGCGGTATTGTGAAATATGCTTTGCCGATCATCCCGTTGAAGGAATTTAATATACAGGACGGCAGTTATGTGCAGTGGAGCGGCGACCCGATGGACCCGTATCTGGACCTGACGGCAACCGAACGCATTCGCACCAATGTAACCCAGGATGGTAGCGGTTCGCGTATGGTAAACTTCGATGTAGGTATCGCCCTGAAGCAGCAATTGGAGAATCTGGGCTTGCAGTTCGTTCTGACGGCTCCCGAAGATCAGACGATGCAAACGAGTCTGAACAGCATGGGTGAGGATGAACGGACGAAGCTGGCTGTCGGCATGATCATCACCGGAATGTACCTGGCAAACAGCAGCGGTGGGAAACAGAACCTGAATATGGGGGCCGCCCTGAACAGTTTCCTGAACAGTGAGATCAGCAATATTGCCGGAAGTGCCCTGAAGACGGTCGATATCTCCTTTGGTATGGATAGCTACGATGAAAACGGCGACGGAACGGGTGGACAGCGGACCGATTATAATTTCAGCTTTGCGAAACGTTTCTGGAACGATCGTATCCGTATCGTGCTGGGCGGCCGTATCTCGACTGGCGAGAATGCGAGCAACAGCAACCAGACACAGGCCTTTATCGACAATGTTTCGATCGAATACCGTCTGGATGCCAGCGGAACGCGCTACGTGAAGTTGTTCCACGACAAAAACTACGAAAGTTTGTTGGAAGGGGAGATCACGGAGACAGGGGTCGGTATCGTCCTGCGCCGCAAGATGCTTCATATGCGGGAGTTGTTCAACTTTAAGAAAAACAGACCTAAACCGGTTTACGAGGAGGAAGAATAATGGAGAAAAAGAGATATGATCAGTTGCAGCAAGCTGGCGGAAGTCCCGTTGGCCTGTTTCATCGTTGTGATAGCCTTGCGGAAACCCTGCCGACCTGTTGCAGAGGTTGCGACAGCCTTGCGGGAATTCCGACAGCCTGTTGCTGCATTGCGGCAGCCTCGCGGGAATCCCGACGGCCTGTTGCAGGAGGAACAACTGATTCGCGGCAGTTGCGGCAGTCTGTTGCAGGTGCTGCAACTACTTATTTGCTGATGTTTTTGGCCGTAGCATGCCTGTTCTCTTGTTCGACCACCAAAAACCTCCCCGAGGGAGAAGTCCTTTATACCGGAATCAAAAAGATCGACGTTACCCACGACGATAAGACAACCGCCGGCGAGGATGCCCTTGCCGAAGTGGAGGGTGCTCTTGCCTACCCTCCCAACAATGCCCTGCTGGGAAGTTCGTCCATCCGCGTGCCGTTCCCTTTCGGCCTGTGGGTCTATAATGCTTTTGTCAATAAAAAAGGTAAAGTCGGAAAATGGATTTTCGATAAGCTGGCAGCCAAGCCGGTATTTATCTCGACGGTGAATCCCGACGTGCGTATCAAAGTGGCACAGAACCTGCTGAAAGAATATGGCTACTTCAATGGAACGACTTCTTTCCAGGTGGACACTAACCCGAAGAATGCAAAGAAAGCCAAGTTAGTTTACCAGGTGGAGATGAACCAGCCTTACACCTATGACAGTATCCGTTATGTCAGGATGCGTCATAAGATGGATACGCTGGTACAAAATACCATAGGCGACCGCCTGCTCCGTGATGGGGATAACTTCAACGTAACGAATCTGGAAGCCGAGCGGCAGCGTATCACCTCTCTGCTGCGTAACAACGGGTTCTATTATTTTCGTCCCGAGTTCATCACTTACCAGGCGGATACGATCATGAACCCCGGTAAAGTGGCACTTCGTGTCATGACAAAACCCGGCCTGCCGCGTGCGGCTCTCCGTCCGTGGACGATCGGCGATATTTCCGTCTGGCTGAACGGCTATAATAACGAGCCGCCGACCGATTCGATCCGTTATAAAGATATGACGGTCTATTACGAAGGCAAACTGCGTGTCCGCCCGTCGGTCCTTTACAACCGCCTGCGTTTCCATTCCGGCGACCTCTATTCGCAGGAGAGCCAGCAGCGGACGCAGACCAGTTATTCGCGTCTCGGTATTTTCCGGTATTCCGAAATGCAATATACTCCGCGTGATACGGCCCGTCGCCAGGATACCCTCGACCTGAAGATCAACACCGTTTACGACCTGCCGCTCGATGGCGAGCTGGAAGTGAACGTGACATCGAAAAGTAACGACCAGTTAGGCCCAGGAGCTATCTTCAGTGTGACCAAACGAAACGTGTTCGGTGGAGGTGAGACCTTCGGTGTACGTTTGCGCGGTTCTTACGAGTGGCAGACCGGTAAGCGGGTAGACGGTGCCAAATCGGCTATCAATAGTTGGGAGATGGGATTGAGTGGGACGCTGACATTCCCGCAGTTGCTGTTCCCCGGAATGATGAAAAAGGATGGTTTGTATCCTTCGAGTACCTCGTTCCGCCTGTATGTCGACCAGCTGAACCGGGCGCGTTTCTTTAAGATGCTGGCCTTCGGTGGGAATGCTTCGTACGATTACCAGTCGTCTGCTACCAGCCACCATTCGATCACGCCGTTCAAGCTGACATACAACCTGCTCCAGTCGACGACGCATGAGTTTGACAGTATAACGAAATATAACCGTGCCCTGAAGCTGAGTTTGGAGAATCAGTTCGTGCCTGCAATGGGGTATACCTATACCTACGACGATGCCCCGATCACATCCAAACGGAACCATACCTGGCTGCAGCTGTCCGTTTCACAGGCGGGTAACTTGTTGGCTGCCGGTTATGCTATTGCCGGGCAGAAATTCAATGAGGAAGGAAAGCATTTGCTGGGGAATAAATTCGCCCAGTTCGTGAAAGGAACGGCGGAGATCCGTTACAATTATAAGATCGGTCATAACCAGCACCTGGTCGGCCGTATGATGGCGGGAGCTATTTATAGTTACGGAAATGCCCGTATATCTCCTTACAACGAGCAGTTCTATATCGGTGGGGCGAACAGCCTGCGTGCTTTCACGATCCGTTCAATCGGTCCGGGCCGCTATCATCCGGAGGAAAATAATACGTACAGTTATCTGGACCAGACCGGTGACCTGAAGTTCGAAGCCAATCTCGAATACCGTTTCCCGATCCTGGGCGACCTGCATGGGGCAGCTTTTATCGATACCGGTAACATCTGGTTGATCCGTAACGACGATCAACGTCCCGGCGGTCAGTTGAAATGGGGCCGTTTCCTGAAAGATCTGGCACTCGATGCCGGTGTCGGTTTGCGTTACGATCTGACCTTCATCGTTATCCGTCTGGACATGGGTATTCCTCTGCATGTTCCTTACGAGACGGATAAAAACGGTTATTTCAACGTTCCCAAATATACTCCGGGCTGGCACCTGGCAATCGGGTATCCGTTCTGATTTATCCTATGATCAGATAGCTTGTATAAGCAATATAGCAAAGAACCATAATAACCCCTTCGAGGCGGGTGATGGTTCGTTTTTTGATAAAGAGACCGAAGAGGTAAAGCAATACGCAGGAACCGATCAGGACTCCCAGGTCTATATTCGTGATTCCTTTCATGTTCAGCGGGCTGATCGTGGCGCTACAACCCAGTACAAAGAATATATTGAACAGGTTGGAACCGATCACATTTCCGATCGCCATCTCCGGATTCTTCTTCAGCGCGGCAACTACCGATGTGGCAAGTTCCGGCAGGGAAGTCCCCCCGGCGACCAGTGTCAAACCGATAATAGATTCGCTGACTCCCAGGCTGCGTGCAATGCCCGAAGCCCCATCCACAAAGAACTGCCCTCCGTAAACCAGTCCGGCCAGTCCTCCGGCGATATACAGCGCAGATCTCCATACCGGCATCTGCTTTATCGAACTGTCTTCTTCGTCCTTCCCGTTATGGGCAATCGCAAACGTATAACTCAGGAAGATTGCGAAAAAGCAGAGTAGCAACATCCCGTCGCTACTGCTGATCGTATTTTCTGCCGCTCCGTTTATCAGTACGTCGTTCCCGCAAATGAACAGTACGACCGACGCAAGGATACACAAAGGAATCTCCTTGCTGAGTGTCCCTTTGTTCATCCCGATAGGAACGATAGCTGCCGTACAGCCGACAATCATAAGTGTATTAAAAATATTCGAACCGACCACGTTTCCGATCGCCATATCCGCACTCCCTTTCAGAGCCGATACAATACTCACGGTCAGTTCCGGGGCAGACGTGCCGAAAGCAACGATCGTCAGTCCGATAACAAGGCTGGAGATGTTAAAGCGTTTGGCTACCGAAGCAGCCCCATCGGTCAGAGCGTTCGCTCCGACCAGGATGAGGAGTAAGCCACCGATTAAAGCAATGACATTCATCAGAATGGCAGGTCGTCGATCGGATTAGCCGGACCGAAATCAGGAGCAGCCGGTGCTGTCGGTGCAGAAGCCGGTGCAAAATTATCCGGAGTCATAGCACCCGGTGCAGACTGTGGAGCCATCGCCATCGGACGGTCTACCTTCCATGCGCTGATGTTTGTGAACCAACGTCCCTGATATTCACGGCTATCTATATCGAATGATACGGTCAATTCTTCTCCGGGTTGTATCGCTGCCTGTTCGATGCGGTCGGCACCGAAGATCTGGAAGCAAACTTTCTTAGGGTATTGGTCATGTGTTTCTAATACGTACTCCTGTTTTTTCCACTCGTTTCCGTTTTTACTTGTGCCGCCCTGTACTGGCAGTACGGCAATAATCTTTCCCGTAATTTCCATATTTATTGTTCTATTAAATTGTCGGCGAAGGTACGCTTTTCCGGCGTAACCTGCTAATTGTTTGGCTTAGATTTTCTCTTCCTGGGGGATTTCGGAAGGGGCGAGGGCATCGAACGCGGCTTTCATCGACAATAGTTCTTCCTTTATTTGTTTCAGTTTATTGACGATCTCTTCCTGCCGGATCGTTGTCTCCCTGTTATCTTTCAGTTTTTGCCGGGCACCCGCCAGCGTCATGCCCCGTTCCTTGACCAGATGGAAGATCAGGCGCACCGCGTCGATATCTTCCTGCTTGTAGAAACGGGTTCCTTTGGCCGTCTTACGTGGGCGGATAATATCGAATTCCTTCTCCCAGAAGCGCAGGGTCGATTCGTTGACGTCGAACATCTGTGCTACCTCGCTGATGGAGAAATACAGCTTCAGATTTTTATCTTTATTTAATGCCATCGTCTTAAAGATGTTTAATCCATTACCTGTCCATGGTTTTCTGCGATCTGGATCATACGGTCGTATTCTTCCGGAGTAAGATCCATGTAGTAGTATCTGGACGGGTTATCATGTTTGCCACGTACTATTACTTCGTAATGCAGGTGCGGGCCGGTTGATTTTCCGGTATTTCCGACTTCTCCGATCACTTCTCCGCGCGTCACCTTCTGGCCGACACGTTTTTTGAATTTGCTCATGTGTCCGTAAAGTGTCTGGAATCCGTAGCCGTGATCGATCATCAGACAGTTACCATACCCTTGTTTCCAGGCGGCAAAAGTAACCACGCCGTCACCGGTCGCATAAATCTCCGTTCCGACTTTGGCAGAGAAGTCCATCCCCGAGTGGAAACGGGGGGTCCGGTAGATCGGGTCGATACGCACCCCGTAACCGGAAGCCGTACGGCGCAGGTCCTTATTGGATATGGGCTGTATGGCAGGTATACACCGACTGCGTTCTTCCTGGTTCTTTCCTAGCTTGATCAACTCTTCCAGGGAGTTGGACTGTATATAAAGTTGCTTGGACAGCATATCCATCTTCTGTGCGGTAGAGACTACCAATTCCGGGTTGGGTAAGTTCATTAGATGTTCGTAACGGTTGGTTCCTCCGAAACCGGACTTACGCACCGATTCCGGAATGGATTCGGCCTGGAAGATAGCGCGGTACAGATTTTCATCACGTTGCTGAATGTCGTCCAGTACTTCCAAGGCATTCGTCAACCGAAGGGAAAGGAGTTCGTATTGGGTCTGTAGCAGTTTGTTCTCTTTCTTCAACAGCGATTCGACCGGTGAGTCGATCGTGTACATCAGGATAAAAAAGACGCCGATACCGATTGCCGCACCGATACTCAAATGACGGAGCACAATGAAGAAGCGGTCTTTGGCGGAGGGGTAAACGCGCTCGTAACTAAGCGTATTCGGGTTATATAAGTAATATGTTTTTCTTGTTTTAAACAGTTTCATTGAATATTTTATTGCTTGGATACGTGCAAAAATAATAATTTGCAGTACTTTTGCAAATTGTTTTTCAGAATATTAACGAGAACTATATAAATAGATTATGTTGACAGCAAAAGAAATCCGTGAATCGTTTAAAGAGTTCTTCGCTTCCAAGCAGCACCAGATTGTACCGTCTGCTCCAATGGTAGTGAAGGGTGACCCGACATTGATGTTCACCAATGCGGGCATGAACCAGTTTAAAGATATAATCCTGGGAAATGTACCTATTAAGTATTCTCGCGTCGCGGACTCGCAGAAATGTCTTCGTGTAAGCGGAAAGCATAACGACCTGGAAGAGGTAGGACACGATACCTATCATCACACCATGTTTGAAATGTTGGGTAACTGGTCGTTCGGTGATTATTTCAAGAAAGAAGCAATCAATTGGGCATGGGAATATCTGGTAGATGTTCTGAAACTGGATCCGAAACGTTTGTATGCTACCGTATTTGAAGGAAGCCCCGCCGAAGGTTTGTCGCGTGACGATGAAGCTGCCGGGTACTGGGAGCAGTTCCTGCCGAAAGATCATATCATCAACGGTAATAAACATGATAATTTCTGGGAAATGGGTGATACCGGTCCTTGCGGTCCCTGCTCCGAAATCCATATCGACCTGCGTCCGGACGAAGAACGTGCGGCCAAGAGCGGCGCTGAAATGGTCAACAAAGATCATCCGCAAGTGATCGAAATCTGGAACCTGGTGTTCATGCAGTTCAACCGTAAAGCGGACGGTTCGCTTGAGCCGCTGCCTGCCAAGGTGATTGATACCGGTATGGGATTCGAACGTCTGTGTATGTCCCTGCAGGGTAAGACTTCCAATTACGATACCGATGTCTTCCAGCCGATCATCCAGGTCATTGCCGGAAAGACCGGAACAAAATATGGCGAGAACAGACAACAGGATATCGCTATGCGTGTGATTGCCGACCATATCCGTACGATAGCATTCTCTATCACAGACGGTCAGTTGCCGTCGAATGCCAAAGCCGGTTATGTGATCCGTCGTATTCTGCGCCGTGCCGTTCGTTACGGTTATACCTTCCTCGGACGCCGGGAAGCATTCATGTACAGCTTGCTGCCTGTCCTGATCGAAACGATGGGAGATGCTTATCCTGAACTGGTTGCCCAGAAGACGCTGATCGAGAAAGTGATCAAGGAAGAAGAAGAATCATTCCTGCGTACCCTGGAAACAGGTATCCGTTTGCTGGATAAGAAAATGGAAGAAACAAAGGCTGCCGGCAAAACCGTTATCAGCGGCGTGGATGCCTTTACATTATATGATACTTACGGATTCCCGTTGGACCTGACTGAACTGATCCTGCGTGAAAACGGTATGGAGGTAAATATCGAAGAGTTCAATGCCGAAATGCAGAAACAGAAAGAACGTGCCCGCAACGCTGCCGCTATCGAGACAGGCGACTGGGTGGTTCTGAAAGAAGGCGAAGCCAAGTTCGTCGGTTACGACCTGTTCGAATGTGAAGCCGAGATTCTGCGTTACCGTAAGATCAAACAGAAGAATAAAGAACTTTTCCAGATCGTCCTGGACCAGACTCCGTTTTATGCAGAGATGGGCGGGCAGGTCGGTGATACCGGATGGTTGATCGCTGACGATGAGAAACTGGATGTAATAGATACCAAGCGTGAAAACAACCTGCCGGTACATTTCGTCACTCGCTTGCCGAAAGATGTAACGGTTACGTTTACGGCTAAGATCAATGAAAAGAAACGTATCCAGTGTGAATGCAATCACTCGGCTACCCACTTGTTGCACGAAGCATTGCGCGAGGTGCTGGGTACACATGTCGAGCAGAAAGGTTCGTATGTTTCTCCTGAAGCATTGCGTTTCGACTTCTCTCACTTCCAGAAAGTGACAGACGAAGAGATCCGCCAGGTAGAAAAGCTGGTGAGTGAAAAGATCCGTGCCAACTTCCCGCTGGAAGAACATCGCAATATGCCGATTGCACAGGCTCAGGCTCTGGGTGCTATGGCTTTGTTCGGAGAAAAGTATGGCGAAGAAGTACGTGTGGTTAAATACGGTTCTTCTATCGAGTTGTGCGGTGGTACGCATATCCCGGCAACCGGTATGATCGGTTCATTGCGTGTAGTGGCAGAAAGTTCCATTGCAGCAGGTGTTCGCCGTATCGAAGCGGTGACGGCCGAAGGTGCGGAGAACTATACATTTATATTGCAGGATTCAATGCGTGAACTGCGTGCTTTATTTAATAATGTACCTAACCTGGCGCAGACGATCCGTAAGTCTATCGAAGAAAATGCGGAATTGAAAAAGCAGGTGGGCGATTATGTGAAGGAAAAAGTAGCTACGTTGAAGAAAGAGCTGATCGCGAAAGCGGTAGAACGTCATGGTGTGAAAGTGGTTGTCTACCGTGGAGAAGCCAATGTGGATGCGATCAAGGACCTGGCATTCCAGATCAAGGGCGAAAGCAATATGGATGAAAAAGTATTCTTTGTGGCCGGAATTAAAGACGGTGCCAAATGTGCTTTGATGGTCATGTTGAGCGAACCGCTCGTAGCCGATGGCCTGGATGCAAGCAAGTTGGTGAAAGATGCTGCCAGACTGATTCAGGGTGGCGGTGGCGGCCAGGCTCATTTCGCAACTGCCGGAGGTAAGAATTCGGATGGCTTGGCTCAGGCTGTCGATCAGATTCTGGAAGCGGCTGATTTGAAATAAGGAAATATATTAGATATCTTTGTAAGAAAGGGGAAGTGCCGGTTGGTCTGGTATTTCCCCTTTGTTTTTTAGATTACAATGTCCCGTGTAAAATATTGTCACTACACCTTTTTTATTCGTAACCTTCCCCTATTTGCATAGAAATCACTGTTTTTAATGTATATTTGCCTGTGCAAAAAATACAAATCAAGTAGACTCTCATAGTATGAAAATGTGTAAACAGCAAAAAGTCTCCCGTATCCTGACCCTTTGCGGGGCTGCAGCGACCTCGTTGTTGCTTTGGGGGTGCAGTGGGGCAGGTGCAACGAACGAATCGTTTGAGCGATCCGATTATTATACCCGTGGTGTCGGTCAGTATCCCGGTAACCCGAAGGAGGATTTTTCTCCCGAACTGGCTCCGGACCATGCCAACTACCGGAATATAGCCCTTTTACGTTCGGCCTTCAACTCGTCCAGTCATGACTATAACCTGACGGCGCAGTTGGCAACAGACGGTATCGTGACCGATCGGCAACCGCAGTATCTGATCCTTTCTTCTCCTTCTGGCGAAGCCCCGCGGCGTGAACGCGAATGGATGATCGACGAGGGACCGTACTCACGGAACACCTTTGAAGGGGCAGATACTTATTTTCAGTTCTCGTTGAATAATTATGACCGAACGGCCGAAGAATTAAGGCTGACAGGTACACTTATCTATGATGACAAAGTAGCGACTGAAGGCTACGAAATTCTCTGCCAAGTCTCGCAAGACGGTGAAAAATGGGTGGAGATGGGTCGATTGGCAGGTAATGGATTGCCAGGCGACCCTGTGCGTTATCGTGTGCCGGTAACAGACCCGAATAAACAGACGGAACAGATTTCCATGCCGGTGCGTAAATTGAATGAAACTATACGCTTCGGCAAGGAAGGGCTGACGTTAGGGAAACGTGTCGACTTTTCCTATTTCCGGGTGGTGCTAAAGATGCCGGGTGCCCATAGCTGGGTGTTTACGGCAGCTGATTTTTATAAAGACGGACAGTTGGTGGAAATGAAACCATCCCAGTTCTTCAACAGTTCCTGGATGAGTGCTACGACAGGCGAAGAATGGCTGTATGTGGATCTGGGTAGCCGTTCCGAATTCGATAAGGTGATCCTGCACTGGATCAACAAAGCTGTAAAGGGTAAGGTGCAAATATCCGAAGATGCCAACCAGTGGACGGATGTGGCCGACCTGCCGGGCGGAGAAAGCCTGCTCGACGAGATAACGCTTGGCGGTAAGAAGAATGCACGCTACGTACGCATCCTGATGCAGCAACCGGCTAACGACAGCCGTTATATCCTGAGCGAACTGGAAGTAATGGGTAAGGGTGGCTTAGTTCCCCAACCTGTTGCCGAACCAGCCGTATCGAAAGGGATGATCAACCTGTCAGGTGGAAACTGGCAACTGCAACGGGCTTCCGAGGTAGCTGCTGCCGGTGAAAAGATATCCACTCCGGACTTCAAGCCGGAAAACTGGATCGTGGCGACTGTCCCGGGAACTGTCCTGAGCAGTTACAAGAATATCGGAGCTATTGCCGATCCGAATTATGCCGACAATCAGTTGCAGATATCGGAATCGTTCTTCAACTCCGACTTCTGGTACCGTGACGAATTTGAAGTGCCGGAAAACTTTAAGCAGGAGCGTCTGTTCCTGAATTTCGACGGTATCAACTGGAAGGCGAACGTCTATGTGAACGGTCGGAAGATCGGTCGTATCGAAGGCGCTTTTATGCGTGGTAAGTTCGATGTGACGGACGCTGTCGTTCCGGGTAAGAATGTGCTTGCCGTAGAGATCATCAAAAACGAACATATCGGTGCGATCAAGGAAAAGAATGCACAGAGCACAGACTTCAACGGTGGTATCCTGGGGGCCGACAATCCTACTTTCCATGCGACGATCGGCTGGGACTGGATCCCGACGATGCGCGGACGTAATATCGGTATCTGGAACGATGTGTTCCTGACAACGACCGGAAAAGTTACGGTTGCCGATCCGCTCGTGACTTCCGTATTGCCGTTACCCGATACGACTTCTGCTACACTGACAGCGGAGGTGATCGTAAAGAACCATGACACCAATGCCGTAAAAGGTATGCTGGAAGGCAAGGTGGGCGATATCACTTTCCAACAGCCGGTAGAACTGGCCGCCGGAGAGGAAAAGGCGGTTGTCTTCGATGCGAAAGACTTTGCCCAGCTGAAGATGGAGAACCCGCGTTTGTGGTGGCCTAAAGGATATGGCGAACCGAACCTGTATGATGCCAACTTCACTTTCAAGGTTGACGATAAGGTATCGGATACGAAAGACTTTAAAGTCGGTATCCGCCAGATGACTTTCAATGAAGATAATCATATCCTGAGCATGTTCATCAACGGCCGCCGTTTCATTGGTCGCGGAGGGAACTGGGGATTCAGTGAATCCAACCTGAACTATCGTGCCCGCGAATACGATATTGCCGTGGCTTACCATGCCGATATGAACTTTACGATCATGCGTAACTGGGTCGGTATGATCGGCGATGAGGAACTGTATGATGCCTGCGACCGTCACGGTATTATGATTTGGCAAGACTTCTGGCTGGCGAATCCGGCTGACGGACCTGATCCTTATTATCCGGAAATGTTTATCGCCAATGCCGAGGATTATGTAAAGCGTATCCGAAGCCACGCATCCATCGGTATCTATTGCGGACGTAACGAAGGTTTCCCGCCCGAACAGATCGACAAGGCTTTACGCCGGATCATTAAGGAAGATCATGCGGATATCCATTATATCTCCAGTTCTGCCGACGATGTGGTGAGCGGTCACGGCCCATACCGCATGCTTCCGGCTAAAGAATACTTCACTTTGAAGACCGGAAACGACAAGTTCCATAGCGAACGCGGTATGCCGAATGTGTTGACATACGAAAGTATGCTACGTACTTTCTCTCCGGAAGGACTGTGGCCACAGGATAACCAGTGGGGTATGCACGATTATACCCGTGAGGGAGCACAGGGTGCCACTTCTTTCAATGAAATCATTGCGAAAGGATACGGCGAACCTCAGAGTGCCAAGGAATTCTCCGAACTGGCGCAGTGGGTGAACTATGATGGCCACCGTAGCTTGTTCGAATCCAGAAGCCTGAACCGTAAAGGTTTGCTGATGTGGATGAGCCACTCTTGCTGGCCTTCTATGGTATGGCAGACGTACGATTATTATTTTGAACCGACAGCTGCTTATTTTGCCATCAAGAAGGCGTCCGAACCGCTGCATATCCAGTGGAATCCGGCAGCCGACGAGGTGGAAGTGGTAAATTACAGTGCCGGTATGCGTAAGGGACTGACAGCAAAAGTGCAGGTCTTGAATATGGATGCATCCGTAGCCTGGGAAAAAGAGGGAACGATCGACAGCAATGAAGATACGACGAATAAATGTATCAAGCTGGAATTTCCCTCCAACTTGTCGAAGGTCCACTTTATCAAGATGACTTTGACGGAGAACGGTAAGGTTATTTCTGATAACTTCTATCACAGAAGCCTGGAAGAAAACAACTATCAGGATCTGCGTACGCTTCCGAAAGTAGCGCTCCAGTCGAATATCTCTACAAACAAAGGGGCTGACGGAACATGGAACGGTAAGGTCGTTATTGAGAACACGACTTCCACTCCGGCATTGATGATCCGTGTCAATGTGGTTGGCGAGAAGGATGGCGAACAATTCCTGCCGATGTTCTATTCTGATAATTATTTCGCATTGCTTCCGGGAGAAAAGAAAGAGGTTAGCTTCCATTGGAAGGATGAAGATACCCGTGGTAATGCGCCGAAGGTAATTGTTTCGGGATATAATGTAGATTGATACAGTGTAAATCGGATAAAAAGTATTCATCCTTTCACCTGTAAAGGCTAATTTGTTTTTATACAAATTATTGTATGTCGTTATAGCAGGTGAATGATTTAATAGAAAAGGTGAACGGTTCATAGTAACTGTTCACCTTTTTATATGTCAGACCCTGTGGCGGGGAATGTTTGATCCTAGGCTGAAGCCTTTGCCACTGTAGTGGCAAAGTTGTGCCATACCTGTGGCATTGCCTTGCCATCGTAGTGGCACTCTTGTGGCATAGGCATGGCACTACCTGTCACTAGGTAGTCGTCGGTTGTTTTATCTGCCGTATAAATGTTTGGCAGAAGGTACAAATATGACATTGAGTTCGGGGTCCGGCATGTCCGGATCTAATGGGAACATAGGGCGGATGATATTCTTGTACGGAATGTTTTGGAAGTCCTGATCGACTCCTCCGCGGGTCAGTGCCATCACCCAGTCTGCCTTCATATTGTACCATTGATTTACCAGGTAGCCTTGCTTAACCATTACGATATCCATTTCACGAGGATCTATTCCCGTTCCTTCCAGGTTAGGTGTGGGGGAAGAAGTTCCTACAACGATATAAATACTTCCTGTTTTAATAATGGCTATGTTACTACGTCTTCTATATTGGGAATTGTCGGATGTCTGGTCCTGGACGGGACTAACATGCATGACTGTGCCTGATAACCAAACGGGAGGTTCATAAGAGTTGTCTGTCATGGCACCGACATAACCTTCTGCATGACCGCCCACACCGGCTTTTCGTGCAGCTTCGACCATCTCGTCTCCGGGAATGGAGCAATAAAGTAGTTTTTTACCGTCTGCCGACTGAAGTTCCGGACGTTTCAAGACCCGGGCCAGTGTCCATGTCACTTCACCCGATCCGCCACCTCCGGGATTATCCCCCATATCGCTGATAAAGAATGGTTTCTTATTACTGGCAATAGCGAGGTCAAGACATTTTTCGAGCGGATATCCGGGTGCTTCCAAAGTAAACTGGCGGCGAACATCCCAGAATTTTTGGGCAAGTTTCTTTGCGCCCGCTTCCACTTGTGCTTTATCATCGCCGTAAACCATTACTATTCCCTGATTGCGCCGGTCGTCTCCCCATACATAACCGATCCAGATACCGGCATCTATTACGCCCGGCATCGCTTCTACTTCGGGAACCATGGCATAGAGTGATTTAGCGGGTTCGGCACGTGTACTCGACCATTCCCCGGAAAGCAATACCGGGACGGCTACCCATGCCTTATATGCCGGACGTCCTTTGCCGGAAGCGAGGCGGTCGAGCAGGTTGACTACGCCGCGGCGATGTGATTCGCGGGAATCGTCGTGAGGTGCTTTGCGGTATGTTGTGATCAGGTCGGAGTTGAGGGCTACAAGCCAGGAGGCATTGCCATGAAGGTCCATCGTTGTTGTAATGAGGACATCGTTTCCGATAAGGCTGCGGACTTTTTCCATAAATTCGCCTTCCGGATCGGCTACTCCTTCCACGCTACAGGCTCCGTGATTGTAAAACCAAAAAGCATCGTAGGGCATGTTGGCTTTTATTATTTCAAGAGCTTCGTTGACAAAGGCGTCGTACGATTCGCGTGTAACAGGTCCGCGGCCACCGCCCCGGCCCATTAGGGAAGGGAGCCATGTAGCGGCTTGTCCCATGGCGGAGTCCGGACTCAGATAATCCGGTAAGGTAAGCGGTCTCCCGACTATCGGTTGCCTGTTGGGCATAAATACACTGTTCTCGATCTGTATACCGGCGATACCGATACGTGGTTTTTTCTGCTGTGCCGCGACATCATCGGCAAATGACAGGGCTAATAGGCAAAGACTCAGGAATAAGAAAACTTTCTTCATGGTTCGTTTAAATTTAATAGTATGACATAATATAAAATGCGGGAGAAATGTTTTTGTACAAAAACAAGGCTAAACATACTAAAAATATCTGAGAAACTATTTAATGTGAAGGGAAATTGTGACTAATATCCTGACTCACTGTTTTGTGTGTCAGGATACCGTGATCATTAGTCCGATGCCTTTTACAGTCTTGATACTGACCGCATCGTCCTGTGATAATAGTTTGCGGAGCTTCGTTACAAAGACATCCAGGCTACGGGAGGCAAAATAGTCATCTTCCGTATTCCAGAATTTATCGAGGATGATTTCCCGGCGGACAACCTCTTCCGGTTTGCGGAATAATAACTCCAATATGCCTGTTTCCCGTGGAGTCAGCAGTTGCTTGCTGCCGGAGCTATGACGCAGGGTGGCTTGTTCGGGCTCCAGTGTATATTCACCTATGGTCAATGTTCGTGTTTTGTCCTTTTCCGTAGTTCCCTGTTTCATGCGCAGCAAAGCCCGGACATGTGCGTCCAGTTCTTCCGGCAGGAAAGGCTTCTTGACATAGTTGTTCACCCCCAGTTCATATCCTTTTACCACATCTTTCGGAGAAACACGGGCTGAAGAGAAAAGGATCGGAATCTCTTCGTCTGTCTCCCGGATGCGGCGTACCATCTCATAGCCGTCCATAACGGGCATTTCGATGTCGGCTACGATAATGTCCGGTTTCATCTGCCGGTATGTTTCCAGACCTTCTTTCCCATTAGGAGCGATGGTCACTTCATAACCGCCGATCATGTCTTCCAGTCCGCCCTGAATGATATAACTCAGGTTGGCGTCGTCTTCTACTAATAACAATCTGATCATACTGTTGTCTCTTCTGTGGATATTGGTAATGAGAGAATGAACTCGCTGTATTTCCCTTCCTGGCTTTCGACGCTGACATAACCACCGTGCGAACGGGTGACGTTCATCACATAATTCAGTCCCAGGCCAAAGCCTGTGATACCGTCTGCCGTATTGTTCCGGTTGATCGAAGCCCGTTCAAACTTGTCGAATATATGATTCTGTGCGGAAAGTGAAATGCCGATTCCGTTATCTTTTACCTTGATTTGTGTGAATTGGTTATACAGGCAGGAGGTGATCTGTATATCGACCGAGTCCCCGGAATATTTGATCGCGTTATCTATCAGGTTGCTGACAGCCTCTTTCAGATATTCTTCATCTGCAAATATATCTTCTGCTTCTATATTTAATCGGAAGGTGACGGGTTTATTCGTCTTGGCTGTGAATAACTGTGTCAGTTCTTCCAGCATCGGGCGGATAGGGATATGGCTTTTTTCGAGTAACAATTGTCCATATTCCAGTTTGGAGATTGTCAGTACTTTGTTGGTCAAGGCGAGCAGGTGCTGCGCTTCTTCTTCCAGTATATCGAAGTATTTTTCTTTCTTTTCCGGTTTCATGTCGAGTTTTCCGCTTCGGAGGATACGGGCACCCATCAGGATTGAACTGAGAGGAGTCTTCATATCATGGATCATTGCATAGGAAAAGTCTTCCCGCATGTGTGCTATCTCGTCCTGCCGTTTGATGATATTGATTTGCTTCCGGATGCAAAGCAGCAGTATAGCCAATGCAATGGTTGTGCCGAAGAAAAAGTAAAGCAGCTTGCCGACCGAACCTGCCCGCGGATTGAGGATATGTGCCTGTACTCCCTGTGTGTCACTGATCGGATAAGTAAAAGTCCGTTGTTCGTTGAACAGGCGTTCGTAATCGGAGAAATACCGGATATCTTTCCGTAGCACTGTATTGGTAGCATTCAGGGGAACTGTGTCCATGCGAAAGATCAGTTTATCGAGATGCCGTTTGTCGAGTTCTTCCCGGAAAAGAGTGGGAAGAGCCTTTGTCCTATCCGCTTCATATTGTTCGGTTGTATGGCAGAAAGATTCGTGTATCTGTCGTATCAGTCGTTCTTTAGTCAGTGAATAACTGCGTCCTATCCATTGTCCCATCAGGAAGAGGACGATGAAAGTAGTGATTCCAGTTAATATAATGTAGAATGATTTTGTCATAATACTTTGCTTTCACTGCCAAAGATAGCTATTTCCGTTATTCTGTTGTCTTTCGTATTCTATCTTAACGTAAAGATAACGTTGGGATAACCTTCTGTCTCTTTCTTCCCCCGTATCTTTGCGATGTAGAAATGAAACAAACTTAATAACGGAACGATATGGAAACAAAAGAAAAGAATGTAGAAGAATATACTCATCCGCAGGGAGTAGAGGTTAAGGTAAGTGCTGCCCGGGTTAATCTAACTATGCTGGGTTTTATAGTTGTTTTTGTTGCTGCCGGAGTCATGTTGTTTAACTATGTTTGGGGAGAAGCGTCGAGTTATAGTGCCGGATATGAATTGGGAAGTATTGTCAGGCTTCGGGCTCTTAGCATCAAAGGGGCGATTATTATGTTTCTTTGTTGTTTGGTTTATACTCTGATTCAATATGGTTTGTTATATTGGTTTTCGGGAAAAGACCGGCAGGCGTTACGATGGAATACGGACTGGAAGTCGTGGGGATTTTTATTGAAGAAACCATTGCTTCTGAAATACTATCGTGTAGCATTGCTATCTCCGTTTATTCTGTTAGGGGTATTTCCAATGATACATGGCTTTTCGACAGGTAACAGCGCTGTTTATTTTACCGGTATCTTCTGTGTTGTCGCCAGTGCTGCCGATTGTTATTATTTCTGGAAACTTCGTTCTTTTGACAGTGACGATAAAATAGTAGATGGCGATGAGTCGCTGAGTGCGACAATTATAAAGGGTACTTATTGATAACATAAGCAAGTTTCAGACCAAAATCAGATAGACACACGAGTTTTTTTTATGGAGAGGGGGTATCAAAAGTCAGATATGCCCTCTTTGTGTTGTTATTGTATAATATACATATATGATACAGGAGTGAGTTATTGTTGATTCTTAAGAATAGCATATCGATGTAATATGTGAATTGATCAGGAAAAACCAATAATGAATTAGGTAAAAATATATTTTATAATAGAATAATATAATATGTGAAAATTAGTTTAAATAATTTGCTTTGTTTTTATAGATTAATAGGTGGTAATTTGGATAACAACTTAAAAATATGATAAAAACAACAGGTAAACATCTAGTAAATATTAAAAAATAGTTATATTTGCATCGAGAGATGTAGTAAAAGGAGATTTTGAGAAAGTGTATTTTGTTTTAATGTGAGTTTATTTTATTTATTATTAACCTTATTAACGTAGCTAGTATTAAATGAAAACCTATTACCGAGTACAGTTGGTTTTGGTTGCTTTGGCTCTGTCGTTTCCGGGAAGTATGATGGCAGAACAAGCTCCAAAAAGTGGTATCGAAACCGTAGCGCAGCAGAGCGGACGGATTACAGGTACAGTTGAAGATGAACTGGGCCCCGTTATCGGAGCAGCAGTTGAAGTTAAAGGAACCCATAACGGTGTAGTGACCGATTCTGATGGTCACTTTACGTTATCAGGAGTAAAAAACGGAGCTATTATCCGGATAAGTTTTTTGGGATATGTGACTCAGGAAATCCCTTATAAAGGACAGGCTACATTAAATGTAACTTTGGCTGAAGATTCCCAGGCATTAGGAGAAGTGGTTGTGACCGCTTTGGGAATTGCTAAAGATAGTAAAAAATTGGGTTACTCAGTAACCACGATCAAATCGGACGATTTGATCAAAACTGGTACTCCAAATTTTGCTACTGCGTTATATGGTAAAGCTTCCGGTGTACGAATTCAAAACACGCAAGGTGGTGCAGCCGGTGGTGTCTCTATTACTGTTCGCGGTTTATCTTCTATCAATGGAAATACACAGCCGCTTGTTATCTTAAACGGTGTACCTATCCGTAATGGTAATTCGGGTACAGGTAGCAGCAACAGCTCCGATTTCTCCAATATCGGATTGGGTAGTACACAGATGGGTAGTGTCCGTTCCAACGGTTTGACTGATATCAACCCTGAAGATATCGACCAGCTGACCATCCTTAAAGGTGCTGCTGCTACGGCTCTTTACGGTTCGGAAGCAGCCAACGGTGCTATCGTCATCACAAGTAAGAAAGCCAAAGGTACCGGTATTACTGTAGACGTTAATGCTACATTTCAGGCCAATATGGTTGCTTATGTTCCTGAGATACAGACTAAATATGGTCCTGGTACAGGTAATGGCGACTGGACGGCAGAAATGATTGCAAATGATGGTTTCAGAAAAGATGCGGCAACCGGCAAATTATATCCGGCTTATAGTGCTTATCAATGGGGACCGGCTTATGATGGCAGGGAAGTATTGTATATCGACGGATCAACCCGTGCTTACTCTCCGATTTCCTCAAATCCGTGGAAACAATTGTTCCGTACCGGCACTGACCAGACTTATAATATCGCTATCAATCAAGGCGGTGAAAATTCATCAAACCGTTTCTCTTATACAACACTGCTGGAAACTCCTAATGCCCTGACTGGTTCGTATAGCAAACATAATTTCAGTTTGATTGGTAATTTAAAATTCAATGATAAATTGTCTTTGGATTATACGGCCAACTATATTACTCAGCATGTTGTAAACCGTTCGCAGGCATCTATCGGTATGTATGGTGGTTTCAACAATATGTTTGGTGCATTCCTGGATATTCCTCTAATGAAACAAATGTACAAGACAAGCCTGGGTTATAAAAATAACGATAGAGGTTCCGGCCCGACACCTAATGAAGCTTTTCAGTATGGTTCTGATGGTTTTGTACATGGTGTACGCGAAATATTGTGGGATACCAACGAACATGAGAGCGATGAACTGGAACAACGTTTGATTGCCAGTGTAGCTCCAACCTGGAAGATTTTCCCGTTCCTGACAGCTAAGGGACGTCTTTCTACTGATTATACTTTCTCAAAAATGACAGATCAAAGTAACTCATCATTCCCTTCTGCAGCCAGTACAAATGAATCCAGCGGCAGCTATTCTACTTTGTCTAAATATTATCAGGTGACTTATGGCGACATCATGTTGATGTTTGACAAAAGTTTGGGTGAGAAGTTCAATTTGACGGCTAATGTGGGTTGGCAGGCACGTTCTGAGAAGATGAACAGTTTGTCGCTTGGAACAAACGGAGGTCTGATGATTGAAAATACATTCATGATCGGTAACTCTTATAAGACAATCAATGTTAGCAATGATAACGAACGCAAGATGGAACTGTTGAAAACAGCCTGGTTGGAAACAATCGGTCTCTCTTACGATGATTTTCTGTTCCTGGATTTGACGGGTCGTCAAGAAAAATCTTCTACACTGCCAAAACATAGCCGTAGTTATTTCTATCCTTCCGGAAGTGTAAGCTTCTTGTATACGGATGCTTTCAGAGATAATATGCCTTCCTGGTATGGTTATGGTAAGCTGCGCGTATCTTACGGTATTGTTGGTAATGCTCCAGAAGCGTATGCAGCTAATATGGCGTATACATTCGGTAGCGGTCCGGGTTGGAGCTACAACCAGGTACCGAATAATTTGGGTAACGAAAACCTGAAGCCTGAAAAGACAAAAGAGTTCGAAATCGGTATCGAAAACAAATTGTTCAATAATCGTGCAGGTTTCGAGGTTTCTTATTACAATAAGAAAATTACCGATATGTTGTTGAAAACGGCATTGGCTCCATCCAGTGGTAGTGAAACTATGTGGGTGAACTCAGGTGTCATGAGTAATAAAGGGGTTGAAATTTCTGCTTACGGTACACCGATCGAAACGAAAGACTTCAGCCTGGAGTTGAAAACTAACTTGGCTTTCAACAAGAATAAGATCGAATCTCTGGTTGAAGGCATCAATTTTGTTGAAACAGGCGATTTTGCCAGCAAAGTAGGTAAGAACTATTCTTATGTAGGGCGCCCGATGGGGGACTTCCTTGCAGCAGTCAATCAGGTAGTGGAAGAAGGTCCGTATAAAGGTCGCAAGATTGTTAATTCTGACGGTAATTATGTGATGTCACAAGACTATGAGTTTATTGGTAACGCTATGCCTAAAGTTGTCGGTGGTCTGGGAGTTACTTTGTCTTACAAACGTTTTGTATTGGATGTCATGACTGACTTCCGTTTTGGCGGCTACATCGCTAACGATTGCTATCGTTATACTATGGCTACCGGTGTGAACCCTGAGACAGAGAATCGTGAAGGGGAAGGATTCTTACCGTATACATATACAAACGGACTTACTGCTCAGACCGGTATCATCCTGGAAGGTGTTGTTTCTGACGGAAACGGAGGATGGAAGGAGAATGACAAAGTAATCGCTTACGAAGATTATATTAATTCAAAAAATGCCTGGGGAACTTCACCGGGAACCCCGAATGCCACTTATCAATTCTTTAAGAATAATTGGTGGAAACTTCGTGAAGTATCTTTGTCTTACAATTTCCCGAAAGATTTGGTCAAACATGCTGCGCTAAAGAACCTGACTTTGGCTGTATTCGGCCGTAACTTATTCTATTTTCATAAGTCTATACCTAACTTCGATCCTGAAACAAGTAATGGTACAGACTGGAAGAGTCAGCTGAGTATTGGAGGTTCTGCTTCTCCGACGCGTTCGGTGGGTGTTTCTCTGCGCGCAACTTTTTAATCACAACATAATTAATACGTGGAAAATATGAAAAAAATATTTCTATATTCAGCATTGCTGGCTGCAATGGTTGCATTCAATGGGTGTAGCGAAGATGATTTTGACAGCAAATATAAGGATCCGTCAAAGGTTTCTGAGGTAACATTGGATAAAATGATGTCCGGGTGTATGCTTAGAGCCAACGATTGGGCTTGTTCTACTTATGGACGTTATTTCGGCTATGACCCTCAGTTGATGGGTAAACTTGCCAACTCTTTGGGATTTACTTTAAGTGGTAGTGTTTATTATGATGATGAATACGAGGATTACGGACAGCCTTATAATAGTTACCCGTCGATGGTGACCGATTTCAGGAAAATGCAGGAAGTATATGATGCACTTCCTGATGAAGAAAAACCAAAAAATGAAGGATATCTGTTGGCTGCCGAAACGCATCTGTATGGTATGATGATTTTCATTTTAAGTGAATACAACGATATTCCTTTCAATGAAATTGGTCTGGTCGCTCTTAACGGTGATGTATCTTATGCCAATCCGCATTATGAAGATGGTCAGCAGTTATTTGAAATGATCCTGGATAGGCTGGGTGAAATCGATAAGACATTTGCTACGATAGAAAAACCTTCTGCTTTTGGCGGACAGGATTTTATCAACAAGGGGGATATGACGTTGTGGCGTCGTTATGCGAACTCTCTTCGTCTGCGTGCAGCTTTGCGTGTGTCTACACAAGGTCCTTTGGCTGCAAAGGGGCAGGCTATTTTGAAGGAGATTTTGGAAGGCGATTATCCGATTGTTGAAGATCTTGAACAGAATATCAAGATCGCACGCCAATCATCCGGTCCGTTGGATATCGAAGGTGGATCCGGTTTCGACTGGCATAATCTGCAGACAGGAAGTGCAGAGATGATCAACCGTATGCAAAAAGCCGGTGACGGTGGTGTATGGGTAGAAGGACAGGATGACCCTCGCTTACCGTTGATGTATTGTATGGCAACAGCTAATGGGGAACAACCGACTGATGTAGAAAGTGAAGTGGTAGTTGGTGATCCTCTTAAAACAGGTATCGCTCTTCCGAGTGTATTCCGCGGTGCTTCAGCTAATACAAGCTATGACACTTTCAACGACATGTTCTTCAATCGTTTGAATAGAGGGTATTATTCCCGTGTACGTAGAAATGGATTCTTCTGGGGAAACAAAAACTGGGATCATCAGATCGTTTCTTCTTTTGAAATTCAGTTTATAAAAGCAGAAGTTTATCAACGTGGCTGGGTAGCCGGGGATGCTAAAGCTGCTTTCAAAGAAGGCATCAGGCAGTCTATTAAGTTTTTGTTCAAATATCAGAATGGACGTTCCGTGACAGAAACGGATAATGGGGATAGCGACTATTTGAACGGGAAGCAGCAACGTTATGTGATTAATCCGGATCAATCTATTTACGATGATGCCTGGATCGATCAGTTTGCTGAAGCAAGATGGTCGACTCATATTAACGGAACTCCTTATACCGATGGTAATCTGGAAGCTATCCTGGAGCAGAAATGGGTGGCATTCGGTTATCTTTACTGTGGTGAACAGTGGTGTGATTTGCGCCGTACGGGATATCCGCGTATGTATTACGAGAAAGATCACGATGTAACTGCGATTGTTCCTTATCCTTGCAACCGTTTACGCTATATTGCTAATGAACGTAATTACAATGTTCACTTCCAGGATGAAGTCGGTACATACGACAACTATGCGGATGTATTGTTTTGGGCAAAAGCTGATTGGCATGATGGACCTACCTGGTAAGAATCTTTTTATCTGAAAAATAAAAGCCGGCTAAACTATATAGGGGTAACCGGCTTTTTGCAGTTTTTGGTATGCCATGATCTTTGATAATCGGATTACAAATAATACCTTTGTAACCAGATGCAAAAAGATAAATATATGGCTGATCAAAAAGTAGTGATTAGTAAGGACCTGAAAGCTGACTTACAGGAATTTCTTACTTCATTGGATTACGATAAATTGTTTGTTCTTACCGATACAAATACACAGGAAAAGTGTTATCCGTTGATACAAGATGTGCCGGCAATTAAAGATGCTCCGGTAATAACAGTCGATGCCGGTGATACGCACAAAGGGTTGGAAGCCTTGTCGAACATATGGATGCGTCTTTCTAATGAAGGTGCTTCCCGTAATTCGCTGTTGGTAAACCTGGGTGGCGGTATGGTGACGGATATGGGCGGTTTTGCAGGTGCAACTTTTAAACGCGGACTGAAGACTGTGAATATCCCTACGACACTCATGGCCTCGGTAGATGCCGCTGTAGGAGGAAAGACCGGTATCAATTTTAACGGATTAAAGAACGAAATAGGTTCTTTCTATCCTCCGGAATGTGTATTCATCGATTGTGAATTCCTGCGTACATTGGATCGGGATAACCTTTTATCCGGTTATGCGGAAATGATCAAACATGCACTGATCAGTTCGATGGATACTTATGCTACGGTCATGTTGTTCGATCTCGATCAAAAGATGGATTATACTTTCCTGAATAAGATGGTGGCACAATCGGTTGCCGTGAAGGAACGTATCGTGGCAGAAGACCCGAAAGAACACGGTATCCGTAAAGCTTTGAACTTTGGTCATACGATCGGCCATGCATATGAAAGCCTTTCTTTTAAAAAGAGCCGTCCGTTGCTGCATGGACATGCGGTGGCTGCCGGTATCGTGAGTGAGTTATATCTCTCGCATAAGCTCTGTGGTTTTCCGTCAGGTAACCTGAGCCAGGTCATTCAGTATATCAAAGAATATTATCCTCCTTTCGTCTTCGACTGCAAGGATTATGAAACATTGTACGAACTAATGACGCATGATAAGAAGAATGAGGGTGGTATTATCAACTTTACTCTTCTTTCTAAAATAGGTGAAGTTCAGATAAATCAGCAGGTGACAAAGAAAAAAATATTGGAGTCGTTAGATTTTTACCGCGAAAGTTTTGGCGTATAAAGGAAAAATCTTACCTTTGCAGCCGTAAAGAAAAACGGGGTGTAGCTCAGCCCGGTTAGAGTACGCGTCTGGGGGGCGTGTGGTCGGAAGTTCGAATCTTCTCACCCCGACATATAGCTGAGCAAGCGATAAAAAGAGATCTACAATTTACTTGTAGATCTCTTTTTTTATCTCCGGATTACTGTTTTTTGTATAAATTAGTGGCGTCAACGATTAAATTAGGTTACTAATATGAAGCATAAGAATCTTTTCAAATATCTTGTCAGTAGTGAAAAAGACTTGCTTTGGGGATTGATTGTCGATAATGTGGGACATGCGGAGATACCCCCAAATTATGAGGTTTATCCGCCTAAAGTGGGCCATCCTGTCGATTATGATTTTAATCCGCAAAATGGGCGTATACTTGATAACTATCAGCTCGTTTATATATCGAAAGGTAGTGGCACTTATTTTAAGTCTAAAGACGAAAGTCTTTCGATAAGTGCAGGTGATATGTTGATAATACCGCCTTATACATGGCATAGTTATTTTCCGGATAAAAAGAATGGATGGGAGGAATATTGGATTGGAATGCGTGGACCTCATTTGGATGCAAGGTTTAAAAATGGATTTTTCAGTGCAGAGAGATTGGTCTATAATGTCGGTCTGCAAGAAGAGATCATATCATTATATAATCAGGCTATCGAATTAGCTCTTTTGGAACAGTCGACTTATCAACAATTGTTGGCAGGGATCGGTAATCTTATTTTAGGAATGGCTCTCTATTATGACAATAACCAACATTTTGCCAACGATACAATGATCAAATACATCGATCAGGCCCGTGTTATTATGAGAGAGAACTACCTGACTAATATGTCACCTCAGGAAGTTGCGCAGCAAATTAATATGGGTTACTCCTGGTTCCGGAAAAAATTCAAAGAATATACGAATGTCTCTCCGGCTCACTTTATGCTGGAACTCAAATTGAATAAAGCGAAAGGTCTGTTACTGAATACCCCTTTAAGTGTCAAAGAAATATCCTATACGATAGGATACGAAGATGCAGCCTATTTCACAGCCCTTTTTAAAAAATATACCGGATTTACGCCTTTGGCTTATAGGGAGCAGTTTTCTTCGAATGAGATGCAGAAATCATGAAATATCATACCTTTCCACACTCTTCTGTCAACGTCAATCCGATACCTCTGATTGTTTTGATGGATACCAGTGGATCATCTTCCAACAGTTTTCTTAGTTTGGCGATGAAAACATCCAATGTGCGGGAGGCAAAATAGTCATCTTCTGTATTCCAGAAACGGCTGAGGATCGCTTCACGTTTTACTGTCTCGTTTTTATTATCAGCCAGGAGTTGTAATATCTGAGCTTCACGTACGGTCAGAACTTTCTTGGTGTTTGTATTGTCATTACGAAGAGATGCGTGTTCCGCATCCAGTGTGTAGGAACCTATTTTATAGTATCCGCTCTCGTTCCTTGTTTTTGCACCATCTTTCATTTTTAGTAATCCGTGGATATGGGCATCTAATTCATCCGGGACAAAAGGCTTTTTGATATAATTGTTTACACCGATTTTGTAACCTTCCCTGACATCTTTAGGGGAAGTAAGGGCAGATGCGAATACGATCGGAGTATCGCCATCTGTTTCCCGGATACGTTCCACCATCTGGAAACCATTCATGACAGGCATATCGATATCGGAAATAATAATATCCGGATGATGTTGTTGCCATGCCAGCAAACCTTCTGCTCCATTTCCGGCGGTAATGACTTCGTAACCGCCGATAATCTCCTGTAATCCGCTTTGTATGATATAAGACAGAGTCGGGTCATCTTCTACTAGAAGTAATTTTATCATGATATTGTTGTTATTCGTGGAATGTATAATGTAAATTCGCTGAATTCTCCTTCTATACTGTTTGCAATCACTTTCCCTTCATGGGCTTCCATCACCTGATATACATAATTCAATCCCAGACCGAATCCGGTCGCTCCCCCGGTGTGAATCCGTTGGGTTGCGGCTGCCCGTTCAAACTTGTTGAATATTGTTTTCATATCTTCTACCGAAATACCGATGCCGTTGTCGCGAATTTTGATAAGTGTGTATTTCTCTGTCTCTAGTGAACTGATATGTATATCGACTGATTTATTCGAATATTTGATTGCGTTGTCTATCAGATTACTGATTGCTTCTTTCAAAAATTCTTCATCGGCATATACCGTGTCTGTTTGCAGGTCGGTTGTGAAATGCACGGTTTTATCTGTTTTAGCCGTGAATTTTTCTTGCAGATCCTCTATCATAGGCTGTAGATCAATGATCGCTTTGGCGAGTTCCAGTTTGTGATTCTCCAGTTTGGAAAGTGTCAGAACCTTATTGGTAAGCATTAACAAATGATCGGTTTCGTTTTCGATGATAGAGAAGTATTTTTCTTTTATATCAGGTTTGTTATCCAATCTTCCGCTATGCAGAAAATTCGTACACATGATAATCGAACTGAGGGGCGTTTTCATGTCGTGAATCATGGCGTATGAGAAATCTTCTCTTACCCGGGCTATTTTGTTTTGTTTGTTGATGATTTTTATCTGATAAATAATACAGTAAACGACAAAGATCATGATCAGGCCGGTCGCAACAAGCAATAACCCCATCTGACGGAAAATAGCCCAGTAGGGATTGGTTAAGACAGCTTGCAGCCCTAACTTATTGTTTGACTTGATAATCGTTATATCTGTTTGTAATGTTTGAGAGTTGGGAGGTATTTGGTAATCAGGAACAGAGCTGTTTAAAACAATCCCCGCGGAATCGACCAGATTGCAGGTCGTTTGCGTATGGATATTGGCCTGTTCCAGTAGGCCCTGATAAATAGAGTCCAGTTTATTTAATGAGACAGGAGAATGAAAGAGTGTGTCCAGTGTCTCTTGCAGAAATAGATGGACTTGGGATGTCATTGATTCACTGTCTTCTATATTGTCTCCTTCCAGATCCAGATGAAAATTTTTCTCGATCAATACATCGTTCCCGTCATTATCAGTACAGTCATCCATTCTCGTTTGTAATTCTGTCGTAATGGCGTTTTTGAACAACTCATTGCTCTTTTTGATAGTTTCGTTCTTAACGGTCGAGTAGGTCGTGAATAACCAGATACCCTGTAAAGTTAAAATGGCAAGTAATCCGCACAGAGTTAGTGCTTTTATCGGTTTATTATTCATATTCCATTATCCCTTTTCTCCGTTAACCTAACGTTAACCCGGCATTAACCCAGCCCGGGGATGCCTTGTTTTACCTTTGTTGCATCAAAGATAAAGAAATTAAATCAGAGAGAATATGATACGCAAATGTTTTTTATTAGCAGTCGGTATATTGCTTACCGGAATTATGGTGAAAGCGCAAGTCGTTAGAGGAAAAATAGTTGATGCATCACAAGTACCGATAGAGGCTGTGACGGTGGTGATGCAGACAATCGATTCTACATTTATAGATGCTGTCATAACAGATACGGAGGGGAATTTTACGTTGAAACAGAATCCGGACAAATACCGTTTGATCTGTCAGCATTTATTATTTCGAACTCAAATAAGAGAATGTTCAGGACCGGATGCCGGAATTATAACAATGCAGGAGCAGGACTATGCACTGGCTGAGGTAGTGATCAAAGGAGAACGTCCGCAGGTGAAGGTTGAAAACGGAGCGCTTGTATATGATATGACAGCACTGGCCGAAAAATCGACAGCCGGTAATGCATACGAATCGATCCTTCATCTACCGGGAGTCATGGAACAGAATGAAAATATCAGTCTGGCCGGAGCTGGGGATGTAACGGTTATCCTGAATGGAAAACCTTCTTCGATGACGACTGAACAGTTGTCCAATCTATTGAAAAATATACCTGTTTCTGATGTGGAAAAAGCAGAAGTGATGTATAATGCACCGGCAAAATATCGTGTCAGGGGAGCCGTGATCAATCTGGTCCTGAAAAATATGAAATCTGAAGATCCCTTTGTACGCGGAGAAGTAGGAGCGGGATATAGCCAGGCCCACTATGCCAATGGCAACGGACATGCGAATCTATCTTTTGTAGGTAAGAAACTGTCTGTTGATATCCTTTATTCTGCCGGATATAATAAGAGTATTCTCAATAATGATATCCTGTCTCATCATAAGATTGGAGATAAAATATATGATATAGAGCAATATAATAAGGGCGAACGTTGTAACCTGACACATAATATGCGTGCAGCTTGGGACTATCATTTATCGGAAAACAGTAATTTGAATGTGGCGTATACTTCTGCAATCACTCCGGATAAGAAAGCCGTAGAAAAGTCATCCGGTAATTTTTCCGAATCTCTAAACAGTAAGGCCGGAGATGAACAAATGCATAACGTGAATATGGATTATAAATCCGGCTTCGGATTGAATGCTGGTCTGGATTATACCTACTACGCTTATCCGACGACTCAGGACTATACCAGCCGGAATGAAAGTTCGGTACAACGTTTTTTGACGGATGCCAGTCAGACGATCAATCGCTGGAATGCTTATGTCGGGCAGACACATACTTTGCCGGATGACTGGGAGTTGAATTATGGAATCAACTTTACATTTGCAAAAGATAAGAGCCTGCAGGTTTACCGTCCGCAGGATGGTTCCGATATGTCCGCGATGGATACCTATACAGACCTGAAAGAGGAAACTTATAATTTTTATGGAGGTGTTGAAAAGTCTTTTAATGAGAAGGTCTCTTTCTCGTTGTCAGTAGCGGGCGAATATTATAAATTGATGGATTATAAAAAGTGGGCGCTTTATCCAACTATGCAGTTAAGCTATGCTCTTTCCGGCAACCATATTTTCCAGCTGGGATTTTCTTCCGATAAGACATATCCCGAGTATTGGACCATTCAGGAATCGGTCAGTTATATGAATGGATATACACTGCTTTTGGGTAATCCGGCTTTACGGCCGTCTACCGATTATACGGCAGAACTGACTTATATTTTGAAAAGTAAGTATATGTTCAATGTATATTATAGTTACATAAAAGATCTGTTTACCCAACTGGCCTATCAGAGTCTGGATAAACTAGCTTTGATTTACCAGGCAATCAATTATGATTATGAAGAAAATTATGGAGCAACGATAACTATACCTTTCTCTGTCGGTAGTTTCTGGAACTCGCAGGTCACTTTAGATGGTTCTGTCTTCAGGGATGTTTGTAATTCTTTTCATGATATCAGTTTTGACCGGACTAAATTCCGGGGAATAGCTATGATGAACAATACGTTTAAACTGTTTACGAAACCGGATATCCGACTGGAACTGAATGGAATGTATATGTCTTCATTTATACAGGGCTTGTATGATATTTCCTCTGTATGGAAAGTAGATGCCGGATTAAAATGGACTTTTGCGGATAAGAAGGCGGAGTTGAGATTGAATGCGAACGATCTGTTCGATTCATACGATCTGAACTCTAAAGTGAATTACAAAGGACAGAACCTGATAATGAATCAGCGACGTGATAGCCGGAGTCTTTCAGTCTCTTTTGTTTATAAGTTCGGAGGTTATAAAACGAAGGAACATAAATCGGTCGATACTTCCCGGTTTGGATTTTAGCAGAGATATCGTTAAAATTCGATTGTTTTCTTTTCCCTCTCATTTTTAATGGTAGAGTTTCGTTCAGGGAATTTACTGTAACCTCGACCAAAACGGAAAGATAATTTTAGCAGGAACATATTGTTGTATGATTCCAAATGGCGGCAAGTATTTTCTTTGTAAAGTGAAGTATCCAGTACCCTCAGTTGGTTACGTCTGATGCCTGCTGAAATGGGAGGGATGTAAGAGAGTACCAAGGATAACCGTTTATCCCAAAATGACTTATTAACAGATATCAGCCAATTGTCTTTATCGACCATTTGATATCCTTGGCTGAGTATCTGTTTTTTCATGTTCCGGTAATATCCGATTTCGAAACCGAAGGATTTGACAGGATGGTAATAACTTATTTCAGAATTAGCAAGCCATCCGTCCGGTTTTTTTTTGATTTCGGCATTCAACCCTTCTCCGAGATAATATGTCACTATATTCTTGAAACGGACATATTTACCGATGGGTTGATCATAAGTAATTTGAAGGCTATATTCTCTCATGTTTATATTACTGAAAGACCTGTATAGCTTATATCCCTTTTCGATATATAATTCACTGCTCTCATCATGGATATAATCAAATGCAGGAGTAATCGTTACCCGGTCTCCTAATGAAACCCGAAAGGTTATGTTATGCCGGATGGCGGATTTCAATTCAGGGTTTCCTATTTGTGTCAGGAAAGTATCGATAATCAGGCTCATGGGGCTAAGCTGGTATAATGAAGGATAATGCTGGTTTGTTGAATAACTTGCGTTTACGTTTATGTTTGTATTAATATTGAGATTTGCCTGTATGTAAGGTAAAATCCGGGTATAGTTACTTTTTATATCCCTGTCGTATGAGTTTATGTGTTCGATAGCTGCCCCGATTTTAGTTTGGAATTTCCTTGAAAAATTGAGCATCATGTATGTAAATGCCTTATTTCGGTATTCCCGGTAGTTTAAAAAACCTCTGCCGTGACTACTCTCCGAGCCATACATTCTCCAGGCATTGGAATATCCCAGGTTTATCGACATTTGAGGGGATAAGATGTATTTTCCTTCAATATTGAGTAGGGTGTGATTTTTATATTCATTATACATATCCTGAGCTATATAATTTGAGGCATCGTTCTGGTCGTATTTGTTTTTGATATCGTTGTAGTAATAGTTGTATGAGAAATCAGTGTATAACCGGAAGCGCTCACCGATCTGTCCCTGGTAAAACAGTGTGCCGACAAAAGTATAGTCAGATGTGGCGTTTTCAGTTGAGTTTTTGATTGTACGTCGGTTCTCGTTAGTTATATCCGTGCGTTCCATGGTGTATATCAGGTTTGTTTCTGTTTTTCCTGATACATAATCGCCTTGGAAACTAATTGTTTGCATCGGCGTGATCTGGTAATTGATTCCGGTTGTGATGGTATTGCTCTTACGTTTGTACAGATCGTTGGGCGTGTTTCCCGGAGTTTCCGATAAAAGTTCTATGCCTCTGTAGGTAAGGTTTTTGGATACAGGTAAGTTTTGGTTTTCTTTACTATGGAAATAGGTTGTATAAAAATTGATTTTATCATGTGTGTAACTCATTCCGGCTACAGGCCGGTTCAGAATCCATGGCTCGCTTCTGTTTAATCCGGAAAGGCTGATCGCTGAAAAATTGGAAGAGTAGATCTCATATCCCCGATAATCTTTATTCAGAATGAGATTGATGATGGCTGTATAATCGTCGGATACGAAACGACCGGATGGCCCGTTGATCACTTCTACAGCCTGTATTCTACCAGGCGACAGCTGTTTGATATAGTCTTGTGACTGTTGTATTCCATCCACTAGCAGTAATATCTTCTTACTTCCGTTGACACTGAGAGTATTGGCTACTTTATCAAAATAGAGACCGGGTATTTTATGCAATAAATCTTCCGTATTAACAGCATCCCTGCACATGTCGGAGGTTATGAGATAGCTGTTACGGTCTATTTTATGGCGGACTTCATTTGCTGTAACAATTGTTTCAGCCAGTGGAATTGTAATCGTTTTCAATAGAAATTTACCCAGGTTCGTCCCGAATGGAGAGATATCGTCGGTTATTGTTTCATATCCCAGGAAGCTGATTCTGATCTTTTGGGGAGATTCGGAAACCGGGAGTTTGAATATCCCTTTTTCATTTACTATTCCTGTAATTAAGCTGTGGTTGTTTGCATTGAGTAAACTTACTGTTGCGAATGTCAGAGGTTCTCCTGTTTCCCTGTCCGAAACGGTTCCGGTGAAAATAACTTGTTTATGATGTCCGGATAGTTCGGTGTATACATTTTTGTCTGTAATTTGCTTATCTGACGGAATGATAATGTATACATGATTTATTTTTTCAACTTTGAACGGCTTGTTGTTTAGCAGATAATAAAGGGCCTCCTCCGGATTCCTGAATGTTTTCGAGACAGATATGTTGTAAGCGGATAAAGCTTTGTTATCAAAGGATATTTCTATTCCAAGCATTCCCAAAACAGCATTTAAGGGTTTATTGGTTACGGATAGCTGCATTTCCTGTGAAAATGTAGCTATCGTACATATTAACTGTATGAAAATGATGATAATTGATTTTTTCACTTATTCTATGCTGAATTTGATACCAAAAGGTTTACCAATGATTTTAAGTACTTCATCCGGTTTTGTGATCCTGGAAAAATTACCCGTGTAGACATATCCCGTCGGAAAGTCTGCTTTTACCCGAATATTATATTGACGTTCTACCTCACTGATCACTTCAACCAGTGGGACTCCTTCAAAAACAAATTTGTTTTCTATCCATGCGACCGATTGACTTGTATGGATATTTTCTTCAATGGTCAGTTTACTGTCGTGATAAGTTAATTGCATGTTCGGGTCGAGGGTTGTCACTTTATCGAGGGTTGCCACTTGCACTTTTCCGGTCAAACAGGTAACGCGGTATTTGTCCGGACGTGAAAATACATTGAAGCTGGTTCCTAATACATTCACCTTGTTCTGGTTTGATTTTACTGAAAAGCGTTTTCCTTGCTTGACTTCAAAGAAGGCTTCCCCTTCAAGCTCTACATTTCTCGATACAAACCATCGGTAAGGTTTATAAGTAAGTCGACTGTCGGCATTGAGATTTACTCTGGAACCGTCCGGGAGTGTAACAAGAAGGTGTGATCCCCGTTCTGCAATTTGGGTTACACTGTAAGATTGGCTGATTATGGTTCCGGTTAAAATTACTACCAGAAGGATCACAGCGGCATATTTCCCCAAAGAAATATGCCGGATCTTCTTTGAAAGCGGAACATTTTCAAGGTCGGCAAAAGCTTCCTTCCAGATATCTTCTTTGCTTTTGCTCCAGCGAGGGATTATTTTAATTTTCTCCGGTTTCATTTTTTCGTTTTTGTTAATAATGCTCTCTTTAGAAATTGTAATGCTGAGTTCATCCGTTTTTCAACCGTTTTGATACTTATATCGAGGCGTCCGGCAATTTCGTGATATTTTAATTCGTCGTTCCGGCTCATCAGGAAGACAACACGTTGTTTTTTTGGCATCTGTTCCAAAGCTCTGGCATAGGATGAGGCCAATTCTTTGAATAGAATTTCGTCTTCGGGTGACAAGTCTGGTTCGTTATCGTAGATCATTTCCTGTTCAAAATGGTTACGGCTTGTTTCTTTTCGGTAAGCACTTATGACCATTTCATTTGCTATTTTATATAAAAGGGCTTTCAGATTGTTTTTATGTAATTGTTCTTTTTTCTCCCATACTTTCATGAATATTTCTTGTGCCATATCCGAAGCCGTGTCGATGTCACCGCATCGATAAAATATGAAGCTCCGAATGGCATCGAAATATGTATCGAATAAGAGTTTAAACTCCTTTTTACTTAGCATTAAGCGAACAGGTTGTCGTTGATCTATTTTTTGTACTTATTCACTTTTTTCATATACCGGATAAATTTACCCCATTCATTTGCAATGGCCTGCATATTCTTATCACGTGCTTTTTGTATTTTATCCTGAGGTTTTAGAACGGATATTTCAGGGTAGCCATCGTTTATATAAAATTTATTTTCAGTCATGTTGTAATATAATACCGGAGAATTGTAAATCTGGGAATTGATATCTGTGACCTTGATAGTCGAAAATAAAAAATCGTCATCCAGATAAAATTTGATATCGGTATAAAATGAAATAGATTTTTGCAGATAGTAATTATCTTTGAACCGGATCTCGTTCGTTGTTTCATTGAACCAGAGGATATCATTTCCCGTAAGGATAATTTGTTCTACGGATTCACTGATTGATTTCATACCGGCAGATTTTGTATCTGCTTTTACCATGAGTGTGGAGTAGCTGTCTTCCGGGGAAGGATTTTGCTCATCATTTGTACAACTGCTCATAAATACAGTAAAAAGCAATACAGATAGAATTAAAGAAACCCCTTTCATATTATGCATATTATTAATGGATTAAAATTACTACATCTTTTTGAAATAGTAACCGCATGAGTTCTGATATTCCCTATGTTGTCTTTCGTGATTTAGTATCCTTTAACTGTTTTACCATGATCAGGCATGGATGATGAAATAGTCGTGACTATTTTTTTACCATATTGGCGGACGGTCCAGTATCTGAACTTTCATTTGTACCTCAGAGCTTGCTCCGATAAATCCAAGGCCGCCTGTTACATTCTGCGGAACGATAACGGGTTCCATAAATGTATCGTTATAATTCTCTGAATCCAGACAGTTCATGGCGCGCATATAGCGGTAATCTGCTTTGGTGATGCTGAGAAGGTGGATGATGGCGTCTGTTTGTATACGTACTGCCTCATATCTGTTATTGAAATCGTAGAAACGCGTATATACATTCAGGGTGTAGGAGCCGTTTTCGAAACGACTGTCTGTGAATATATTGCGTACATTTTGGATTGTCATATCCAGGATGCCGAATTCATCGTCGTCGGCAGTAGTCAGATGACCGTCGGTCAGTACGATATCTTCCTGGTTGATGATTTCCGGATAAGATATATCGAAAGGTAGCGAATCCCTGATACCGGTTTTTAAATCTACTGTATAAGACTTTTCCCCTATGGCTAACTGATAATAATTCCTTTTGCCGGGCAGATCATCGAATGTAATCCTGTACCGTATACAGTCGGCCATGTAATATCCTATTTTAATTTTAGTAAGAAGGGTATCTATCCGCATGATCTTTTCTATAGGTTGGGGAATCTCTACTTCTGCCCATGCGTTATATTGACCGTCTTCAGCAGTAGCCTCCAGACGTACATGGTCGCCCGGATGAAAAATGGTTTGCAAGCGACATACTTTCATGCTGTCGCTGGAATTCCATAGAACTATTTTGGACTCGGATACTTCTTTTTTTTCATTATTGACATAAACTGTGACGGAGCCATTGCTTACTAATGTCATCTTTTCACTATCGATAATATATAACTGTACTTCGTTTTCCTCCTTCTCAGCTTCCAGGATGGCATTCATTAATAATTGCGGTTTCTGGTATTTGTCGTTGAACGGTATTTCGTTCTCACAAGCAGAGAAGAGCACGATGCCAAGTAGGAGTAATATGAATAAATGCTTTTTCATATCTGATATCTTTAAAATTTGAATGTATAAGTTACTGCCGGAATACAAGGAAGCAAGGTCTGTTTGATCAGTTTGGTATTCCGTATCCATTTGGTTTGTATGGTACCATGTTCATCCATATAATCCTGTCCGATGAATTCCTCTTCCTTGTAGACCAAATTAGGGGTCATTGCATTGTAAGCGTTGTAGACCGATATGCTCCAGGTTTGTGTACCGCGGCGAAGTTTCTTGTGAAAATTGACACTCAGGTTCAACCTATGACTGACGGGCAAGCGGAAATTGTTACGATGGGCAATATAATCGATCATGATAGGGTTCCCGATGGAAGAGAGTACGCCGGTACGTTGATCGGCAATCGTAGCTGTTCCTCCGGTATTGAATATCCAGGTTGCTCCCATATCGATCCGTTCGTTGAACCGGTGATTGAGGCAGATATTTATATTGTGGCGACGGTCATATTTATAAGGGAAACGTTCGCCGTTATTGATACTGCCGTCTTTAAACCTACGATCGCTTTTAGCAATCGTATAGGCAAGCCAACCCGTTGTTTTTCCGACTGTCTTCTGGGCGAGTATTTCCAACCCGAAAGAACGTCCGCGTCCCATTTCCACCTTTTCCTGCCAACCTCCGGAGGTGCCGAAGAAAGAAGCTCCGTCCTGATATTCCAAAACGTTATGCATATCTTTATAATATCCTTCCAGTGAGAACTCCCAATCTTTTACACCTGTATAATATCCGCCTATGGCATACTGGAAGGAACGCATCGGACGAATATGTTTGGTGACGGGGACCCATAAATCTGTCGGTAACGAGATAGGGGATGATGATAATAAATGTACGTATTGCTCCATCTGGGTAAAAGAGCCCTTTATCGCAAAATCATTACTGAACCGGTAGCGGGTTGATAAGCGGGGTTGAGCCGATAAATACCCTTTCCCTTGTGTGTAGAAGAGGGAGAAATGGACACCGGCATTGAAACTAAGCTTGTTGCCGATATTTAAATTGTCTTCCGCATACAATGAACATTCGTAACCGTGAAGGTTACTGTTTGATGAGTCATTATAAACCGTATCTTGTGCTGTAGAGCCATTTTCAGCTTCCTTTACACGGGAAGTTGTCACTTCCGGTCGGAACGTGTGATACAGGTATGCTCCCCCGAATTTGATATGATGGTCTGGTGTCGGTGTATAATCGAAGTCCGTCTGGAAACTTATATCATGTATTCCGGAGCGATAATCGGAATTATACACATAGGATTCGTTATGATCGGTTTTTGTTTCCTCGTTTTCATTTGTGCCCGTGACCTCTCTTTTGTAGCTGTCTGCCATCGACATCTGATAATGATTGTAAGCGACTGTGGTGTTGCTGAACAGTTTATTATTAAATACATAGTTCCAGCGTCCTGCTGCGATCGTATTTCCCCAGTTAAAATTGATTTCACTGTTATAGAAATGCATTCGCGGACCACCATTATAATCATCATATTCTTTATCCTGTTTGTAGTCGTAATGGTCTTTCCCCTTGTAGAAACTCAGGAAGAGACGACTGCGGTCTGAGAATTTGTGGTTCACTTTCGCATTGATATCGTAAAAGTAATAGTTGTATTTTTTGTCGTCCGGCAGGAACGGTCTTGCTATCAGGTCCAGATAAGTGCGGCGTCCGGTCAGGCAGAAAGATGTTTTATCTTTAATGATTGGTCCTTCCAGATGCAGTTTACTGGTCAACAGACCGATGCTGACTGTCCCGTGATAGTTCTGCATATCCCCGTCGTTGGTACGGATGTCGACAATGGATGATAACCGCCCCCCGTAGCGTGCAGGGAAAGATCCCTTGAAGAGAGTGACTTTCTTCATGGCTTCCGGTGTGAAAATCGAGAATACTCCCAGCAGGTGATCGGCATTATAGATAGGTATGCCATCCAACAGGATCAAATTCTGGTCGGGACCACCTCCACGCACATACAAACCGCTGAAGCCTTCCACACCTGCCTGTACTCCGGGCATCAGCTGGATCGTTTTCAATAAATCGGCTTCTCCCAGGATAGCCGGTGTATTGCGGATCTGTTTCATAGGGATGTCTATCGCTCCCATTCCGGTAGAATGAATACCGGCTTCTCTCTTTTCTGACAGGACAATCACTTCTTCCAGCTGGTTGTTGCTCATTAGACGGATATTCAGCAAGGTATCTTTTTCCAATCGGAACCGGCATGTCTGCTGTTCGTATCCGAGGTAAGAGAAAGAAAGCTCCGTGTTTCCTGCCGGAAGTGTGATGCTGTAAAATCCAAAAGGATTGGTGGAGGTTCCTGTTCCCTGATATCGTTCGAAGATGTTGGTTCCGATCAGTGTCTCTGAAGAGATACCGTCCGTCACGTAGCCGCTGATCGTATATTTATGATTGGCTGGCTTTTCTTGTTCATGCAGCAGGATATATTTTCCTGAGATCTCGAAAGTGACAGCTTCATTCTCAAATGCTTTCCGGAGAATTTCACTGACAGTTCGCCGGGACATGTTTAGTGTGACAGGCTTTTTGAGCTGTATCTTCTCTCCATAGATAAAGGAAAAACCTGTAGAGTCTTCCAGTTGCTTTACAAATGTATCTAAAGATGCGTTCCGAATGCTGAAGTTAATTCGTTCTTCTTTGTTCTGAGCATCGAGAGAGTTGTTTCCCAGAGTCATCCACAGCAAAAGTATAAGACTGATGCGGAAGAAAGGGGTATACATGAAATGGTTCATAACTTAGTTAAGTTTAGTGCTGATAATGATCGTATCGTTTGTCTTTGTATAATTGAAGTTACCGGCTCCCTTCAATAGGTCGAGCATCTCTTCCAGGCTTTCACCATTGGTAAAGTTTGCCCGTATGCGGTAATTCCTGAGATTGGGGTCGGTTATTTCTATTTTTACGTTGAATGCATGCGATAGTTGCCGGATAATTTCCTGCAACGGCAGGTAGTCGAATTGGAAATGACCGTTTCGCCAAATGATCTCATTGCTGCTTTCTGGATTTATTTCATGTTCGAGACTTTTCCGTACCCGGTTGTAGACTGCACTTTCGTTAGGGGAAAGGATAAGTTGCTCGTTTTCTCCCGGGATACTGACTTTAACGGAACCTTCAAGGAGGGTTGTCCGTACTTCCGTATCTTTGGGATAGGCTTCGACATTGAATCGGGTACCTAATACTTGTACATCGACGGATTCCGCTTTCACGATAAATGGATGTCTTTTATCTTTCTCTACATTAAAATAAGCTTCACCGGTCAGTTGAACTTCCCTTTTATCTCCCCTGAAATGAGCGGGAAAGCGAAGTGTGGAGTAGCGGTTCAACGTAACGACGGACTGATCGGGGAGAGTGATCTCCTGTATTTCCGCCAATGTCGAGATTGTCTGTATGGAAGTGGATCGTACATAATCATATGTATACCAACCCGCCAGGCAGAAGAGTATGGAAGCCGCCACACTTCCGGCAATACGGAAGAACTTTATTTTCCCGGTTGTGGAAAAAAGACGTTTTTCCAGTATTCTCCAACTCTTTTGGGCTGAAAAACGGCCTCTCGGCGAGCGTGTGGAAGCAACCAGCTGGTCCAGTATCTTGTCAATATCTTTGTCTGTAGTTGTCATTCTTTCTTTCTTTATTTATTTGATTATCGGTTTCACAAATAAAGACAGGAGAATGTATCGAAACTCACTATGGCTATTGGGTGAAAAAAGGTTAAGATTCGTTTTAGTCTTCGTCTGTATTCAAATAGCGTGATAAGATATCCCGTAGCCGGGTGACAGCTTTTTGTAATTGAACATCGACGGTATTGGTACTGATCCCTAATTCTTTGGCAACCAGGGCATAGGATTGTTTTTCTTCCCTTATCCGGATGAATATTTCCCGGCACCTTTCCGGTAAGCGGTCCAAAGCTTTGACATAATGGGAGAAAAGTTCTTCGGTGATCAGGGTTTCTTCCGGCGAGTATTCCTGACCGGGCACGGTGTCGGATAGTTCTTCCGTGCTGTTCTTTCGTCGTTGTTCTTTTTCCAGATAGTTCAGTGCCGCGTTCTTTACAGTAACAAAGAAATAATCTTCCAGATTTGCGATCGTACGTAAAGATTCCCGCTTTTCCCAGATTTTCATGAATACATCGAGAACGACTTCTTGTGCCCATTCCTCTGTTTTCAGATAATAGTAAGCGATGCGAAAGAAACGGTCAAAGCATAGATCATAGAACTTCCTCAAGGCTGTTTGAGAATCTTCTTCCTGCATTTGTCGTAAATATTTTCTGATCTCTTGCTCTGTCATGCGATTTTTTACTCTGATCCGTGGCTGCAAAGATACTTTTTAATCAATAAGTATGACCTGCTGCAATAAAAAAAGGACTTATTCTGAAATAAGTCCTTTTTTATTTATTTTTTATTCATCTTCTCCAATAGGAGAGAGGCACATTTGAAATGTACAATTGTTCGCGGTGTAAGTTGGATCACATCGCCATTTCTCGGATTTCTTGCCGGACGGCTTGTTTGCAGACGCGGTTTGAAAGATCCGAATCCTGGGATAAATACGCGATCACCGGCTTTAGTCTTTTCGGCAACCATTTCGGTGAAAGCATCAAGTATAGTTGTTATATCCCGTTTGCTTACTGTTGTTTTTTCTGCTAATTCGTTAATTAACTGACTTCTGTTCATAGCTTTATTTTATTAGTTATTAGATGTTTGTTTATTTATTTGTTTCGATCATACTCTTTCTGTATTCCAAAGGAGACATGCCTGTATGTTTGCGGAAGAACCTTCCTAAAGACGACTGGTTTGCGAAATTGGTCTTTATTACAATCTGCTGAATATTTAGCGTTGAGTCTCTTAGCAGCGCTTTGATCTCCAGAATGATATATTCCAATATCCAGTCTTTGGCCGACTTGCCGCTGACCGTTTTAATAACGGTAGTCAGATACTTAGGAGTAATGCATAGCTCTTTAGCGTAGAATGCTACTTCCCGATTTTCTTTATAATGCTTCATAATCAGATAAAAGAATTTATCTGCAACTTCTTTTTTGTGAGCATCCATAGTCGGAATATGCGGAAGTGAACTGATCTTATATGTATTATATAAGTCCAGAAAGAGAATCCGGAGTATATGGATTACCGATTCCCTGGGATACAGATTGGACGGTGACTGGGCTTTCGTATATACCATTTTATAGTAGTTCCCAAAGTTGTAACAATCACTATCTGTTAAAGGATAATGAAAATGACTTCGCATATAAAAGAAGAAGTGAGGTGAAAATCTGTGGATACCGCTCAGTACGTCATTGAATAACGACTGAGAGATTGAAAATGCACTTATGGTGAAATCATCGCTTATAGCATTGATCGATAAAAGCTGTCCGGGAAGAAAAATAGCCAATTCATTTTTTCCCAGAACATGTTCATAATTGTACACTTTAAATGTAGCATATCCTTCGGAACATAACATGACTATTCCGTTTTCTATATATGATGGATACGGAGTTATAGGAACTTGTTTGACATTCTCATAGATAATTAAATCATTTTTTATAGAATTATTGGTGTCATTATTTCCTACATATAATTTGTTTTCATTTAAAGACATCACCCTATAATTATATTTGTGTATAAAATTAAAACATCGTTCCTTATGATATTTGGATTGTGGAATTATGGTATGACAATGAAGAAATATGGTACGTATATTGACATTTTTTTTTACAGAGAGTGCTCTGATGAACAGTATAAACCGTGATTAACCTGATTTTGTTCATTGGCAATATCATAAAAAATGTTGTTGTTTATCATGAAGGCTACTATTTTCTTCTTTATGATTGCCATGTGGATTCTGTACCTTATTCCTGGCGAAAAAATATGGAAGAGATCTGCATTTCGGTATAAATTAGCGAAAGTTTGAAATTAAAGGCATGAAATTGCATGTAAATAAGAAGATGTTTGTATATTTAAAGCTGTAAAGAAACAGCAAGTACAACTTACTTGTTAGTTCAATAGTTATTAATAAAAAGCAAGTATAACTTTAAAGTCAAACATCATGGGAAAAAATCTGATTCACAGCAATGAGCTGCATCTTATTGACAAGAAAGAAATTCATAGTGCAGCAAAAAAAATGGTAGAGTCATTAAATCTGGCAGCTGGATCGACTGGCGGTTTTGACATCTACAAAGTAGTAGAAGCATATTTTACAGATTTGGATAAAAGACATGAAATAAATCAACTGATAGGGATCGGTGAAGATTGCGCTTATTATGGTGCACAAGAACAGGCAGCCGAATGCGAAAAGGCAGAAGCTGCAAATGAGTAAGTAACAGTTTATTTAAAATAGAAGGAGATACTTTTTAGAAAAGCATCTCCTTTTTTATTGTGTATTTGAAATGTATTTACCATGTCAATTCCGGTAGGAAGCGAGTGATCATCGACTTGAATTCTTTGATGTTGATAGGTTTGGTCATAAACTCATTACTTCCGGCCTGACGTGCCGCTTCCATATCATTTTCAAAGGCATAGGCCGATTGCATGATAATAGGTATGTCCTTATCGAACTTCCTGATTTCTTTCAAGGCATCTATCCCGTTCATTTCCGGCATTTTAATGTCCATGAGAATCAAGTCCGCATGTTCTTTCTTGTAAATCTCCAACAATTCCTTTCCGGTCATTGCATGGAGAACTTTGCATTGTCTTTTCAGTATGGTTTGAAGCAATAAGAAATTGCTTTCTTCATCTTCTGCGATGAGAATTGTTATGTTTTTGTGCTTTATATTTTCTTCCATGATCTTATTATTGGAGTAACACCAACAAAGTTCTGTATTTAATTTAAATTACGCAAGCTTATGAGGACTAAATATTATATGAAAATCAACAAACGCATACGTTTTTAGCAAAGATGGGTTGTATTGGGGTAGTTATAAAGAAAAAGGAGCTGTTTTCGAAAACAGCTCCTTTTATATTTGTTATCAGTTTGATCTGATTATTTGCCTGAAAGTTTTTCTTTCAAAGCGGCTAGTTCTTCAATGTCACCCAGTGTAGTTTTTTCAACCGGACCGGTTACCATTGCAGACTCTTCGTTTTTGTTGCGTCTTGCAGCCGGCTTTTTGTCACCTGCAGGAGCATCTTTCTTAGCGCCCTTCTGTTCATCTTCGAAGATACGGCTGTGAGAAAGGATGATACGTTTTGCTTCTTTGTTGAATTCGATTACCTTGAACTGCAGTTTTTCGTCAACAGCAGCCTGAGAACCGTCTTCTTTTACCAGGTGTTTCGGAGTTGCGAAACCTTCTACACCGTAAGGCAGAGAAACTACAGCACCTTTGTCAAGAACTTCGATGATTGTTCCTTCGTGGATTGAACCTACTGTAAAGATAGTTTCAAATACATCCCAAGGATTTTCTTCCAGCTGTTTGTGGCCTAAGCTCAAACGACGGTTTTCTTTGTCGATTTCCAGAACCTGAACTTCGATTTCTGCACCGATCTGAGTGAATTCGCTCGGGTGTTTGATCTTCTTAGTCCAAGAAAGGTCAGAGATGTGGATCAGTCCGTCTACGCCTTCTTCGATTTCTACGAATACACCGAAGTTAGTGAAGTTACGTACTTTTGCAGTGTGGCGTGAACCAACCGGGAAGCGAGATTCGATATCTTCCCATGGGTCAGCTTTCAGCTGTTTGATACCCAGAGACATCTTACGTTCGTCACGATCCAAAGTCAGGATAACTGCTTCGATTTCGTCACCAACCTTCATGAAGTCCTGAGCAGAACGCAGGTGCTGAGTCCAGCTCATTTCTGATACGTGGATCAAACCTTCTACGCCCGGAGCGATTTCGATGAATGCACCGTAGTCAGCCATAACAACCACTTTACCTTTTACTTTGTCACCAACTTTCAGGTTAGTATCCAAAGCATCCCAAGGATGAGGAGTCAGCTGTTTCAAGCCCAGAGCGATACGTTTCTTTTCATCGTCGAAATCAAGGATAACAACGTTGATCTTCTGATCAAGCTGAACGATTTCTTCCGGATGAGAAACACGGCCCCAAGAAAGGTCTGTGATGTGGATCAAACCGTCTACGCCACCCAGGTCGATGAATACACCGTAAGAAGTGATGTTCTTAACAGTTCCTTCCAGTACCTGTCCTTTTTCCAGTTTAGAGATAATGTCTTTCTTCTGTGCTTCAAGCTCTGCTTCGATAAGAGCCTTGTGAGATACAACAACGTTTTTGAATTCCTGGTTGATCTTCACGATCTTGAATTCCATTGTCTTTCCTACGAATACATCATAATCGCGGATCGGTTTAACGTCGATCTGAGAACCCGGTAAGAATGCTTCGATACCGAATACGTCAACGATCATACCGCCCTTAGTACGACATTTGATGTAACCTTTAATAATTTCGTCTTTTTCAAGAGCTTCGTTAACACGATCCCAAGAACGTGTAGCGCGAGCTTTCTTGTGAGAAAGGATCAGCTGTCCTTTTTTGTCTTCCTGGTTTTCGATGTATACTTCTACTTCGTCACCAATTTTCAGATCCGGATTGTAACGGAATTCCGCCATTGATACAACACCGTCTGATTTGAAACCGATGTTCACTACAACTTCACGTTTGTTCATTGCAGTAACGGTTCCCATAACGACTTCCTTATCCTTTACAGTGTTCAGGGTTTCGTCATACGTTTTTACAAGGTCGTCCTTGCTTACGTCACCGTAAGTTTCTCCCATTTCATAGGAGTCCCAGTTGAAATCTTCAACCGGCTGAATGTTCTTTAAATTTTCCATTCTCTAATTGTTAATACTTAAGTTTGTTTTAATTAGTAAGTTAGACATTATGTTGTCATATCTCAAAAATCGGGGCAAAGGTAACGCTTTTTTTCTGATAGACAATAGTTTTACTCCTGAAAATACGTTTTTATACCTCTTGTATTCTTTGACTGGTATAAAGTTTATCCGTATAGATATCCCGTATCTGTTTTTTTGCTTTTTATTGAATAGGATACGTTGATTATTAATTAGTTTCGCAAAAACGATTATCTTTGCGCCTTATTACATACACTACATTTATGTATAAAGGTCGTTTTCGCCGCCAACTAAAGCAGAGTACTCTCTGTCTCTTTTGTATACTTTGTATATTTATATGTATAAAGTCTGCAGCTGCCAATCGCACTACTCGCTTGGACAGTTTGAAAACAATACTTTCCAAAGCCCCTGCCCCGGATGTTGCCATTAAGACATTACAGGAATTATCCAACCTGTACCGGCAGAAACCGGAAGAAGTGGGTTATCTGCATCAATTGCTGGATATTAGTAACCGAGTAGATTCCGTACAGGTCGTATATACCACTGCCGCCCATCTTTCCCGTTATTATTATGATGACAATAAATCGGACAGCGTAGTCTACTGGGCCAAATATATCGATTCGATCGGTAAAAGCAGGAAAGAACTATCCGACGGGTTGTTCGAAGCCTACAGTTATGTTTGCCTGGATCATTTATGGATGGAGAATTACGAACTGGCAATGAACGAGGCTATCCGGCTTTATAATCTGGCATGCAGCAAGAATAACACCTACGGACAGATCCGTTGCGGTGAGAATCTGGGACATATTTACCAGGCCATCCGGCGTGACAGTGATGCCATAGCCGTTTTTCAAGCGGCACTCGATAAACAGGAAGAGGAGGGAGAGAAACTGACCTTCAGCATTCGCCTGGTTTCTTATCAACTGGAATCTTTATTGCGCATCAATAAACTGGACAGTGCGGAAGTGTTGCTTACCAGGTATAAAGATTTGCTGGACAGGCAGGACAAGGTGAACAAGATCACCGGCTCGATCTATCCGGTAGATCGTTACCGTTGGATCATGCACTCTTTTTATGCCGAACTTTATCTGAAAAGGAAAGAGATGGAAAAGGCGAAGAAGTCTATTGCCTGTGCAACTTCCTATGTCGGTAAAGAAACGATAAGTAATGATTATGCCGTGTTCGCCTATTTGTATATACAGGCACGTTATAATAAAGAGACCGGTAATTATGCTGCAGCACTAACTTATATCAATGAATTGCTGAAAAGCTGGAAAACGCCTGATTGCCTGCAACTGAAAGCAGATATCTTATCGGAATCGGGAGACGCCCAAAGTGCGATCCTAGCCTATAAAGACGTTATCTCGGAGACGTCCAAGATCAATAATGAAGCCTTTACCCGTCAGATCAACCAGCTCAGAACGCTGTATGATCTGAATGACAAGGAAATGCAGAAAAAGGAATTGGAGATCAGTCAGATGAATGTGAATATAAAAGAACATCAGTTGATCATCTCTATGTCGGTTTCCGTCATTCTGCTGTTGATCTTATATATCCTTTATTTCTCTCTGCGCCGTACCCGCCGGTTAAAAAATGAATTGCAGAAAGAGAAGGAGGCATTGATCGAATCGGAAAAGAATCTGCGTATAGCGAAAGATAAAGCGGAAGAGGCAAGTCAGGCGAAAACAACCTTTATTGCCAATATCAGCCATGAAGTACGTACTCCCCTGAATGCAATTGTCGGTTTTGCCAGCCTATTATCCGATCCAGCCTGCACTGAGGATGAAAAGACTGAGTTCTCTTCTATTATCAGTAATAACACTGAATTGTTGCTGAACCTGGTGAACGATGTCTTATGCCTTTCGCAGATCGAGGCCGGGAACCTGAGTTTTACAATTCGTACGGTCGAACTGGTCGATTGCTGCCGGAACGCTATGGATACGATCCGGCACCGGATTGTTGACGGTGTTTCACTTACCTTTACTCCGGAAACACCTTCTTTCCTGTTAAACACAGACCCGTTGCGGTTGCAACAATTATTGGTGAATTTGTTGGTGAATGCCGCGAAATTCACGGAAGCAGGAGAAATAAACCTTTCATTCCACATCGATAGTAAAGAAAACAAAGTTGATATAATCGTTACAGATACCGGTTGTGGCATACCACAGGATAAAATTACACAGATATTTAAACGCTTTGAAAAGGTGGACGAGTATAAACAAGGTACCGGTCTGGGACTTTCCATTTGCCAGGCTATCGCCAATGCGCTGGGAGGGACAATCCGGGTGGATTCGGCTTATACACAGGGTGCCCGGTTTATTTTTACCCATCCTTGTTGATGAGGTATCGTTCGATTACCGGTGGAGTGTTTTATGAATTATTGAAAATCAACAGGACTTTCGTTAAATAACATTGAAAAAAGTCATTCGTTACAGATATTTATTTGTAAGTTTGCCAGACACAGAGGAAAATATGCATGAAGACGAATAGTCTGTATATATATAGGGGAATAAAGTTCGCATGTGTTGTTGTCTTTTTACTATACGCTGTATCCGTTTCTTCTCAGAATGAAAAGAGAAGAGATCGTACGGATAGTCTGTCTAGTATATTGCAAGAAATAAAGACGCCTGGTGAGAAACTGGCTCTTTTGAGAGAACAGGTCGCTATGAACCGGCAGCAGAAGGTCGAAGCACTTTTGGATAAGGAGATAGTAGACATAGCCATGCAGCTTGACTCTTTTCAGATAGCTTATAATACGATGGCAGAGTTGAGCCGTTTCTATTATAACCGGGATATGCGGGACAGCATGCTTTATTGGTATGCCATGATCGATACGATTTCCCGGCAGCGTAAAGAATGTCCCGATGCCTTGTTCACGGCCGGTAGTCTGGTATGTCAGGATTATCTGTGGGCAGAGGATTATGAACTGGCAATGAACGAAGCTATCCGGCAGATCAACCTGGCGGACAGGGAATCACAGATATATGGACAGGCAAGAGGTAATTACAATCTGGCTTTGATCTATCAGGTCGTAGGACAGGATAGTAATGCCGTAGTCGCTTTCCGCAAAGGGTTGGGGTGGTTGGACAAGAATGTGGACATGCAGATGCTGGAATTGCAATTCCTGTCGGATATGGTTGTTTCGACTCTTCGGCTCAATCTGTTGGATGACTCGGAGGAACTGTTGATACGTTATGAAAACTTATTGGATACGATAGAACTGGATTATAAGAAGAAAAATTATGTTTTTCCCGCTCTTTATTACAGATGCTTGCTTTATTCAAAATATTCTGATCTTTATACTCGTAGCGGTCAATTAATGAAAGCGCATGATTATCTGGAAAAGGCTTCCGTTTTTATCAGCGATTCACTGAGTGGCTTCGTGAAATATGCTTATTACCAGTCTGAAGCCCTTTATTATGTGAAAGCGGGGAATAAGCAGAAAGCATTATCTGCCATCGATAAAGCATTGGCCTTGGAAGACGACCTGGATATGATGAACTTGAAAATGCAGCTTCTTCGTGATTGCGGGCAGTATCAGGAGGCTATCCGGGTATATAAAAAGATGCTCAAAATGAATGCTTCCATCAATAATGAAGCATTCAACCGCCAGATCACTCAGCTTCGTTTCCTGAACGATCTGAACGATAGTGAGAAACAGCTCCGTGAACTTGCTTATCAGAATACACAGATAGCAGCCAAACAGCGCCAGTTGATCCATATTCTGGGAACGGTCTTTGTTCTGTTGATCCTGTTTTTGGTATTGTACCATTTCTATAGCCGGACACGCCGCCTGAAAAATGAACTGTTGTCCGAAAAAGACTCATTACTTGAATCCGAACGGCAACTGCGTCTGATGAAGGAAAAAGCAGTGGAGGCAAATCGCCTGAAAACCATATTCCTTTCGAATATCAGCCATGAGATACGTACACCTCTTAACGCGATTGTAGGTTTCTCCGAATTGTTGGTAGATGACTCTTTTAAGGAAGAAGATAAGGTTGCTTTTGCATCGACTATCAACCATAGCTCGGAGTTATTGATGAACCTGATAAACGATGTACTCGAACTGTCTCGCCTGGAATCCGGAAATTATAGTTTCACGATCAGGGAATGGGATGCCGTGATGCTTTGTCGTGAGATATTGTCGGGTTTTGAAAATATGCCTCGACCGGAAGTGAAACTGACTTTCACGCCTTCGGTCGATTCTTTCCTGATGAATACCGACCGGTTCCGTATGCACCAGCTACTGAAGCATCTCCTGTCCAATGCAATCAAGTTTACCCATAAGGGAGAAGTGAATCTGACTTTCGAGGCAGATACGGAAAATGATCTTGTCCGCTTTATCGTGACCGATACCGGTTGCGGTATCCCGGTCGATATGCACATTCAAATATTCGAACGTTTTGAGAAACTGAATGAATTTGAACAGGGCACAGGTTTAGGACTGCCTATCTGCCGGCTGGTGGCTACGCATCTGGGTGGTTCACTATATATCGATTCAACTTATACGAAGGGAGCTCGTTTTGTTTTTATTCATCCCTGTAATTTGCAGATTACAAAAGAGCCCCCATCTAATTGAATAGAGAATGAAAGATAAGAATGGGTATCGGAATAAAAGTTTGTTAGCTATACTGTTTTTGTGTGGCCTGTTGTTATTGTCTCTGTCTGTGGGAGCTTCGGATGATCAGGTTGCACATGAAACGGATAGTATGCGATCCGTTTTATCGCAGAGTACCGATGCAAGAGTAATCATTCCTGTTCTGCTTCGTCTGGCCGATTTGAATGAACAAAAAGAGGAGAGTGTTGTGTGGCTTGAACGTTGTTATCGGGAAGCGGTCCGGATAGATTCTGTTCCTGCCATCTATGTGACATTGATGAAGTTGTTACAATATTATTACAATGAAAATAACCGGGATAGTCTGCTCTATTGGGGGACTAAGATCGACTCGGTCAGCAAGCAACACAATGAATATCCAGATGTATTGTTTGATTTCAAAAGCTATTCGTGCCAGACATTGTTGTGGGCCCGCGATTATGAAATGGCTCTGAATGAGGCAAAGAACGAATACCGTCTGGCAAGTGAACTCAAACATTCGTATGGCCTGCTTCGTTGTACGGAAAGCTTGGGATTGATTTATCAGGCGATCCGGCGTGACAGCGATGCCATAGTCGCTTTTCAGGAAGGTCTCGATTTAAATGAAAAAGTAAATTGTCCGGAGATGGTAAAAGCGGAAACAAAGGTACGCCTGAGTTCTTATCAGTCTGAATGTGCGATCCGTGTATCTCCTTCTGAACAGACGGAAGAGATACTAGCTCATTATAAGAAAGCGATCGAAGAGATCGCCGAGGTGAGTGAACGTACCGGGGCAGTGTATAAAATAGGAAGAGACTACTGGCTCCTTTATTGTTTTTATGCAGACTTCTATATCCGGGAACATCAGCCGGACAAGGCGAAGCGGGCATTGAGCGAGGCGGCAAAATATGTCGGGAATAATCTGACGGAGGACGATTACGTGCTGAATACTTATCTGGCAGCCCAGGCCCATTATTATAAAGAGATCGGAGATCTGCCTATGGCTATAAAATTGATCGACAAGGTGTTCGAGACGGAATGTATCATTGCCGACCTGCAGTTCAAAGCGGATATCCTTCAGGAGGAAGGTAAATTGAAAGAAGCATTGGTTTTATATGATAAATTGTACGGAATGGTATCGGAACGGAATAAGGAAACTTTCTTCCGTCAGATCAACCAGCTCCGGACGTTACACGAGTTGAACGGGCAGGAGGAACAAAAACATGAAATGAAAGTAAATAACGATCGTATGGAACAGAAACAGCATCTGCTCCTGTTCTTTACGGTTGTAGCATTCCTTTTATTAATTCTTATATATATACTTTTCAGGTATTATCAACGTGCCCGCCGCCTGAAGAACGAATTACTGGTAGAAAAACAAAACCTGCTGGAATCGCAGAATAATCTGAAATGTGAGAAAGTGAAAGCAGAGGAAGCCAGCCGCATGAAAAGTGCTTTTGTTGCGAATATGAGTCATGAGATACGTACACCTTTGAATGCTATTGTCGGTTTCTCCGGCTTGCTGGTCGATGAATCGTCTGATCCGGAAGAACGGGGGGAGTATGCTTCTGTGGTCCATAATAACACCGAACAGTTACTGAACCTGGTAAATGATGTACTGGACCTGTCGCGGATGGAAACAGGCGACCTGAATTTTAAATTTGGTGACTACTCATTACAGGAGTGTTGCCAGAGTGCCCTGGATAGTATCCGTCACAGGGTTCCGGAGGGAGTAAAGCTTACTTTTACTCCGGATACTGTTCCGGTTATCCTGCATACCGATACCTTACGTTTGCAACAGATCCTGACAAACCTGCTTACCAACTCGACTAAATTCACGAGTGAAGGTGAAATAAATCTGTCGTATAAAGTAGATAAAGAAGGAAAGCAGGTACGTATTGCCGTAACCGATACCGGCTGTGGTATCCCGAAGGAGAAACAGGCTGCCGTATTCCGGCGTTTCGAAAAACTGGACGACTATAAAGCTGGTGCCGGTCTGGGACTATCGATCTGTACCCTGATCGCAGACCGCTTGGGAGGAGTTCTTTCCATCGATCCGGATTATGAGGAAGGTGCACGTTTCATCTTTACTCATCCTTACGATATGCCTTCCTGAATTTATAATCGAGGAACAGGAGTATAAGCGTCAGTATGCCGATATAGAAATAGAAACTGAAGGCAGAGATATCGATCTTCGGCCATGCCATTGGCGTCATTGTTGTTTCTGGCATTCCTATATAATAAAGAATAGCAGCGACAGCCATCCCCAGCATCCCCAGCGAAGCAGCAATAACGGCTGCCAGCCCGAGACGTTCGTTACGCTTTCTGACTTTGATCGTTTCACGGGCAATCTGTTGCATAACGTTCAGACGGAACGAAGCCGGCAACTCTTCTTCCGGCATTTGCCTGAACAGGTTTTCCAGTATATCCGGTTTCTTTTTAGTATCATCCATATTTATTTCTCCTCCATTCCTTTGATTAATACAAATAACTTTTTCCGTATCCGGTGCAGCTTCACTTTGATGTTGGATGCACTGAAACCGGTAATGACCGTTAATTCGTCCACTGTCTTTTCCTTCATATAAAAGAGCAGGATCAATGCTCTTTCATCCGGTGGAAGCAGGGTTAGGGCTGCATCCAGTTTGTCGAGTTGCTCGGTCACGGATGTATTCTCTAGCAGTTCACCGACTGCTTCTTCCGATGCGTTGCTGATCTGTGACTCTTCGATGGCAACGAATTCCTGCTTCTTCTTACGCAATTCCGATATGGCCGTATTGTAAGCAATACGGTATATCCAGGTGGAGAAGCTGCAGTCGGCCTTGAACGACGGCAAGTTACGAAATACTTTCATAAATACATCCTGCGCCAGTTCTTCCGCGTCTTCCTTGCTACTAACCATTTTAAGGATTAACGAATGAACCGGACGGCTGTATTTATCCAGAAGGCAGGCAAAACAACCTGTATCTCCCGCTACTATTCTTTCTATATAATATGCGTCGCTATACAACTCCATCCTACCTTATGGACGCAAGATAGTGAAAAAGGTTACAATTATTAATAAGAAAATTGGAATTAATATGAGATTGAAAAAAGTACCATAGTTCGTTTAGAACTTGATTAATAATATGAACAAAGGTAGGAAATATCTACAAATATGGGTATTGCGAAGGCCTAATATTCATGCTTTCTTTGAGAAAAGTCTGTATCTGGTGGTACTTTATTATGTTCTTGAGGGTACTATTTAGGTATCACTATAGAAAATAACTCTGATTCTAATTCAATTGATGAACGGTCTTTATATATGAATTTCAATACCATTTGAATATACTCACATTTGAAAATCAATCTATTTAATCAAGTTCTAAACGAACTAAGCTAAAATTAAAAAATTATGGCTACAACTGATCCTAAAATGCGTGGCATCACCGGTAATTTGGTGGCTAACATGCTGACAGAGCGTGAAGATGACTTCACTTTCAATGTTACTTACGTGGCAAATCGTACCATTGATGACCTTTGTAAAATTGCTGCAAACGGTAAAAGTAAGTTTACGGCATCCGAGTTACGGAGCGCCTACAATGATTTATTTGCTGTTGCTAAAGAAGAATTATACTCTGCTTCTACCGTAGAGTTTGGTTTCGCGAACAACTCTCTGGGCGTTGAAGGTTCGTTTATTGGACCCAAGGCGAAATTTGATCCGGCCAAGAATAAAGTGAATATTCGCTGTTCAACCCGTACGGAATTTCGTAAAGAACTGGATGGAATCAACATTATTGTTGGAGAAGTAGTAGAAGGATTACCTACTATCACAAAAGTAACAGATGTCTTTACCCAGGAAATAAACAGCAAACTTACCCCGGGGAATATTCTCAATGGAGAAGGCAAGCGTGTGAAGATCGTTGGAACAGAAGGGAATATTACCGGATTCTTTTTTATAAAGTCGGAGGACAAAACTGAAATATCTGTCCCGATGACATCTGTTTCACGTAATGATCCTTCTTATTTTTCCTTTATTATTCCGGCTTTGGCTAATGGTACATATTACTTGGAAGTCGCAACGCAATATGGAGGTAGCAACCAGCAAACGCTGAAAAGTGTACGTCGGAATCGCTTTCCATATCTGCTCACAGTAGGTGACGGAGGTGGCGATCGTCCTGAAATCGAATAAATATTTATAAAGGATGATCCTATATGGGAGGGTAGGTTCTTCCTATGTGGGGCTATAGGATCATCCTATCCACTCATATAGGGTTACCCTATGTACTCATATAGGACGATCCTATATCTTGTCTAAATGTCAAATTCTTAAATTTATTATCTTATGAGAAAACTATTGTTGTTTCTATTCGCAAGTGTATATGTGTTATCGCTCAGGGCAGAGCGTATTGATTTGACGACTGCGCAACAAGTGGCAGAGAATGTCATGGAAGGGAATGCTTCTTTACGGTCTTCCGGTCCGGAGAAACTCTCTCTAGCTTATGTCGCTTATTCTGAGAATGGAAAATCCGGTTTGCGTAATGGCGCAGGTCAGGGTGATGCTGACTTCTATGTATTTAATGCCGGAAATGATGCAGGATTTATTATCGTTGCCGGAGAAAATCGAGTTCGCCCTGTGTTGGGGTATGCCACAAAAGGACATTTCGATCCGATTGACGTACCAGACAATATGAATATTTGGTTGAAACACTATCAATCTGAAGTTAAGTATGCTGTGGAAAAGAATATCCGAGCGACTGTCGCAGTAAGAGAAGAATGGGACTCATTGTTACGAAATTCAGTAGGTATAACTTCAAAAGTTATTTTGAAGACGGCTGAATGGGGGCAGGATGATCCTTTCAACCGGAAATGTCCGGCAATAAACGGCAAACAAACCATGACCGGTTGTGTTGCTACGGCACAAGCCATTATAATGCAATATTATCAATACCCGAAACGTGCTGTAGGCGGAGTTTCCTCTTATATGAATATTCCGATTGTTTATGATGCGTATGATTGGGATAATATATTACCGGAATACAAAGAACAGCGACCGGGATTGTCCGCGTATTATACGGGTTATCAGGCCGACTGCATGGCAAATCTGATATGGCATTGCGGCGCAAATGTCGGCATGGCCTACGGGGTGGAGGAAAGTTCTGCGAGTTTGGCATCCTGCGCAGTTTCTTTGCAGAATGTTTTTGGGTATAGCAAGCAAGTCCGTTATATATCGAAGCTTTCTCCGGCAGGCAGCGACGCTTATTCCTGGACTGACTGGATGAACATACTGAGAGGGGAACTTGATAATAACAGGCTTGTCTTGTATGACGGGCAGACGGAGGAAATGGTCGATCCTTTTAATGGGAAAGGTCATGCCTTTGTTTGTGATGGTTATGCAGACGGAGACCTTTTCCATATAAACTGGGGATGGGAGGGGTACCTGAATGGTTATTTCCTGTTGACAACCTTAGACCCTTATGGGGATAATAAAGGATACAGCCAACGGCAAGGAATGATTATAAACATAAAGCCGGATGATGAGAGTGAAAACGTTGCCGATCTGTATTTAGGACAGTCGGTTCAATGTGCCTACCTTCCTTTTACAATTAATCAGCCCGTAATAGCATATTTCACGTATGCTAATAAAGGGAATATCCCTTTTAAAGGATATGCCAATTTCGTCATTGTCGATGGAAAAGATAACTCAATCAAAAAATTTTTACAGGAACAGAATGAGCCTATCAGTGTTGGCATTGAAAGTGATCAAACGGTCGATTACCCTTGTCTGCTTCGTTTCACGGAGCCGCTTCCTGCCGGCTATTATGTAATGGCAGCTTATTCGAGCGATGGTAAAGATTGGAAGCTGCTTCAGGGACTTACGCCGGATATCGCTTCAAGGTTATCTTGGCAAGGTCCTGTTGCCGAAGGTTCGATTTCTTATAAGGTGGAATTGGATTGCCGGGGAGGCGGGTTAAAACTGGATATACCTGATAAAGTGGAATATAACCAGCCTTTGACATTGACCCTTAGTGCCAACCCCGGCTATAAACTCCCGGCTAAAGACCGTCTATCGATACAAATGGCGCGTATAGACATGGAGGGATATGCGTTATCTGATGAAATTCATAGTAATCATTATTATATCCTGGATCTTCCGGATGCACAAACGGCTAAAATAACCATACCTTGCGTAACCGGGAATATCTGGATCGCAGCAGAGGGTATTCAATTGGATACTCAGGATGATGCTTCCCTGCAATTTCTTTCTTATGATGTTGGCGGGGTTGTTTACAGCATTCAGCTGATGCAGGATGAATGGTCGTATGCCATTGAACTTCCCGATAATACTCCGGACAGAACAGAAATAAGTCTGAATGCCGTGCCAAAACAAAGCGAAGCAACTGTCGAGATAACAAATACTTCTCTTTCCGATGGAAAAGCGACGGCTAAGGTAAAAGTTGTGGCAGGAGATGGCATCACCTCTATTACTTACGAAGTTCATTTTGTAACTAAGCAATCCTCCGAAATCATAAATGGCGTATTAAAATATCTGATAACAGGTGAAAATGCTGTCTGTGTAATTGCTCCCGATGCTCCTTCCCCTGACGCGTGGACTGTAACTGAATGCGTTATCCCGGAAACGATAGAATTAAACAATGAAATCTATCGGGTAACCGCTATTGGTTCCGAGGCGTTTGCCAATTGCCGGAACCTGGCATCCGTCACTTTCCCTTCCGGCCTGAATACAATAGGAGAACGTGCCTTTGCGGGTTGTAGCGAATCTTTAAAATCTATCCATTGCCAGAATCCGGAACCGGCGGCATTCCCGTCATTGTTTTTTTATGCAACAATGGAGGAACAGGTCAATCATTCTTCTATTTATGACTGTATCCTTTATGTTCCGGAAGATTCAAAAAGCCGTTATGCCCAAGCTGAAGGTTGGAAGAATTTCGGTGAAATAAAGGTGGAAGGTGAAGTTATAGAGCCGGATACTCAGGCTGATGCCTCCTTGCAATTTCTTTCTTATAATGTCGGAGGAACGGTTTTCAGTATTCAGCTGATGCAGGATGAATTGTCATATACCATTGAACTTCCCGACTATACTCCGGACAGGACGGAAATAAGTCTGAATGCAGTGCCAAAACAAGGCGAAGCAACTGTCGAGATAACAAATGCTTCTCTTTCTGGTGGAAAAGCAACGGCTAAGGTAAGAGTTGTGGCAGGAGATGGTATCACTTCTATTACGTATGAAGTTCATTTTGTAACTAAGCAATCCTCCGAAATTATAAATGGTGTGTTGAAATATCAGATAGCAGGCAAAAATGTTGTCTGGGTAACTGCTCCTAATGCTCCTTCCCCTGGTGCATGGACTGTTACTGAATGTGTTATCCCGGAAACGATAGAATTAAACAATGAAATCTATCGGGTAACAGGTATCGGAACCGAGGCGTTTGCCAATTGCTGGAACCTGACATCTATCACTTTCCCTTCTGGTCTGAACATAATAGGGGAACGTGCCTTTGCCGGTTGTAGCGGTTCATTAAAATCTATCCATTGCCAGAATTCGGAGCCGGCTGCATTCCCTCTATTGTTTTTTTATGCAACAATGGAGGAACAGGCCAGTAGTTCTTTTATTTATGACTGTATCCTGTATGTTCCGAATGGTTCGAAAGACCGTTATGCCCAGGCTGAAGGTTGGAAGAATTTCGGTGGAATAATGGTGGAAGGTGAAGTTATAGAGCCTGTCATTAATGAAGTGACCGATAGTGCGACGACCGTTGTTTGGAATAGGTTCGATCAGGCCACTGGCTATATCTTAAAAGTATATGAAAATGCAGAAAAGACCAAGCTTAAAGTTGAATATAAATTCGATGCTAATGGCCAACAGCTACGTTCATCTGCTTTTTCATTCAATATAAAGGGGTTATTGCCGGGGCATACTTACTATATAGAATCGTCGGCTATACGGGAAGGCTTTTTCGAAACACCTATTATACTTTCACAGAACACAATCGAAGTAAAAACTTCCGATACGGCAACAGATATTACTGGTGTTAGGGAAAATGAAAATATATTATATGGAAGTAACGGTTTCATATATATATCTTCAACAAGGGCTGTCGCTGTAAATATTTATGATCTGTCGGGTAAATGTGTCTGGAATAAAATAGTGGATGGATATGAGAAGATTCGTTTGCCTCGAAAAGCATACGTAGTGATTATTAGTGGTGTGAATCATAAACAATTTATAAAAAAACAAATCATAATAATCTGACGAATAGTGATATAATTATGATGATTAGTGTCGGGCTCAATCTGGTGTGAAGGGAATGTTTTAATGAATATATATTTGTTTTTTCTTCCCGGACTGTAACCTTTTCTGAGATACTGCGTCAAACTAATAAACGAGATTAATTAACAACTAAAAAATTACAGTTATGATGGATTTTATAATGGTTCCGCTGATCGTCGGAATAGTTTGTGCAGGTATTTACGGTTTATTTGAATTGTTTGTACGTAAAAAAGAACGGTTGGCTATTATTGAGAAGATCGGGGATAAACTGGAACCTTCAGCTTTCGATGCTAAAATAGGTTTACCTCGTTTGAGTACTAATTTCTCTTTCAGTTCTTTGAAAGCCGGATGTTTACTGGCCGGTATCGGATTGGGATTGCTGGTCGGATTTATTATCTCTGTGTCGCTTACGGACTTTAATCTTGATAATTGGGGACGGCGCGAATTAATCAGTACGGTATATGGCGCATCGGTTTTGTTGTTTGGTGGAATCGGACTGATTGTTGCTTTTATTATTGAATTGAAACTATCAAAAGAGAAAAATAAATAGTTTGGAGAGTTGTGTGTTAGATAAGGGTGGGGTTATACTTTCACCCTTATTTTTTTGTCTATTATGCTATATTACTTACTTTTGATAAATTATTAATCCTTTGATCCGACTGGTTATGAAGACTAAACTATTTTTTTTCCTGATGATTTGCCTCTGTCTTTCCTGTGCAAAGCAAAATCGTATCATCGATTATCCGGTGATAGATAATAAGAATACAACGATGATGGAACTTTACCGGGTGGAACTGACGGATACGGCAACCATTCTCCATGCAGAAATGTATAACCGACCCAATTATTGGGTACGCATCTCCTCTGGTGCTTGTCTGGAAGGTCTGACTTCGGGGAAGAAATATAAATTGCTGGGATCCATCGATTTTGAGTTGGATAAAGAAGTCTATATGCCTGAGTCCGGTAACAGTCCGGCTACCTTGTTATTTGAACCGGTTGATCCGAATGAAGAAGCGGTCAGTTTTATTGAAGGACCGGAGAAAGGGGATTTCCGTATCGAAGGAATACATCTGAAAAAACAACCTGTTACGCCCGGAACATTTGAATGTGTTTTGGAGGGTGAAGTAATAGACCGTCCTCAGAGTTCCCGCCTGACGTTGATACGTGCCGGAAAAGATATACGTACGAACCCGTTTATCTCTATTCCTGTCAGAGACGGTAAATTCAATTATACATTGACTGCCGATGAAAATGAGATGTATGAACTGGTGTTCTGGGATGAACAAATGAACGGAGCCTGGCGTCCGACCTATTTCATTTCGGAAAAAGGAACTTTGCATTTCACACTTTATCCTATGGAACATCGTCCGCACAGTGTTCTGCAGGCAGACGGTGCTTTGAATAAGGAAGAGATACGCATGCAGGAGGAAATGGAAAAACTTTATCCGGTAACCCAACTGGAGAAGGAGAGGGATGTGCTGGAAAAAGAAGAACGTTATTCTTCGAAGGAAATGTATGATTTGCAGAAGAGGATGTCGGCAGCAAAAACGGATGAAGACAGAAATAAATTATATGCTGAATATGAGCATCTGCGTGATGCCGGTAAGGAATATTCGGAAGAAGGCCTTGCTCTGAATAAAAGATTCAAAGAGTATTTTGATGGCATTCGGCAATGGAAGCTTGATTATGTAAAGAAAGAACCGACGCTGAACGGTTTATGTCTTTTAAAGCAGATGCTCGATAATGCCGTGATGATGGCACGTTATTATCCGGGTAAAGAAGAATTTCCGGCTTATCCGGAGATATTCGAGCGTAATTATAAGGAGAAGTTCGCTTCTCACCCTTATGTGAAGGATATGGAACGGATCATAGCCAGTATGAATGTGAAAGTAGGCGGTTCTTATATCGACTTTACTGCTCCCGATCTGGAAGGGAATATGGTAAAGCTTTCCGACCAGATAAAAGGAAAAGTCGCTTTGATCGATTTATGGGCCTCCTGGTGTGGACCATGCCGCCGGTTGTCGTCCAGTATGATACCGGTTTACGAAACGTTCAAGGATAAAGGATTTACTGTTGTCGGTATTGCTCGTGAAAATAATAATACGGATGCCATGAAGAAGGCGATCGAGCAGGATAAATACCCCTGGTTGAATCTGGTAGAACTGAATGATAAAGGAAATATCTGGGAAATGTATGGTGCCGGCAACAGCGGAGGCTGTACGTATCTGGTAGATAAGGATGGAAAGATATTAGCCATCCATCCTTCTGCCGAAGAAGTGACTAAGATCCTGACTGAGAAATTGCTTTGATCATAATACGTACTTCTTTTTCCGGATGAGAGATGATCGAAAGGTCGTGATGGTTCGGAAAAAGAAGTTCCAGTTTGTCATAGGTGCTTTGCAGGCCATATCCGGGAATGAATCCGGATTTGAAAGGAGTTCCGGAATCTTTTATTGAGATGATGAGCCGGTCACTTTCTTTTCTTATGTCGATTCGTATCCGGATTGAGTTTGCTTGTTCGTTCCAGCCATACTTAATGCAGTTTTCAACGAGTGGCTGAAGCAACATTCTGGGGATTAGTTCTTTTTCGCATTCAGGATCGTATTTTATTTTGTAATCGAGCTGGTTCCCAAAGCGTATTTTCTCTATATCCAGATAGGTGTTTATCATTTCGGTCTCTTCGATGACAGAGGTTAGGTTCGTTTGTTCTTTATTGATGCTGTATCTGAAAAAACGGGAGAGGGCCAATGCCATTTGCCTGGTTTTTTCACCGTCAATAAGGGCAAGTCCGGCGATCGTATTAAGTGAGTTGTATAGGAAGTGAGGATTTATTTTGGCATGAAGTGCCTCCAGTTGAGCTTGGATCAATTCTTTTTCCAAAAGTGTTTCTTTTATTTTACGTTGTTTTTTATATTCGGCTTTTTCCTGCAGGTAGGTATAGAAGTATTTGGATGCGATCAATATGCAGGAAAAGATAACAGATGTTTCCAGCATATCATCATAATATCCGGGTATAAAACTAAAACTTCCGTCCGGGAATTTTTCTGTAATGAGTTTGGTGATCCGGAAATTACCGGCAAGAGCGACAACAGTCAATGTTCCCATAATCAAACCACAGGTAAGTAAAGCCTCAAGGATTATCCGCCACTCTTTGCTGATTCGGTATAATTGATCTGTGATAAGGTGAAAAAGAAGATAGGAGAAAAAAAGTGAGACGATTAGCTTTATGGAAACAGGATCATTGAATTTTCCCGTGAATATCATTATTCCTCCTAATAGGATCAGTATAAAACTGACCCTATTGATCCATTTGTTGGAAATGAATTTGTGAAGTATGAAAGATATGAAAGGATAAGCGATAATAGCAGTTGTTATTAAAAATCTTACACCTCCGATATAGTAACTCATTGATAATCCGTTATTCATGACTGACTTGTTTTAATTGTTCAATGACTTTTTCAAGATCGTCCGGAGCCGCCGCCTTTTCTATGGCTACCTTTCCGTCTTTCCCGATGATTATAAATTGTGGAATGGATAGCATTCCGTTATTTCCCAGTGATGTATAAAAAGACTTGGCAAGTGTTGTACCGGCATGCAAATGGTATCCTTCCAAATTGTAATAGCGAACCATCTTCTCCCATTTTTCCCGGTTTTCAGGTCTGTCTATCGAGATATACAGATAAATGATATCCATATCTTTTGTCTTTTCTTTCATCGCTTTTCCATGGGAGAACATTTCTTGGCACGGACCGCACCAGGTTGCCCATAAATCGACATAAACGACTTTGCCGATAAAAGGATGTACGGCATCTTCCAGGTTTTGAGCTGTGGAATCTGTAGGAAGAAAGATTATATGGTTGGTAGCTTCCGGGGTATGGTGGAATTGCCTGACCTTGTCGACTTCCGGAGATAATATGTCGATGAACTTACTTTGCGGATAGACGGAACGAAACTGGTCATAAAGTGCAGGAATGTCTTTGCTGAAATCTTTTTGGAAAATATCATAGTAGATCAGTCTGGCCCAGGCATTTTCCAGATTTTTCCCTGTTATCTTCTTTTTATATTCATTAAAAAGGAATGTATTGATCTTGTCTTTGTCAATTTCTTGTGGGGAATGTTTTTCTATAATGAAATAATTAATGGTTGTGTTCATATATAACATTCGTTCGTACTGTGAATAACAAAGAGTCTCTTCGTGTTGAAAGTCAAAAGAAAGTTGTTCTTTTGTCTCTCTGAGCCATTCGTCCGTTATTTTTTTCTTATTGTAAAGGTTTAATATTTTATTGTAATACAAATTGGTAAATATACAGTCGATAATGTAACTCTGATTGTGAATGAAATCTGCAGATACGTTTTTCTTTTTCAGGAAAGTCATAAGATCCGCTCGTTTTTCGTTACTCTTCTGTTTGAATTCGTTTAAAGAATCGATGGTCTCCAGTTCATGTTGTCTGTCATATGAAATGCTGTGACAATATTCTTCAATCTGTTGTATTTTCTGCAGGCATTCGTTGTAAACTGCATTGGTTCCGCTGAAGACCGCCTGGTTGTTTTGAATCCGGATGGTGTCACTGCTCTCTTTTGTCAGATAGGCGCGGATCAATAGACGTTCTTCTGTTAATATATCGAGTGTGACAGGACTTTGTATAGGAAGATTGATCCGGAATATCCCCTCGGGAGTTGCCTGTATGGTTTGGTATAACGTATAAAAAGAAAAATGTTCGCTATCGGCTAATTGATAGCTGATCTCTTTGTTCTCCTTTTCCGGGATGACAACGAGGGATGCTTGCTGGCCTTTTAGCTGAAATACGACTAGAAGACTGAATAAAATGTAACAGAGTCTTTTCATTGTTTTGTTCATTAAATTAATACTATGGCAAATCTAGTTGTCTTTACACTTCATTGAAAGCAAAATTCATTGAACCTGAAAAAAGGAAGACTCAAGCTGTATTATCGGTTCATATTATAAATCGAGTGCTTCCCGGATAGTCGTTATGTAGCTGGTGCCGGTTGTTATATGTGTGTGCAGTTTGTCAGCCATGACCAGAATCAGGCGGTTGTTGAAGTATTTATGTATCTCCTCAATCCGGTCTTTATTGACAATATATGATTTCTGCACACGTAGGAAGGATTCGGGAAGGCGTTCTTCCAATTGTCCGAGGCTGAGGTCGGATATATATTCTTTACCATTGTCTGTAAATAAGGAAACGTAACCTCCTGCAGCTTTACAGAATATAATATCGGTGCAGCGAACCAGTATGATTTTGGATTGAGTATGGATAGGAATGGCGCCTGCTTTCTTTTGGCTTTTTTGAAACTGTTCGAATAGATGATTTAATTCTGTATAATTGATTGTGGATGGTTTCTGATGTAGTCGTTTTAACTTTTGAATGCTGTGTTCGAATCGCTTCTCTTCTATGGGCTTTAACAGATAATCGATCGAGTTTTCGTTAAAAGCCTGGATAGCATATTGGTCGTATGCGGTGGAAAAAATCACATAAGGTTGAAAAGAGAGTTGTTCGAGTACCTCAAACCCGTTCATATCCGGCATTTTGATATCCAAAAAGAGAAGTTCGGGTCTGACTTTCTCACATAATGAAATCGCTTCTTTACCTGAAAAGGCATCCCCTACGACTTGAATCGTGTCTGCATGTTTTTTGAGCAGTTCCTTTAGTGCATAATGCGCTGCCGGTTCATCATCAATCAATAGAGTGGTAAAAGGCATATCGGGGCTAGTTGGAATATTCCCGGGATATGATCGCCGGGAATATTTGATATTTTATAAATAGATTTCTCCAAAGAACTCCGGACGATGGAAATCCGGCGTAGGAACGTTTATCGGACTCCAGCTTACGAAATGCGGGAATTCAGTATCGTCGGCGCATTTATAGAAGTTACCCAGGATTTTTTCCGGCAGGTTCTCAGGATCGAGACCCATTAGCTGGAATGGGATAGCGACTACCAATTCCCAGGAATATACGCCTTTCTTTTCTGCAAAAGGCTTATGTTCCAGTGTGGAATACCTACGGATGGTGGCATACTCGTCCGAGTTCAGCGATCTCTTGATATCGCGTGACTGGCGGCGTGCCGCATCGCAGGTGCCGATACAGTTAAATTCAAAATTCATGTAGTTGTGATCTTCTTCGGTTTTCATAAAAAACTCTACACAACTATCTGTATAAACTGGTGACCCGTCTGCGCTGTGCACAGCTTTCAGGGAATTTCCTTTCACGAAATAACGAATGTATAAATTCGTGTCTGTTCGTGCTATATCAAAGGCAACAATTGGTTTGTAAGGGTACTCTTCCCAATTGATCACATCAATATACTCTCGCTGGGCTTTGCTCTCCAGCAGATATCCTGCGGATGATAGATCCAGTACATCCAGCGTCACTAAATACGGTACTTTAAGCTTCTTCATGTTAATTATAGATTTGGAGCAACGGCAAATGGAAATATGAGGTAAGGAGCACAGATAATACTCCTACAATAGCCAAAACAATGATGACTGTCCCTACAATCCGATTCAATAACCATATTCCTCGTACATTAAACCATTTTTTTAATTTGGCAACTATATATGTGATACCGAACCACCACAAAACGGCACCTATACCAATGCATGCAATCCCTCCCAATAACATCCAAACAGAATGATCTGGTAACACAAACCCAAAACGTGCAAACAAGCCAATATATAGAAGCACGATTAAAACGTTGCTAAAGGTAAGAAGAAAAGCTGTAATAAAATCCTGTGTGAACGATAACTTTTTTTCACGTTGCTTTTTTAAGTTTTTTACAGGATTGGATTGGTATATATAGTAACCGAAAAGTCCGAGAACGATGCTTCCCATCAGTTGGAGCGGTGCCTGATTGGCTTCGACGAAGTTGACAACAACTCCCATTCCCAGGCAGGTAAGAGCGGCATATATGACATCCGATAAGGCTGCTCCCAGGCCGGTAACGAACCCGTGCCAACGTCCTTTATTTAATGTTCTTTGTATACACAGCATACCGATCGGACCCATAGGGGCTGATACAAGTACGCCTATCACAATTCCTTTACTAATAAGTCCCAGCATTATCTTTTATTTTCTGCCCAATTGCCCACAAAGATAGTGTCTATTCCCTGATAAAAAAAGGTAAAAACATAAAAATGGTCTGGAACAAAAGTCCCAGACCGTTGATTCTTAATTCAAATAGGTTATTCAATTTATTTTGGTTTGACGGTGTTGTTACGAACACCTTTTAGAATACCCTGCAACTGATAAACGACTTCCGGACGTTTTTCTGACAAATTCTCCTGTTCGCCTACCTGGGTCATATCGTATAACTGAGGTGTTTTGGAATAACCTGTCTCGATCTTGGGTCCCCAGGGTACCATTTTCGGTCCGTCGCTGGTCTCGATATACTTCCAGTCTTTTGTGCGGACCGATAGCGTATGGTCGGAAGCCTGTTCGATCACCCATGGGCGGTCGGCATTGTCTGTGCCCAGTAAGGTTCCCAGGTAATTGTAACTGTCGGGGGCAGCGCCTTTGGGAAGAACAGATCCTGTTAATGCAGCCAGTGAAGCGAACCAGTCGACCTGTGACATTAAAGCATCGGATACTTTTCCTTTTTTTATTTCTTTCGGCCAGCTGATAATGGCGGGAATACGTGTTCCTGCTTCGAACGCACTGTATTTTCCTCCGCGTAACGGGCCGCCCGGTTTGTGATCACCCAGCAGTTCTTCTGCCTGGTCTGCATAACCGTCATCCACTACCGGACCATTGTCGCTGGAGAGGATGATCAATGTATTTTCTCTTAATCCCAATCTTTCCAGTTCGTCCAGTATCTGTCCGACACTCCAGTCGAACTGCACGATCGCATCTCCTCTGAGTCCCATCGGGTTTTTCCCTCTGAAACGTTCGTGAGGAAAACGGGGAACGTGCACGTCGTTTGTGGCGAAGTACATAAAGAAAGGTTTGTCCTTGTTTGCCTTGATAAAGTCGAGGGCATGTGTCGTGATGGAGTCTGCCAGGTTTTCATCTTTCCACAAAGCCTTGCCGCCGCCTTTCATATAACCGATACGTCCGATACCATTGACGATTGCCATGTCGTGGCCGTGGCTGTGTTTCAGATTATACAGCAGTTCCGGATGGTCTTTGCCCAACGGTTCGCCTTCAAAAGGTTTCTGATAACTGACTTCGATAGGTGCCGACGGGTCGTAGTTGGCTACTTTACCGTTTTCAATGAAGACACAGGGTACACGGTCGGCTGTGGCGGCCATGATATAGGAATAATCGAATCCGAGATCTGCCAACGCTGCGGGCAGAGGTGCATTCCAGTCCTGTTCGCCTGTTTTATCACCCAGTCCCAGATGCCATTTGCCTAAAGCTGCGGTTGTATACCCTGCACTTTTGAACATGTCTGCGATGGTATATCTTTCCGGGCGGATGATCATTCCGGCATTTCCTGCAGCAATATCTGTTCCCGGCCTGCGCCATGCATACTCTCCGGTAAGCAGTGAATAACGGGATGGTGTGCTGGTCGCTGCTGTTGCGTGGGTATTCGTAAAGCGAATGCCGCTGTTAGCCAGTTTGTTGACGTTGGGTGTCTGTACTCGTGTTGCACCGTAACATTCCAGGTCGCCATAACCCAGGTCGTCGGCATAAATGAAAATGACATTCGGCGTTTTTGTCTCTTTTGCCTTTTGAGCATGAGAGGCGGTCGGGGAGACAAGGAATGCTCCCAGTCCGAAACCGATTAGTACGTTTGATTTCATGATATTTTTAGTTTATATTAGTTTATGATAGTTCGGGAGTTAAAGGTCTGCATTTTTTTTCTAGTAGCCTTGTTTTATACCGTGTTTTTAACGGATATTGTCTACTTTTTTAAAATGGCAGAACTTATTTCGCATTGAATTTTAGGATGATGAATCCTGGGGTCATTGTATCGTTCTCCATATTCTTTTAAGTTGGAGGCTAATTGGGAAACGATCTCTTTATAAGCCGGGTCAAAATAACAATTAAACAATTCGTCCGGGTCTTTTTTTAGATCGGTCAGCCAGGGAACATCTGAACTATATTCCGAATAAGTTAGTTTATAATCAGGTGTTACGGCAGATATCCACATAGTACGTTTGGCTGTAGCCGATTCATCCCAATCACTTTTTAATTTAGGTGTTGTAGCTCTCATAAAAACAATATCATTGTATTTTTCAGGGAGTTTATTACCTTTCCATAATGGGGACAAGTCCCGGCCGTCATATTGGTCGGAAGGCTGGATCTGGCAAAAACTAAGTAGAGAAGGAGTAAAATCAACTACAGACATGACATTATCGACTCTGATTCCTTGTCGCATTCCCGCCGGGTAACTGATAATGAACGGGACACGGGCTGAATCGTCTAATGGGACACCTTTGTTGATCAATCCGTGTTGCCGACACAAGTCTCCGTGATCAGATGTGAAAACAATAATTGTATTATCAAGAACACCTTTCTCTTTTAGAGTACTTAATATTCGTCCTATATTATCGTCAATGCATTTAATCATGCCGAAGTATTGAGCCATATCTTCGGGCTGGTCTGCCGGGAGATTATCCCCGTGTGACCATGCAGGTCGACTGGTTGTATCGGCGGTAGCAGTTACTGGTTCCTTGAACTTTATGTGACTGTACTTCGTGTCGTAGGGCGGTCTTACAAGATTCGCACTATGCGGATCCGGAAAACAAATCATGCAACAGAACGGCCCGTCTTTTTGTTGGTTTATGAAATCAATGGCCCGTGTAGCAATAAAGTCAGTAGTGAATGTCTTTTCATCTGTTGTTTTCACATCTGCATTTGTTCTGAACACGGGTCCTTCTTCCGCTTCTTCTATCTTTTTCCAATGGCCACGATTATACATATAATAATTGTCGGAAAAGCCGAAGTCACGTTTGGGATGCCATTCCGGTCTTCCTTTTCCATTGAGATGTAATTTCCCGAAGTACCCGGTTGCGTAGCCGTTATCCCGTAAGGATTCTCCAAAGGTGGCCGTCTTTTCAGACAGGACCATGTCGTTTGTCCATACTCCGTTGTTCTGTGGATAAAATCCGGTCATGAAAGAGGCCCGACTGGGGGAACTAACTGGGGTTGTGGCATAGCAGCGTGTAAATAATACTCCACGGTGTGCCAGATAATCTATATTGGGTGTTTCCACAATGGCTTCTTCTCCCCATGGGAAAGCTTGTTCATTTTGCAGGCATTCCCGATAACAACCTAAAGTACGAAAGTTCTGTTCATCTGTATGAATGATGACAATGTTGGGTTGCTGTGTTTGGGAATAACTTCCGGAAGCAACAATAGATAATAATGATACAGGCAGGATTGCTTTATTTATTTTATGATTCATGATATGGTTGTTCAGGTAATATTTAATCAAAAGCGGAAAAGAAAACAGAGATACCGGAATTATAAGTAACCGGTATCTCTGTAAAGTTATTTAACCGACTATCTCAAGTTGGGATTGATATTCTTTTCAGATAGTGGAATAGGCCAACGTTCTTGTCCGGCTTTAAAATTACGTTTGTCAACGTACCAACGGTTATACGGATCAGGCTGTCCATCTTTCTTTTTCATTAACTCTTGATTGGAGATGTAAAATGGTGAACCATAAATATCCTGATTTAAGCGTTCTTCAGCGATTCCCCAGCGGAATAAATCCCAAAGGCGAAGTCCTTCAAAAGCAAATTCGATCATACGCTCTTTCTGAATAATTTTTAATAATTTATCCGGATTGGTTTCCGTTATCTTTGGCATACCTACGCGTCCCCGAACTGCGTTGATTGTTTGGTCAAGTAGAGTTTGGTTGATTGGTGTCCCGGCTTCCATCTCGGCTTCCAGGTACATCATTAATACGTCAGCATAACGTGCTAAAGGAACATTGTTTCCATATTGGCTTTTATCCCCGTTCCAGCTTTCATCAAAGTATTTACGTAAAAGGAAACCTGTTTGAGTTGTTTGTCCCGGGCCGATCTTGTCGGCTGCCGTTGTTTCAGGATTGCAGCTGTAAACTGTTCCGCGGAAGGTCGAACCATCGTAAATAAGTGTATAATCCAAACGGGGATCACGATTTTCTCCAAAGTTGTTTTTGTTGAAACGTGGGTCATCATAGCTGAAAGGTGTTCCATCCAGAAAGTCATAGGCTTCAAATAGAATGCTGGATCCATTCACCAAACACCATCCTCCGTCTTTTATCGGATAAGCATGTTGAGGTAGTCCGTGTCCGGCTAAGTCATCGACAAACTGTGTCGCGAAAATATGTTCAGAGCTATTTATTGCACTGGGATAAAACAATTTCTGATAGTCGGTATCTAATTTGTTATCTCCCCAATCGATGATTTGCTTACATGCCACAGCAGCTTCCTTGTAATTTTTCGCAACCAGATGTGTCCGTGCCAAATAAACCAATGCAGCCTGTGCCGTTGCGCGTCCGCGTTCCGAGGATGGTAAATCTTTATGGCGGGGCAGGAGATTAGCAACTTCTGTTAATTCGTCAATTGCATATTGAAGAACCTCTGCACGCGGTGACTTTAAAACAGTATTGGCTTCATCCAAGGTCAGGACTGTTTTAATTAGCGGAACATCATAGTAATAGGAAGCCAGGTAAAAATATTGTACTGCCCGGATAAAGCGAGCTTCCGCTTTCATACGTTCCATTTCCGGATTATCAGATTCGAGCGTATTGATTCCTTCAATGAATCGGGTACATGCACTGATACGGCGGTAAGGTTTCTGATACAAGTCTTTTACCCATCCGTTATTTTCATTGATTTGTCCGGATGTCAGTTTCCCGAGATTATTATTGAATCCGCGGCGGTCGTATCCCATATCGCTGACACCATCTATTAGTATTTTTGCACTATAGGCCCACCAATCGGAGGCATTGTAGTCTACTCCATAGGTGATACCTCCGCGGTATAAACCGATAAGTGCAAGTTTTGTATTTTCTTCTTTATCGAAGAAAGTATCTTCGCTGAAATTTGTCAGCGGATAACGGTCCAACTCGCAAGAGGTTAAAGATGCAATAGCAACCAAGACCATTATTGATTTCTTTATAATTGATTTCATACTTTTCAGAATTTAAGATTCAAACCAAATGTATAGTTTGCCAATACCGGATAGAATCGGTCATCGGCATTGATTTCCGGATCCCAACCATCCGGATAGCTATGGAATGTGAACGGGTTCTCTGTTGCTACATAGAAACGTACATTCTGGATGAAAGTGTTCTTTAAGATTGATTTGGGTAAAGTATATCCTAACTGAATGTTCTTTACACGTAGGTAAGAGGCGTTGCGAATCCAGAAATCAGATTGTTGCGTATTAATTCCAGTTGCATTTCCCAGGTTTGCTATACGTGGGTATTTCGGATAACGTGTCGGGTTTTCCGGATCGAAGGCTTCTTTCATCTGCCATTTTTGGATATTTCCTTCACTCCACAAAGCCCAGCCTGAAAAACCGTTTAACAGTCCGTTGACACCTGCTACTCCTTGTAAGAAGATGTTCAGGTCAAAACCTTTGTAAGCCGCATTTAATGAAAGACCGAATGTATATTTGGGTATTTTTGAACCTAGATAAACGCGGTCATAAGTCGCATCGACTTTTCCGTCGGGAACACCGTCGGGTCCTGAAATATCTTTGTATCGGATATCACCTGGTTTGGTATTGGCTTTATTTGCTCCCATGGCGGACTGGTCTGTGTGTGCAAAATAATCGTCTATATCCTGTTGGTTCAGAAATACTCCATCTGTCTGATATCCGTAGTACATATCGATTGGATAACCGATAAATAGATTGGAACCGTTACCTACCATTCCGTTTGCTTGTTCTACATTACCAAGTCCTAACGTTTCAACCTTATTTTTGATGATTGAGAAGTTGCCGTTGATACTATAGCTGAATTCACCTATATTATTTCTATGTCCTACTTCAAATTCCCAGCCCCGGTTGGAGGCTTCTCCGGTATTAACCTCACTCATTTGTAGTCCGAAAGCAGATGAGGCGCTTGCGTTTGGTTTGAATAAGATATCATAAGTATATCTGTAGAAGTAAGAAATATTGGCGGTCAGTAAACCATTCCAGAGCACAGATTCGAAACCACCGTCTATCGTACGGGTCGTTTCCCATTTAAGCCGTGGATCCGTATAGGTTTTCAAAGCGGCTCCCTGCTGTATCGTACCTCCCAGTGGATAATTGAAGTCATTCCCTAATTCATAGACTGACTGATAAGCATAATTACCAATATTATTATTCCCCAGAATACCAGCGGATGCTTTTAGTTTGAGGTTATTAATAAAGTTCAATTTCTCATTTTCTTTAAAAAAGTTTTCTTCTGAAATTCTCCAACCTATAGCGGCTGAAGGAAAGAATGCATAACGCGAATTTGAAGGAAAACGTGATGAACCGTCGTAACGCATTGTCACTTCACCTAGATAGCGTTCTGCGTAGTTGTATTGTGCACGTCCGAAGAAAGACTGGATGACCCAGTCGTAACCTCCGCCTTTATTGGTCTGGTTATCCGGTGAACCTACTGTCAGGAACGGGTACTCATTGCTGGGGAAATTATCCCGACGGCCTTCCAGATCGCGGGCCGATTCTTCTTCCCACGAATAGCCGGCCAGGATACCTAGATTATGTACTTTGTTGAATGTTTTTGAATAGTCAACTGTGGCCTGAAATGATTTATAGTCAGTGTTGGTATTCTTTTCTTCTAAATAAGAGGGACCTAAAACACTGGTGGCTCCGTTGATTGTGACGGGTAAAGTGGCACGGAACTTTTTGTCTTGTGCATTCGTGAAATTGTAAGCACCGATAGCGGAGAACTTCAACCCTTCTATCGGGGTATACTCCAGGCGTACATTCGAGTTGATTCTCATGGTCGGCTTTTCCTGAAATGATTCGGATGCCAGCCATGCTTTAGGTGTTCCGAAGTTTTTAACACCCGGTCCCCATGAACCATCGCTTAATACTGAAGGACGGAATCCTGGAAAACGTAATCCCTGACTGATCAGTGACATCATTCCGTAACCACCGTCTATGGCACCGGCTGTGCCTGGTTCTTTGGTTTGAGCTTTATCACCTCGTAAGCGAATAGTTAATTTCAGTTTGTCAGATAAATTGGACGTAAGATTGACACGGGCTGTGTAGCGTGAATAGTTGTTGCCCGGTACAATACCGTTCTGGCTTAAATAACCGAAAGATGCAAAATACTGGCTTCGGTCGTTGCCTCCGTTCAAAGACAAATCGTGTCCTGTTTGTAAACCGTTTCCGGAGAAAATGTCGTCTACGAATTTTTCATTGGCCCATAAGTCGGGCATACTTCCCGTACGCATAGCATTGATTTCCTCATCAGTGAAACGGGTAACTCCTTCAGCCTGATTCAGCAAGCGCGCGTAATCCCAACTGTCTACATACTTTGGAAGAGCGGTTGCCCGGTTAAAACCTACGTAACCATTATAGGAAACAGAGACTTTCGATTCTTTTCCCATTTTAGTTGTGACCAATACTACTCCATTTGCTGCGCGTGATCCGTAAATGGCGGCAGTTGATGCGTCTTTTAATATGGAAATACTTTCAATATCATTCGGGTTTATATCCGTCATATTTCCTGGTATTCCATCTATAAGGATTAGAGCATCGGCTTTTTTGGCATCATTGTCGCTACTGAAAGAGCCGACACCACGCACACGTATCGTTCCGGTATTCTCACCCGGACGTCCGCCCGCTTGTGTGATCGTAACACCTGGCATCTGGCCGGTAAGGGCTGAAACGACTGACGAAGTGGCACGGTTTTCCAGTTGTTTGGAATCAACAGAAGCGATAGAACCGATCACATTCACCTTTTTTGATGTACCATATCCAACAACCACAACTTCATCGAGTGCCTGCGAATCTTCGATAAGCTGGATTGAATAATTGTCTTTTCCGTCTACACGGATATCCTTGGATAAGTATCCGATGTAAGAAATTTGTAAAGTATTACCCAGAGAAGCCTCAATAGAAAATTTGCCTTCCAGATCGGTGATTGTTCCATTGGTTGTACCTTTCACAACAACGTTTGCACCAATAACAGGTAGACCGCTGGGATCAGTAATGATGCCCTGGATTTTCTGAGTGGACTGTTGTTTTTGCTGTAGCTGTACCGGAACAATAATAATATGTTTCCCTTCAATCCGATAGGTAAAACTACTGTTTTCTAGTAGCTCTGTTATAACAGAGGACAGGATTTTATCATTAAAATCCTGATTGATAATTCTATTAACATCTAATTTTGTTTGATTATAAGCAATACTCAACCCTGTTTGTTTTTCAATATTTTCGAATACGCTTAACAGTGTCTTGTTTTTTGCAACAATTGATATTCGTTGGTTCTGCCCCCAACCCGAGTTAAATGTGAATAGGCTTAATAGTGTAAATATTAACAATTTACGTAATTTTAAGAGTCCGTATGTACTCTTATAGTAGTTTAATTTCATACTTTTGTACATTAAATCAATGAATACTAAATTTAAGATCTCTACAGTTTTAAATGGATTGTTGATTTCGGGGGTTGGAGAAGGTGTCGCAATTTTTTCCAGTCCCTTTTTTTGTTATTTTACTCCTTTCTTTTTTAGTGAATAAATAGTTATTGTATCATCATCTGTTTCATAAGTTAATCCATTGACAGTCATTGTCAGAATTTTCATGACTGTATCAATGTCTTCATTCTGGCGGAATTTTATAGTGTATAAATCCGGGGTAAACAAGCGGGGATTTATAATGAAGTCAACGGCATATTTTCGCTGGATTGTAGTCAGAATCTCTTTTAGAGGCATATTTATAAAATTGAGTTCACCTTTTATCCAGGCAGAATAATTGGCTGCATTGATAGTTCTTTTTTCGAATATGCCTGTTTTGTAATTATATTCCAGTTGTTCGTTTGGTGATAAGATGAAAGAGTTTTCATCATCTTCGATTTTATTTACTTTGATGCTTCCGTTTTCGAGTGTCGCAATGATTTTATCACTCTCCGAGTAAGCTTGTACATTGAATTTTGTACCAAGTGCCTCAACCCTTAGAGAACTTGTCTTTACAATAAAAGGATGCTTTTTGTCCTTTTTTACCGTGAAGTTTGCTTCTCCTGCCAGATGCAGGGTACGAGTGTTTCCTTTGAATTCTTTTGGATAGATTAATATACTCCCTGAATTGATGTTTACTATGGAACCGTCGGGGAGGGTTAACTCCTGTTTCTCTCCTTCCGGTACGAAACATTGTATTAGTTCCGGATTATATGTGTTATGTTTAACATACAGATAGGAACCGATTACCGATAATAAAGGAATAATAAGTATTGCTGCTATTCTCGATAGTTTGTATGTCAGTCTATATTGTTTATGTGAGGATTTATTTTGTTTGATCTTTTCCTGAGTAGCTTTCAGTGAAAGATAAGTATTTGCATCTGTTTTTGCCGGATATTCATTCCATATAGACAGGAGTGCTTTTTCTTTTTCTTCTTGATTGGATGAATTAACCAGCCATTGCCATATCTTGATCCGAAGTTCCGAATCGAATGTATGGGAAACCAGGTTATATAGTATTTTATATGTTTTTGATGTGTGCATATTATTGCCGTTTTATATAAGAGACGTAAGGGAGATGGAACACACAGTCAGAATGTGATTTTTTATAAAAAAAGATGCTGGAAGATGTTTTGACACACCTTCCAGCTTGTAAGGGTTTTGTTTAATGTGATCCTTGTTTTTGTATCTTTTTCAGGATTTGCTGCAATTTGAAAACAATTTCAGGATGTAGAGATGCTTTATTGGTTTGTTCTGTAGATTCTTTCATATCATATAACTGGGGTTCCGTTGAATAGCCGGTTTCAATATTTGTTACTCTGGCTACTTTAACAGGATTGAAACTGGTTTCTATATATTTCCAGTCTTTTGTCCGGATGGAAAGTGTATGGTCAGAGGCTTGTTCGATTACCCATGGTCGGTCCGTATTGTCTTTCCCAAACCAATTAGATAGCATATCGAAGCTATCTGATGCAGATCCTTTAGGTAGTATTGCATGTATGAGAGTTGCAAAAGATGCAAACCAGTCGATCTGGGAAACTAAAACATCTGAAATTTTTCCTTTTTCTACAATAGCTGGGTAGCTTACAATTGCAGGAATGCGTGTGCCACCTTCGAAGGCACTATATTTCCCTCCGCGTAATGGGCCGGCAGGCTTATGATTACCTACTAATTCTTGAGCCTGGTCGGCGTAGCCGTCATCGAGGACGGGACCGTTGTCACTTGAAAGAATGATCATTGTGTTTTGGGTCAATCCTAATTTATCCAATTCTTCCATCAACTGTCCGACACACCAGTCGAACTGTACAATTGCATCTCCTCTTAGGCCCATCGGGTTTTTACCTCTGAAACGGTCATGCGGGAAACGGGGTACATGTACATCGTTCGTTGCAAAATAGAGAAAAAACGGATTGTTTTTATTTTCCCGGATGAAGTTTAGTGCATGTGTCGTTATTGAATCGGCTATGTTTTCATCTTTCCAAAGAGCTTTGCCTCCTCCTTTCATGTATCCTATACGTCCAATACCGTTTATGATAGCCATATCATGCCCGTTACTGTGTTTCAGATTATACAACAGTTCAGGATGGTTTTTGCCGAGTGGCTCTCCTTCAAATGGTTTTTGATAACTTACTTCAATGGGAGCGGAAGGATCATAGTTGGCTACTTTTCCATTTTCGATAAATACGCAGGGGACCCGATCGGCAGTAGCTGCCATGATATAGGAGTAGTCGAATCCGATATCTCCTAAAGCAGTAGGCAAGGGGGCGTTCCAATCCTGTTCGCCGCTTTTATCCCCTAAACCGAGATGCCATTTCCCGATAGCTGCTGTTGTATATCCGGAGTTTTTGAACATGTCTGCCATCGTATATTGTTCGGGACGAATGATCATACCGGCATTTCCAGCTGCGATATCTGTTCCTTTTTTTCTCCAGGCATATTCTCCGGTAAGCATAGAATAGCGAGAGGGAGTGCTGGTCGCTGCTGTGGCATGCGCATTGGTAAAACGAATCCCGTTTTGTGCCAGGCGGTTGATATTAGGCGTGGCGGCTCCTGACCCTCCATAACATTCCAGATCACCATAACCCAAATCGTCTGCATATATAAGTATGACGTTAGGTGTCGGCTTCACTTCTTCACTGTTTTTTTGTTGCGAAAGGGATGGAACGGGGAGAAATATACTTCCGATACCTAATCCGATCAATATATCTTTCTTTTTTATTGTCATATCAGTATAATATTTGTGTAGTGTTAAAGTATGAATTTAGGATTCTCTGGTGAAGTTGTGGATGTATACATTAATTCATAGAACTTCTTAACAATATCTGGATGCTTATCGGCAACATCATGTAATTCCTGCAGGTCGTTTTCCAGATCGTACAGTTCCATTCTTGTATTTCCCTTGCGGATATCGGTAATAATCCCTTTCCAGTTTCCCATGCGAATCGCTTTATTTCCGATTTTTGGATCGGGATATTCCCAATACAAATATTCGTGTTGTTTTTGTTTGTCTTTTTTATCGAGTAGCGTCGGTAGGAAGCTGATCCCGTCAGTTGGAGGACATTCGATAGAAATAATATCGGCCAGTGTCGGCATAACGTCCTGGAATGCACATATATGATCGGATTCTGTCCCCGCTTTGATCTTGCCCGGCCAGAATACGATAGCCGGAACACGTATCCCTCCTTCGTGAAGGAAAGATTTCCCCCACCCGTATTCTGATTTGAATAGTCCGCCACTATTGAACCAAGGGGAATCGGTTCCTCCGTCGGAGGCAGGTCCATTATCAGATGTGAAAAAGATAAGTGTGTTTTCGTATATTCCTTCTTGTTTTAATTTCTCAACGAGTTTTCCTATTTGTTCGTCAAAATAGCTGATCATGGCGGCATAGGTTGCATGTGGATAACGGCATGGCATGTATCCTTTATCTCCGATATAAGGTTCTTCATTTCCAAATTTTTCCACATAGTGTTTTACCCAGCGCTCCGGAGCTTGTAGGGATACATGTGGGATCGGGGTTGTCCAAAGTAGAAAAAACGGTTGATCTTTATTGTCATCGACAAACTGTATCATTTCATCAAAAATAAGATCGTTTGCATATTCATCCTGAGTGAATTTTTTGTAGCTGGCCTCGTCGTAGGGGTCTGCTCCTTCATCCAGTTTAGTCTGGTGGGGGTCACGTACCTGATTACTAAGGTATACCCGTTGATCATTTTTATACAAAAAAGGAGGATAGTAGGTATGTGCTTGTCGTTGACAATTATATCCATAGAACCGGTCAATACCCTGTTTGTTCGGAACTCCTTCTGAGCCGGGATAACCCAGTCCCCATTTCCCGAAACACCCCGTTGTATATCCTGCATTTTGCATCATACGTCCGATTGTCATGGTTCCGGCTTTCAAAGGATATTGTCCTTCCAATTCGGGATGTATGAACATCGAATCATGGCTGCTGACCGCTCCTCGTGACGACATAGGGTCATTTGCTCTGATCTGTGCGTGTCCGGAATGTAATCCGGTTGTCAACACACATCGTGACGGAGCGGAGACCGGCGAGCCACTATAATGCTGCGTTAATTTGATACCGTTGTCTTTCAATCGGTCGATATTGGGTGTCTCAATTTTTTCCTGACCGTAACATTGCAGGTCACCATACCCCATATCGTCCATCAATATGTATATGACATTAGGCTTACTTTTTTCTTTTTGACAGGAAGATAAACTTGCTGCACAAAGTATCCCAACCAATAAAGTTGTCTTTTTCATGTTTTATTAGTGCTTTAAATCGATGATTACTAAATTTATGATCTCTGTTATTAAATTCAAATATAGATTTCGGGAGTCCTGAAAAGGTGTCGCTGTTTTTCCGGTCCCTTTTTTACATGTTCTTATTTCCTCCGTATTTTATTTATTAAGATACGTGAGAAAGAGTTTGCACACGGTTTGAGATGAGCTTTTTTTAAAAGAAGATGAGAATGAAGAATCCGATCAGTTTACGGATGTCGGCTAATGCCAGTGTAAGATGATTTTCTACCGTCCGTTTACTGATCACAAGCCGTTCGGCGATTTCGTCGTTGGATAATCCTTCCATACGGCTCATTTTATAAATCTGCTTTCGTTGGGACGGCATTTTTTCGACGGCAACAGAAATGAGATATTCCAGTTCTTTTGCATATATTTCTTCTTCAATAGTTTCATTGTTGGCGGATGAAAATGAGGAACGTTCGGCTTGTTGTTGCTGATAATCCCTGAATAACAGAGACCGCTCGATATGGCGGAAAACAGTATTTTTAGCCATACGGAACAGATAAGCGTTCAGATTTTCAATGCCGGTTAATCGGTCTTTGTTTTGCCACATCGAAACGAAAATATCTTGTGAAATATCCTCTGCCTCTTCCTCGTTTTGCAGAATCCCGCTAATGAATCCTTTTATCCGTGGAAAGTAATGCAGGAACAATGACTCGAATGCCTGTTCATCCCCCTTGCTAACAGCCTCTATGTATCCCTTTTCGGTGGCAGAATCCATTAATAGATAGATTTAATATCTCTTTGTTATTGGATACAAATATACAGATCGTTTGTTATTAAAAAGAAAAAGTTTGATTAAAACTGCATTTTATGATACGTAGTTCGTTAATCGGACATCATTCCGACAGGAACAGAATTCCATATCGGAATGATCTCTTTTACTAGAATCTGAACTTCGGATTTTCCGGAACAGTGCCGGACTCGATCATCCATTTATTCATCTTTCCGACGATGTCCGGATGTTCGGCGGCAACATCATGAAGCTCCTGTAAATCGTTCTCCAGATCAAAGAGTTGCATGGTAGTGTTTCCTTTCCGGATATTAGTGATGATCCCTTTCCATTTTCCCCATCGTATGGCTTTATTCCCGATAACCGGATCCGGATATTCCCAGTATAGGTATTCATGCTCCTTTTGTTTGGAGGACTTTCCTAATAAGGTTGGCAGGAAACTGATACCGTCGGTCGGAGGACATTCGATAGAGACAATTTCGGCTAAAGTAGGCATGACGTCCTGGAATGCACAGATATGGTCGGACTCTGTTCCGGCTTTGATCTTTCCCGGCCAGGAGACGATAGCCGGTATGCGTATTCCTCCTTCATGGAGAAAACATTTCCCCCATCCGTATTCCGATTTGAATAATCCTCCGCTGTTGAACCAGGGTGAATCGGAACCTCCGTTGAATGTCGGACCGTTATCTGAAGTGAAAATGATCAGGGTATTTTCATATAGTCCCTCTTTTTTCAACTTCTCTACCAGTTTGCCGACCTGTTCGTCGAAATAACTGATCATAGCTGCATAAGTAGCATGCGGATACCTGCAAGGCATATATCCTTTGTTTCCGGTATAAGGTTCTTCATCCCCGAATTTGTTGACATAATATTTTACCCAATGTTCGGGTGCCTGCAACGAGACGTGTGGGAGTGGAGTGGTCCAGAGCAGGAAGAATGGTTGTTCTTTATTCTGGTCTACAAATTGGATCATTTCGTCAAAGATGAGATCGTTGGCATATTCGTTCTGCGTGTATTTCTTATAACTTGCTTCGTCATAGGGATCTGCTCCTTCGTCGAGTTTGGTCAGATGTGGATCACGTACCTGATTGTCGAGATAAACCCGTTCATCGTTTTTCCAGAGAAAGGCCGGGTAATACGTATGTGCCTGTCTTTGGCAATTATAACCATAAAACTGGTCGATCCCCTGTTTGCCTGGAACACCTTCCGAGCCAGGATATCCCAATCCCCATTTCCCGAAGCATCCGGTGGTATATCCTGCATTTTGCATCATCCGCCCGATCGTCATTGTTCCGGCTTTCAGAGGAAATTGTCCTTCCAGTTCCGGATGGACATACATGGAGTCGTGGCTGTTGACCGCTCCCCGAGATGCCAGTTCATCGTTGGCTCTGATCTGCGTGTGTCCTGAGTGTAAGCCGGTCATCAACACACATCGGGCCGGAGCGGAGACCGGCGAACCCGTGTAATGTTGTGTCAGTTTGATGCCATTGTTTCTCAAACGATCTATATTCGGTGTCTCTATCTTTTGCTGGCCGTAACATTGCAGATCGCCATAGCCCATATCATCCATCAATATATAGATGATGTTAGGGCGGCTTTCTTTTTTCTGACAGGAAGATAAACCTGTTATGCAGATCAGGCCTGCCAATAATTTTATACTTTTCATTTTCTTCTGTTTTTAGTTAATCCCAACTGAAATCGCTGGTAATTTCTTCTTTTAATCCGGGTCCGAAAAGATATCCCTGTTTTTCAAACCAGCCTTTTTGGCTTTTTACCTTTTCGTAGAATACTTCAAAAGTTTCCGGTTCGTTCCGGTTCCACATCTGTTCGGCTATAGCCAGGATACGGGGAAATAGTCTCTTGTCAATCATATGTTCCCTGACCCCATGATCGGTCCATAAAGCACAGCTCATTCCTAATAAACAGGAATTCTTATCTTTTATATAGGAGGGATTAGCTGTATATACATCCTTTATATCGAAAGTTCTCTGTTCTTCGTATCCATTCCAGGGAGTAAGCGGAAAGTTCAGGTACGTATAGTAATTGGTTCCGCAAATAACGGGAAGATCTCTTTTGACTGCTTCCCGGAGCGCTTTATCTTTGTGTCCTCTCCAGTTCCACCAATGGATAACCGTATTGTCGGGCAACGGATATCCGTCATGGTAAACGACATCTCCCCAAAAGACCGCTTTTCTGCCTTTGGCCTTCAGATAATCGGCCATTGTTGCGGCAAACCAGAGCTGGAGGTCATGACTGTCTTTCAGACCGTACTGTTTGATGCGTTGCCGGCAGTCAGGACAAATGTCCCAATTGCCTTTAGGTGCCTCGTCGCCTCCTAAATGAATATATGTGGAAGGGAAGAGTTCACAGACCTCATCGAGAACGTTCTTCAGGAAGTCCAGTGTATGTGTTTTACCTGCACAAAAGATATTTTTTGTAAAACCGTTTTCCGGAACTTCTATCGTATCGCCAAAGCAACCTAATTCAGGATAGGCGACCAATGCCGCTTCGGCATGTCCCGGCATATCGATTTCCGGGATGATGGTAATGCAGCGCCCGGCAGCATAGTTGACGACTTCTTTTATTTCTTCCTGTGAATAGAAACCTTGCTGTTCAGGGCCTTTCCCTACAAAAGCTCCTGTTTGTGTGAGGCGCGGATATCGTTTGATCTCGATACGCCATCCGAGTCCCTCCGTCAGATGCCAGTGGAAATAGTTCATTTTCAGCATGGCGGCCATGTCGATGTACTTCTTTATAGTCGATACTTTCTGATACTGGCGGCCGGAATCCAGTAGAAAGCTCCGGAAACCAATCCGCGGACTGTCTTCTATTTTCAGGCAGGGGAAGATCAAAGTCCCGTTTTGCCCGGAAGCCAGTTGTCGTAGTGATTGCATAGCATAAAAGAAACCTTCATTTCCGGCTGCCCGGATCTCGATATAATCAGGTGTAATCTGTAACCGATAGGCCTCGGTTACGAGGCTGGTGTCCGTGATCATCCGGATATCGGCCTCTGCTTTACCGTTGACTTGGTTTAGTTCGGATGTTCTCAACAATTCGTTTTGCAGGTACTCCAGACAATCCGGTTTTGTTCCACCGATAAACAGGTTCATTTGTTTTTTTGTCTGAAACTCTCCATCGCTTTGTACGATCTTCTCCGGAGAAGGAATGATCGTCTGTGCCGGTAGACACAACGTGTGAAGCATAAGAATGATGACAATTACATATTTCATAACATACGGATAAAGTAAAGCTGCCTGACAAATTGTTTTTTCATACTTATCAGACAGCTTTGTTAGTATTTTAGATCTTATAAATTATTCCCAACCCGGATTCTGTTTGATATTCGGGTTTAATACCATCTGATTTAAAGGAATCGGATAAAGATAGTAATATTCCGGCCAAAGTTTGCCGGGTGCCGGATGAAATTCCAGATAACCTTCTTCCGCACCTCCGTCGATAGTAACAGCCGTACCATCCGGGAAATCGGATTTCCGGACATATTGCCCGAGCTTTTTCTTCATGGCATACTGGCATTTTTTCCATCTTCTGAGATCGTCGAAACGGAAGTTCTCGGCAAATAGCTCGATACGTCTTTCGCGGCGGACTTCCCACAGGAGCGGCGATACGGCATAATCTCCGCTGTAACTGGCATTGCCCAGATCCCTTTTCGGGTCGAAGCTTTCGTTTATTTGCGAAACGACCATCGGAGAAACGTTTGTTCTTGAACGTATTTTATTGATCGTCATATCGGCTGTCGCCTGGGTAAATTCTCCCAGCTCGACCATTGCCTCGGCATAATTCAACATAACTTCTTCCACCCGGAAGATCGGCATATCCGTTTCTTCGTTCCTCTGTGAACCCATGCTCAGGTAGGTATTGAAATATTTCCAGTTATTATATCCGAAAGCAGATTTGTACCAGGGTTGACCATTCAGATAAAAATCAAAATGCGGATTTTCTCCTAAAATACCTCCGTCGTATCCCTGGCGGAAAGGTAATGTTTTCTGACGTTCTGCCGGGACGATCATATTGATACTGTCAATGAAACTCCTGTCCTTCGGGTTGTCTGTGAATTTCCATTTGTTATCCCAGGCAGTGGTCGATTCCGAACGATCGACTACGTAAGGAGGTGTGACATGTAACCAGAGACGATGATCCCTGTTACTGAATTCATTGTATATATCTTTATCACCGAGATACATCGGACTGTTCCAACGGGGTTTTCCATCTGAACATAAATAACTGTCTACCATGTCTCTGGTCACGTTATAGAATGATTGTGCCGTAGTTCCCCCGATACTGGTGGCATGTACTACACCCGCTTCGTTCGAATAAGCTTTGTACAGGATAATTCCAGGTATACCGTTTAACGACAGAGAGTTGAACAAATCGTCATAGTTGCTGTGTATGTTCGGATATACTTTCAATACCTCTTCGGAAGCCCGTTTACATTCACGCAGGAATTTATCGGCTTCCTGAAGGGCGTGATATTTTCGCCAGGTTCCTTCAAACAAACAGAAACGGGATAGTAATGTCTGCACCACTACCCGATTGATCGTATTGGCTCCGTCGCCGTTCTGATTGATATGCTGTTCGGCATACTGCAGGTCTTCCAGAATATGGTTCGCTATTACATCGCGTGATTCTCTCGCACCGTAAATGATATCCGTTTCATCGTCCGCCAACACATGATCCACCCAGGGCACACCACCGTAGGCAGATAGTAACGTCATGTAACGATAGGAGCGGAAGAAGTAACCGACACTGCGCCAGTGTTCTCTTTCCGTTTCACTCATTTCCGAGCTCTCGATATGATCCAGCATCAGGTTTACCCGGCGTATGAACGAATATTGTGCCCAGGGCGTATTGGTTGTATTGGAAGGAGGTACGACGATCCCTCTGATCCAATCCGTTTCTCCCGAACCGCGTGTGGAGTTATAGGATATATTATCCGTGTTGGTTTCTCCATAGCTGAGTGCCGGGAACGTTTCATACAAGCCCCATGCATATGTTTTGAAATTGTCGTATGACTTGAATACGGTTTCTGCCGTAGGATTCCCCAGCGGATATCTTTCCAGGAAGTCGTTGTTCATGCAACCTGAAAATCCGAGAATAAGGAGTAATCCGAATATTATTTTGAATGTTTTCATAATCGTACCGTTTATTTTAGAAAGTAACATTTATACCCAGTGAATACTTTTTCATGAAAGGATATTCCCAGGCTCCTTTAGAAAGCATATCCGATTCCAGACCTTCGGGCAGATGGTCCCAGGTATGCAGGTTCTCGCCGCTGACGAATACCCGGATATTGTCCATATAGATCCTCTGGCAGAAGCTTTTCGGAAGTGTATAAGACAAAGTGATATTCTGTATTTTCAGATACGCTGCGTTCGCCAGATATTTGGTCTGCACCTTTCTGTTGAATGATGTATTGGTCTGGTCCTGCGAATAGACTCTGGGAAAATATGCATCCGTGTTTTCCGGTGTCCAGAAGTCGAGTGTTTCCTTGAACAGACTTCCCCAGCCGCCGGTAGGCCATGCCATCTGGTCTGTACGCCAGTAATCCCGTTTGCCTACTCCGCGTAGAAAGATGGATAAGTCGAAACCTTTGTATGTTACACCGGCTGTAATGCCATATTGGTAACGGGGCGTGTTGTTTCCGATGATACGCTGGTCTCCGGGATTGTAAACCGTATTTTCTCCCTGGAAGATATATTCGGTATCTTCATCGAAGTTCTTATAAAGGATATCTCCCGGATACACTTTCCCGGCTCCTTTGAACATCGGGATACCCGGTTTGAGGGTTCCGTCGGCATTGAAATCGTCTTCCGTATAGAAACGGTCGGTGACGTATCCCCATATTTCTCCCAACTTCATGCCTTTGCGGTAGATGTTCGATCCGATAAGTCCCGCTTCATTATCGTACTTTGTGATTTCCGATTGTGAGTCATACAGATTGAAACCTACCCGGTAACCTACCTGTCCGATTTGGTCACGCCAGTTGATCTTCAGTTCCCATCCATACGTTTTCAGGTCTGCTGCATTTTGCTTTGCTGCGCTGGCGCCGACAACTCCCGGTAGTTCCATTCCCGGAGCCAACATTCCTTTGGTATCGCGGCGATACCAGTCGAAAGTCGTATTCAGTTTATTGTCGAACAGATCCAGGTCGAAGCCGAAATCGAGCGTATATACCTTTTCCCAACCGAAACTGCTGCTGACCATAGCGGGTGCTCCCAGTGTCGTGATCTTCTGTCCGTCTACCAGCCAGCTGGAGAGATAAACGTTCATATCCGGGATATACGGATAGTTGTCTGGCGTATTATCGGATTTCAGGATAACCTGGTTACCGATAGACCCCCAGGATGCTCTCAGCTTCAGGTTGGAAAGATAACTGTTCATCCCTTGCATGAAACTTTCTTCCGAAACCCTCCAACCGGCAGAGAAAGAGGGGAAGAAACCGAAACGGCTGTTTTTGGGGAAACGCGAAGTCCCGTCATAACGTCCGTTGGCTTCGAACAGGTATTTTCCGGCATAACTGTAGTTGACCCGGTAAAATAATCCGCGAATAGCGAATTCTTCGAACGCATCGCTGGTTATTGGTGTTCCGGTCGATAAAGACAATGACGGAAGCGAACCGACTACAACGTCTGTCCGGTATGAATACTGGGATTCGGTATGGCTTGATTCCTGATTGTATCCGCCCATCAGGGAGATATCGTGTTTACCGAATGTCATATCATAATTTGCGAATAAGTTGACGGCATTATAATCCGTGTATTTGGAGGTAACTGCATAACTGGAATTTTCCGTGCTGTTCAGTACCCCGGTAAAGTTCAATCCGATATACTGATATTTATTCTTATAGAACTTGTTTTGCGAGGACGTACGGTTATATGTATATTCCCCGGTAATGCGTAAGCCTTTTAAGGGCGTCAGTATAACGCGTCCCAATACACGGAGATCGTTTTGTTTGATCTTACGCGGTTCGCCGTAGCGGATATAAGTGGCTGGTGACTCCGGGGCATATGTAATCCCGTCCTGCTCATAATCTTCGTTGTTCTGATAGGAGGGCAGATTCATTGCTGCCACCCATACGGTATTACGTCCTCCGGCTTCCACTTTGTTCTGCTTCGAGTTGCCATATTTCAGGTCGAGTTGTGTTGTCAGCCATGAGTTGACATCTACGCCCATGAATGTAGACAGGTTGAGTCGGTCGTAACTGTCTTTGTCGGTGATCAGAATACCGTCTTCCCCGGTGTAACCGACACCGATACGATAAACCGTTTTCTCGCTACCGCCGGATACGGACATGCTGTGGTTCTGCATAAAACCGAAATTGTCGGTCATATCATCGAACATGTTCCGTTCCTTCATCAGGAAAAGATTCCCTTTTTCATCGAAGATATATCCTTTCGGGTATTTGCCGGGATCGCTCATGTAATCGCGGATATATCCTTCCCATTGAGTAATATTCTTGCCGTCCACATAAGTGTCGTTTGGCCAGCCCATTTCCTTATAAGCCAGGACCGATTCCAGCGGACTTGCCTTTTGGGGCAGTTCCAACGCTTTGGAGAAAGATATATTATTGTTGTAATTGAATTTCGGGGCAGAGTCTTTTTTCCCTTGTTTGGTTGTGATCAGAATTACCCCGAATGCCGCTCTCGCCCCGTAGATGGCTGCGGATGCTGCATCTTTCAATATGGATACCGACTCGATCTCTTGTGGGTCGATCATATTGATATCCATAGGAACGTTGTTCACCAGTACGAGCGGAGTACCTCCGTTGATGGAAGTCGTACCACGGATATTATAGCTCATCGCATCGCCGGGTGTTCCGGTCTCCGAACCGATCTGTAATCCCGGTGTGGCTCCTTGCAAGGCTGCCGTGACATTGGCTATCGGACGGTCGCCCAGTGTTTCGGACAGATTGACGGAGGCAACGGCACCGGTCAGGTTTACTTTCTTTTGGGTACCGAAACCGACTACTACGACTTCGTCTATCAGTTGCGAATCTTCCTTGAGTGTGACCGTCAGTTCTTTCTGTCCTTTCAGATGGATCTCCTGTGAAATGTATCCGATGAACGAGACAGTCAGCACAGCATTCTGGGGTGCGTCAATCGTGAATTTGCCATCCAGATCGGTAATCGTCCCGCTATTGGTTTTCTTATCTATCACGTTGGCTCCGATAATGGGCAGTCCGGTTTCATCAAGTACTTTTCCGGTGATTTTCCCTTCCTGCTGAGGCTTATCGGCAAGCAGGACAATTTTATAATTCTCTATCCTGTAATTGTTGGACGATAGTAACTGGTTCAGAACTTCTTTGATACTGGCATCTTTGGCATTCAGGCTGACCTGCCGGTTCATGTCGATGTCCGAATTATTGTAGAAAAAGACGAACGGTGTCTTTTCTTCAATCGTTTTAATTGCTTCGCTGAGCTTTACACCGGATAATTCCAGGCTTATTTTAGTGTTTTGTGCATAGGTGCTTACTGCATAAAGCTGGAAGAAGCAAAAGCTTATAAGTAATAGTATTAGCTTCATTTTTCTAAATGAATTAATGTTAAGAAAGGAGATAACATTCCTTCCCGTGGAAATTTTTTTCATACATTTGTACTGTTTTAAATTTAACTTATTGTTCTCATTTCTAAGTTTAGAGAACAGTTTGTTTCACATTACCAGGCAGATGTTACCAGCATTTGCCTGGACTGTTTTTATACTTCCCTGTTTGTTTACTTCATAGGCATTTCATTTTTATTGATTCATATTATTTTTTAGGCTTCACATAGATTATATCGTCTTTGATAGAATAACGGATCGGAACGATCATTTCCAATAGCTTGAATATCTCATCGGGAGACTCTTTCCGGATGGTCAGCGACAGGCGTTGATCGACCGGAGTACCTTGCTGGCAGACCAGTTCCATACCGTACCATAACTTTATCTTATGCAAAACGACGGACAATTTCTCATCCTGACAGATCAGTTTGTCATTGATCCATAAGATGTATTCGGATGCATCTACTTGTTTTATTTGATGAACTCCTGTCTGTTTGTCGACAGTCAGCCGTTGATCCGGTTTCAGAAGGATCGCATCAGGATTGCCGGGCAGGTGTATCTCAACTTTTCCGGTAAGCAGGGTTGTCTCGCTATTGGTCTTGTTCGGATAATCTTTTACATCGAAACTGGTTCCCAGTACATTGACGGTCATCTGGTTGGTCTCCACATAAAAAGGAGCCTTTTCGTCTCTTTTTACTTCAAAGTATCCTTCACCTTCCAGCTTCACCTTTCTGTATTTATCGGAGAATTTTTCCGGATAAACCAGTTTGCTGTTTGCATTCAGCCAGGCGATACTTCCGTCGGGCAGCGTGACCGATCCTTTGCTGTCTTTCCCCATAATAGCCTGGTTTATAACAACAGCTTCTTTCTCTCTATATACGATATCCGGTGTCTGCCTGCCGATAAAATATCCGCCTGCAGAACATGCCAGGATGAGGGCGACTGAAGCTGCGATACGTAATAAAGGACGTAACCGGTAGCTGGTCTGCCTTTTTTTCTTTTCATATTGTTGTACGTTCTCTTTGAACTGCCGGAAAGCATTTTCGGAATACTCTGCCGTTTGTGGCGGAATGTTCCCGGAAGCCAGCCAGATATCCCGCAGGCCGGAGAATGTTTTTTTATTCCCTTCGCTTTCCCGTAGCCAGTCGAGTAGCTGTTTTTTTTCTTCCGTACTCGCCGTTTGTTGTAAATATTTTAATATGATGTTTTCCATCCGCTCTGTGTATCCCTGTTATTTCTGTAATACTCTTCTTCTTATACCTATCACAAAACAAAACCGGTTATCCCTACCTCGATGATGAAAAAAAAGCCTATTTTTACAGAAATATTTTTGAATAGGGGATCGTTGAATGCAAACCATAGGTAGAAATCAGTATGATAAGGAGGAAAACGGATTAGGAGAATTGATGCTGTTCCAGGAGCTTTTCGAACGTTATTTTCGTTCTTTGGTGACTTATGCTTACAGATATGTAAACGATTGGAATGTAAGTGAGGATATTGTCCAGGATGTTTTCATGGCTTTATGGGTTAACCGGAACGAGATCGATTTTGAGGAACCGGTAAAGCCTTATCTGTATCGTGCTACTTACAACCGGTCGATCAATCATCTTAATTCTGTGCTGGTTCAGCGCCGTGTCGACCATACCGATAATCTGGATGAACTGATCGACTACGAGATCCTTTCCTATAACCAGCATGATAATCTGCTTTTGAAAGAGATAGAAGAGGAAATATCTTCTTTTGTCAAGACGCTTCCGGAGCAACGAAAGAAAGTATTCTTGTTAAGCCGTGAAGAAAATATGAAGAATAAGGAAATTGCATTCCTCTTGAATATCAGTGAAAAGACCGTAGAGAAACATATAACTAAAGCCTTGTCCGATATCCGTACCCATCTGACACAAACCGGGCTGATGTCCGGACTGATTTACTTCTTGCTGAACCAGAACTGATTGTATCTTACCGCAGGAAAGCTTTATAATTCGGGCTAAATGCCATATTTATGCTGCAATTGTCTTGTAGTTAAATAATAAAGCGTATTTTTGTTAAAACGATATGCACTATGGATAAAGACTTTGATTACAATTTACTGCCGTATAAGTTTGCTCATTGTATGAACAGACAATGCAAACAAGCTGATAGGTGTCTTCGTAGCAGGGCAGCCCAGCATATACCGATTGAGCGTAAGACTGTTACCTTTGTTAATCCTGCACAAACGAGTCCTGCCAATGAAGATTGTCCCTACTTTAAGGCCGACCAATTGGAACAATTTGCTTTGGGTATGACAAATTTGCTGGCGTATATTCCACATAATGATGCAATAGCCATCAAACAAGAGATGTTAACCTATTTCGGACGAACACATTTTTACCGGCTTTGGCGTAAAGAGCGTCTTTTTACTCCCGAGCAACAGGAGTATATCCGGCAATTGTTCCTTCAAAGAGGTCTTCAGGAAGCTCCCGTATTCGATGAATATGTTGAGCAATATGAGTGGTAAAAGTATATAAGCCAGATTTTGTTTCTCCCTAATGAAACAGTTGTTTCTCCATAGTGGAACAAGTGTTTCATTAGTATGAAACAATATTTGTTTGTAGTTTAACGATTTTAGTTGACTACTTTCTGTCCAATCTATAAAAAGGGTT